>JAUQOS010000007.1 GCA_030550775.1 Armatimonadota bacterium
TGCCCCGCTGGCAGGACAGCGCATTCTACGTCCGAACAAACGGGTCATTCCGAGCCAAGGGCGAGGCATCTCACCGACTGGCAACTTGGGCTACGCCCAATGGTTGCTGAGGAAAGATTGCTACTCCACCTTCACTCTCGCCATCGCCTACTCAACAGCGAAAGGTATACTACCGCGTGGAGGAGGACTACTATGCCCAAGATTGAAAAATCGGTGAGCATCAACGCATCGCCAGAGAAAGTGTTTGAGGTGCTACAGCAAGCAGAGTCGTTTGCGCAGTTCTTGCCCCACACGCGCCAAGTGCAAGTGCTGGAACGCACTGACACCAGCGTTCTGTTAGAATGGGAGGTGGTTGCACCTGGTGTGGGCATGCCCGTGCGCTGGAAGTCGCGCCTTGTGATTGACGCAGCAAACCATACGATTACGATGCAGCCAGAAGGCGACGCGCTGGTCAAACTCACGGGCGAGTGGCGCGTAGAACCTGAAGGCGCTGGCAGTAAACTATCGGCAACGATTGACTATGCAGCGAATGTGCCTCCGATGTTTGCAGGTGTCGCCCAAAACGCTGTCAACACGATTATCCAAGACTGGCTGAACGGCTTCAAGCAACGCGCGGAGGGTTAGCCGATGGCGCGAGTGGAGCTAGAGGTGGTCATCCACGCCCCGCTGGAAACGGTGTATGCTGTCGCCCGCGATGTGGAGTCGTTTCCAGAGTTTATGCCCGATGTCAAATCGGTCAAAATCCTTGAAAAAAGCGCGGACGGCAGCCGCACCCTTACCGAGTGGGTCGCCTACGCCTCGCAACTCAAACTCCAAGTGAAATGGATTGAGGAAGACCTTTGGGACGACACCAACCACACCTGCCGCTTCCGTCAGGTAAAGGGCGACTACGACCAAATGGAGGGGCTATGGGAGTTTTTGCCCCATCCTGAGGGCACGCTGTTTCGCAGCACGTTAGATTACGAACTGCGCGTGCCGTTGTTGGGCGCGCTGGTGCAAAAGGTGGTTCACCACTTGGTGACGCTGAATCTGAAAGGCATTTTAGAGGGCGTGAAAGCGCGGGCGGAGGCGATGGCGCGTGGAAGTTGAACGACTGCGCGCGCTGTTGGAGGCGGTGGCGCAGGGCAGGCTAAGCGTGGACGACGCCTTGAGCGCTCTGCGCGACCTGCCCTATCAGAACTTAGAGTTCGCGCGGATTGACCACCATCGCCCCTTGCGTAAGGGCTTTCCTGAGGTGATTTTTTGTCAGGGCAAAACGCCTGAGCAAGTGGCGGCAATTGCCGTTCGCTTAGCTGAGCGGGGGCGTGTGTTAGCTACGCGGGCGACCGAAGCTCACTTTGAAGCGGTGCGCGCCCGCCTGCCTGAGGCGGTGTATCATCCGCAGGCGCGCTCCATCACCGTTGGCGAGTTGCCTTCTGCCCCCGAACAGCCCTACGGCGTAGTGCTTTCGGCGGGCACCGCCGACATTCCAGTGGCGGAGGAGGCAGCGCTCACCGCGCGGATGATGGGCGTGCGTGTGGAGACGCGCTACGATGTGGGTGTGGCGGGGCTGCATCGGCTGCTGGAACACCTGCCGTTGCTGCAAGGCGCACGCGCGGTTGTGGTGGTGGCGGGGATGGAAGGCGCGCTGCCCAGCGTGGTGGGCGGGTTGGTGCGCTGCCCTGTGATTGCCGTGCCGACCAGCGTTGGCTACGGGGCGCACTTCGGCGGGCTTGCCCCCTTGCTGACTATGCTCAATAGCTGCGCTCCTGGGGTCGTGGTGGTGAATATTGATAACGGCTTCGGCGCGGGCTACTGCTTGGGGCTAATCGCCCAGTCTGAAGCTACGACTCTGCCGTAAGCCACGCCAGCGACGCCCAAATCTGCGCCACCTCCTCGCGCGAAAGTTCCGCGTCGCTTGCGCGCGCCACCGACACCGCGACTGCCCCAGCAAGCACACGCGTCAAGTTGTCGGTTAGATACCGAATGTCGTGGTCAGAGAGGCGGCTAAATGCGCGGCGCAGCATGGGCAACACTTGGAGGAACTGTTCATCGGGCAAGCTCATCACGAACGCGTGCATCGCCTCCACGAATGGACGCGAACGCGCCGCCGCGCTGCCCTGCGCGTGCAGCAGGCCCTCCAGAAAGCCCGCTGCCTGCTCGGGGGGCGTGGCAGGCGAGAGCATTCGCCTTGCGCGCAGCCACAGGTCTTCATCCGCTGTGCGCACAAAGCCCAGCAGCCCCAGCCCTATGCCCACCACATAGGCGTGCGTCTGCTCGCGCAGAACGGCCTCGCGCAGGTACTCGCGCCACAGGTCACCCTCCAAGTAAGGCAGTTTGTGTGCCATCTCGTGCAGCAGTTGCATGCCTTCGCCGATGGCGCGTGCCTCGTCGTCGCCGCAGTCGGCAGCGGGCAACAGATGCAGGCACGCCCGCGTGTAGATGCGCTGCAACAGCGGCTCGAACATCGCTTGCCGCACTGCTCGCGCCGCGCCGTACTCAATCAGCCCCGCAATTTGGTACGCCGCCCGTGCGAGGCTCACAAAGTCGCCATCGCGCACCGACGCCTCGTCCAACGCCTGCAACGCCAGCTCATACAGTTCGGGCAGCTCGCACAGCACGGCTTCCAAGGCGGCTGCGCTGACTTGGGCGAGCTGCTCGCGCTGATACAGGCGTGGTTCTATTTTGCGCCGTGCGACCTCGCGCAGCGTGTTGCCGAACACGGCTGCTTCTGTGAGGGCGACATCGGTAAGCGGTGTCCACTGCAGGCGCCACTTCTCGCGCAGGCGCGCCATCTGCCCGTAGGTCGCCGCCTCGCCTGATTGCAGATCGGCGAAGGGGATTTGGGCGACGGCAAGGCGATGCAAAAAGATGGACTGCTGCACGGCGTGCGGCTCGGCGAGGTTCAGGCGCAGGTCGGTCGGGTCGTCTTTGATAGGGATGCGCAGCTCGTGGGCGAGGCGATAGAACTCGGCTTGCACGGGGGGCTGCGTCTCGGACTGCGGGGCGCGCCCAACGCGCTCGCCAATCATCAAGCGTTTGAGGGGCTGCTCCACGCGCTCTATCTGTCCGCGCCCGAACACTGCAATCGCTGCGTCAATCGTCTCGCGGTAGCCCGGCTGCGGCTTACCGCGCAGCATCGCTAGCTGTTTGGCAAGGCGGAACGCCTCAATCGCATCGGCATGCGAGGCGATATCGCCCTGCAGTTTCATGCTGTTCACCAGGCGCGTGAGGGTCGCCAGCGTCGCTTCTTCCAAACTGCCGAACTCCCAGGCATCCTGATAAAACTGGGGCGCGCGGTTGCCTGCCCCGTAGCCGAGTTGCTCCGACATGCGCGGGAACGAGTAGGGCGTCAGCACGAACTCTGCAGGGCGCGCCCGCAGTAGCGGATGGTTGGGGTCATACGCGGCGCGGAAGTTGGGGTCGGCAAACGCTGCGGCGTGTGCTGCGCCCACCACTAATACGATTTGCTCGGGCGGAACGCCCGACTCTTCCACCTGCTTCCACATATAAGCGTTGCGCAGGGCGTCGTGGTCGCTGACACCCGTTTCGCCAATCACCAGTTGCCCCCACTCGAAAGTGCGCTGTAGCAGCGTCGTGGGGTCGCGCAGGGCGGTTTCGAACACGGCTTCCCACCACTCCTCGTGGTCGTCAAAGCCCATGCGCCGCGCAACGCGGGTGTAGAGGTTGGGAGTCGCCTCAGGAGCGACGGCTTCTGCGCCGCTGGCACCAACGCTTGCTTGAAAGATCCCTCGCCTTCGGCTTGGAATGGCGGAGGGGCTTTTCTGAGATTCCTCGCCTTCGGCTCGGAATGACAAGCTCACTGTCGTGCAAATGGATCGGTTATTCCGAGCGGGGCGGGGAGTCGGCACTTTTTGGGTAGCGTTGCTTGCTACTGGGGTTGCGGATTGCTCCTGTTGCTGATACTCCAGCACTGCCGATGCGGGAATATCGCAGAACCGCGCCTCGATGCCGAGCCCCGCCGCCGTACGCAGCGCAACCAGCTCGGGCGAGTAGTCGCAGAACGGATAGAACACCACCTGTGGGGCGAGGTCGGCGGAGGCTTGGTGCGCTTGGGGTTGGCGATAGGCTAAAATCGCCAGCGGGGCGACGGCGTCGGGCGCGGTGAGTGCGCCAATCAGGTGATTGGCGTCGCTGGGACCTTCAATCAGCACGAGGCGCGGGCGCCGGGCGCGAATCACGGCGGCCGTGGCGCGGGCAATCGCGGGCGAATGGTGGCGCACGGGCACCACATGCACGCCCCGAATGTTCACCGCACTCACAGCGACTTCAGCCAGCGTCGCGTCTCGTACAGCTCCTTCCATACGCGCCCCTCACGCTTCTTGGCGACGGTCTCCAGGTATTCGGTCAGCACCTCTAGGTCGGATTTGTCTTCTTTGGCAATCGCGCCCACCAGCAGGCGCATTACATGTTGCCCGTTGACTGTGCCCTCGCCGAAGTGCGTCGCCAGCAGGCATCCGCCAAACAGCACGCTCACGGCTTCGGCGGTGCTCATCACGGTGGAGGGCGTTTTTAGTTTTTGCTCGCCGTCTAAAGTTTGCCCGCGGCGCAGCTCTTGAAACACGGTGGTCAGCGTCTCCACGAGTTCGTCGGAGAGGTCGACGGGCAGTTCGTGGTCGGCGAGGAGTTCTTGCGTGCGCTGGCGCACGACCGCCATTTCCTGTTTGAGGTCGCTCAGCACGGGCAGCTCCACGAAGTTGAAGCGTCGTTTGAGGGCGGAGGACATCTCGTTCACACCGCGGTCGCGCGTGTTGGCGGTGGCGATGATGTTGAAGCCGCGCTTGGCGTACTCGATGCGCTCCAGTTCGGGGATGGCGATGGCTTTCTCGGAGAGGATGGAAATCAGCGCGTCTTGCACTTCCGCCACGCAGCGAGTGATTTCTTCGAAGCGGGCGATGCGCCCCTCGCGCATGGCGGTCAGAATCGGGCTGGGCACAAGCGAGCGGTCGCTGGGGCCTTCCGCCATCAGCAGGGCGTAGTTCCACGAATACTTGATTTGGTCTTCGGTTGTACCCGCGGTGCCTTGCACAGTGAGTTTCGAGTCGCCGCAGATGGCTGCGCTGAGGTGTTCGGAGACCCACGATTTGGCGGTGCCGGGTTCGCCCACCAGCAGCAGGGCGCGGTCGCTGGCAAGCGTGGCGATGGCGACTTGGATGCGGTCGCGGTCGCCGATGTATTTGGGCTTGATGTTCAGCTCGGCGTCGCCTAAGATGAACTTTTCGACGGCGCGTGGGGAGAGTTTCCAGCCTGTGGGGCGTGGATAGTGATCCCAAGCATGCAGGCGTTGCAGTTCGTCTTGACAGCGCACCTCCGCGGGAGCGCGAATAATGTCGGCTTGCATGGTGGAGAATATTGTACCCTTCAGGGGTATACTTACAACGGTGAACGCCTGTGGAAAATCTGTACCGACTGGCGCGACTGCCGCAGCAACACACTTTCGCTGAGCATTAGATTGCTTTGCAATTGAGGAAGTCTTCATCGCAGGGCGAGATAGTGGAATACATTCTGCGCAATCTTCTGCAAACAGCCCCAGATAGCAGCATCCACTGGGCGTTGGGGTTCGCAGGGGGATGTTAATGCCATGGCAGGGGCGGCTTGCCAACCGCCCCTGCCGTGATGGGTTTATTTCGTGGGCGATTGCGGTGATGAGCCGCTTTGAGGGCGTGTTTGAGGGGTGTTTGGCTGTGTGCTTTGTGCAGGTGGCTGTGCCCCCTGAGCGGGTTGCGCGCCACCCTGTTGACTTGCTTGCGCCCCCTGCTGCGGTGGCTGTTGCGCAGAGCCTTGTCCTTGGACCTCCTGCTGCTTCTTTGCCTCCTCTTGCTGGCGACGGAACGCCTCGATTTGGCGGCGAATCATCTCTTCTTGTTGACGCTGGAGCGCAATCCGCTGCTCATCAGCACGCTTGTGCAGTTGCTGGGCCTTATCTTTGCGCCCTGCCTGCTCGTAGAGTTGGGCGATTTCAAACAGGTAGCCAAAGTCTTCAGGGCGCGCGGCTAAGCCCTCGGCGATTTCCAAGTCGTCCAGCGCTTGCTGTTTCTGCCCCGCCTCAATCAGCAGGCGAGCACGCAGCATGCGGATATTCAAATCCTCACCGCCCTCGTTGAAGAAACGGTTGACAGCCGTGATGAGCTGCTCGCGGAATTTTTTCTCGTTCTCCTTGTCTTTGACTTCCTTATGCAGTTCAACGAGGCGGTTCAGTGCAAGGATTTGGAGCCACTGCGCCAAGCGTAGGTTTGGGTCTGCCGAATTCACAACGGGCGTAAGGGCTTCGTTGACTTCCTTGAGCACTTTGATTTGCTGAGGAATGGGTTCACGGAACAGCCCCTCCATCTTCGCGTACTGCGCCAAGACGGGGTCTACAATCTCGGGTTTGAAGGTGCGGTGTGCCTCGTTGCGCAGGCGAACCTCCTCGCGGCTAACGCGCATGTTGATGAATGCTTGGCGGTAGCCGTCCTTGTTTTTCTCGAAGTCTTCGGGTAGCGCGAGTTTGCGCTCCGCGATGGTATAGATGTAGTAGCCGGTCTTCTGCTTGTCTTGCAGTGGCTCGGTATACTCTTTGCCAGGCTTGAGGGCGAGGATGCGGTTCGCCGCTTCCGCCCCAAAGAGTTCCGTCAGCCCTTCTTGGATTTCGTAGTAGCCGCTACCTACTTGCTGCCCACCGCGCTTTTTGATGTCCTCAGGATCATCGGAGTATTGCTTGACCACTTCGGCGAATGGCTTGCCCGCTTTGAGAGCGTTGTAGGCTTCTTGGATACGCTGTTGGGCTTTTTCCTTATGCTTGTTTGCCGACACAAAGATGCGTGCGGGGTAAACCTGCTCAAACATCAGGCGGAGTTGCTCATCGGTAGGGTTGTATTTTTCGCGCAGGCTTTTGCGGAACTTGTCTTGTGCCACTTGAATGCGGAAAGCGATTTCGGGAGTTTCGGCGAGGATTTGCTCGCGCACGCGGCGCAGCGAGGTACCCCGTTCGCGCAGGGCTTTATCTAGGGCGCGGTCGTCGCCCTTGCCTTCGGGCAGTAGTTGCGCACGCAGCACATCCAGCTGCGACTGCACAAACTGCTCTTTCGCAGCTTCGATTTCTGTTGGGGTGGCTTTGTAGCCCTGTTTTTCGAGCTCCAGCGTAAATGCTAAGTTATCGGCAAGGCTACGCGCCAGCATATAGCGCAGTTGGAGCAAGCTGCCGTAGTCAGAGGGCGGATTCTTCTGGGTTTGGATATTGATGAACCGTTGGAGATCGCCTTCGGTGATTGTAAGATCACCCACCTTGACCACGGGTTGGGTTAGCCCTGCAGCCACCCCTTGCTGCAGCGGCGCTCCTGGCGGAATCGCGAAAAAGATCACCATGCTGAGCGCGATTAGCAACAGCACCAGCAGTCCTAAGCCTTTGACTAACCTGCGTTTGAGGATTTCGCGAAAAGTGCGTACGGTAATGCCAGCCATTAGTTGCCTCCTGTAAGCATAGTTTGAAGTGCTTGTAGACAGTGGCGTGACACTTCGGCTTGGGTCAGACCGGGCACGCGCGCGTGGGTCTCCAGCGAGAGGTAGCCCGTGTAGCCGCTTTGGGCGATTTGGCGCAGGTGCTCGGCATACCCCACCTCGCCTTGTCCTACGACGACCCACTGAACGCTGCCATCGGGTTGGCGAACGCCGTCTTTGATATGGATGTGCGCGATGTAGGGTTGGGCGGCAGCGAAGCCCTCGCCCACTGGCTCGCCCAGCACGAAGGCGTTGCCGGGGTCCCACACGCCCACAAGGTAAGGCGAGTTAAAGTGGCTCAGCACTTGTGCCAGTTCTGCGCCTGTGCCCACTTGGCAAGCGTGTTCGTTTTCCAAACCGAGTTTGATTTGAGCGCGCTCGGCGTAGGGAAGGGCGCGTTCCAACCACTCAATAATCGCCGTTTCGCGTTCGGGGGTAAGCGCGCCAGCGCGCCAGAAGGCGAAAATGCGCACGAGGGGAGCATCCAGCAGCGCAGCGATTTCCAAGCAGCGTTGCAGCAGCGGGATTTGCACCGATAGGTCGGCTTCGCGGGCAGCGTGCATCTCGCCGCGTTCGCGCGCACCAAACAAGTCGGTCTTGAACACGGGTGTCGCCAGCGAGCAGACACGCATGCCGAACGCATGCAGCGTTTCGCGCACACGGCGCAGCAGGTCGTCGTCCGCCAGCGCGAGGTTTACCCCCCACACCGTGCGCAACTCCACCGCATCTATATTGAATTCGCGGGCGACCTGCAGCGCTGTGGGCAGGTCGTCCGCAATTTCGTCGGTAATCACGGAGAGTTTCATTGCGACTGCGCTGGATTGCGGATAGTGTGGGCAATGATGATCGCTTCAGCGATTTCGCGCATGCTTTTGCGTGTGTTCATGCTCTGCTCTTGAATGCGACGGTAGGCTTCGTGCTCGCGCAGCCCGTAGGTATCCATCAAAATGCCTTTTGCTCGCTCGATAAGCTTGCGTGCTTCCAACTTCTCTTTGAGGTCGTTGACCTGCTGTTCGAGTTCGAGGGTTTCTTGGTAGCGGGCGAGCGCGACTTCGATAGCGGGGGTCAAATCAGCTTGCTTGAACGGCTTAACAAGGTAGCCATACACGCCTGCCTGCTTGGCGCGTTGGATGAGGTCGCTGTCACTGTAAGCCGTGAGTAAAATGACGGGGGCAAGCCGTTCCTCGTGCAGGATGCGCGCTGCCTCAATACCGTCCATTTCTGGCATTTTTACATCCAAGATTGCCAAATCGGGCTTGAGCTGGCGCACGCGCTCGACGGCTTGCCTGCCGTCGCTGGCTTCGCCCACCACGCTCATCCCCAGCTCTTCCAACATCTGGCGCAAGTCCAGCAAAATAATCGGCTCGTCATCGGCTATTACGATTCGTAATCGGCGCATTTGTCGCATCACCCTTAGAGAAAGTATACCATGTGAGGCGGCTAGCACCCCTGCCCGAAGTTGAACAACACGGTGAGAAGGAAGTGCGAGCACAAACACTGCGAACCTTGTAGTGAACTGGCTAAACGCTGGCGGCGGACGCGGCTTGGTAACCACCGAGTGGATTGTTTGGTACTGGTCTAGTTATAGCCCTCTCGATGCACAGTTTCCCAACTGAATATGAGCGTGGGTCATGTGGATTTAGTGTTGTGCGCTAAAACAAGCGCATCTCCTCACTTGGGGCAACGGGTTCTATGAGTTGGGGGTCGTCGTTGGCGGGGTTATTGACGCGCGTGCTCACGGGGTAAGTAACGAGCCAGTCCTCAGGGGGAGGCTTGAGGAGGGCATCTAACTCGGCTGGGTTGGTATTGGGGTTGAGCCACAAGTCGTAGGCATCGGGGGGTAGTACAACGGCCATGCGGTCGTGCAGGGGCTTGATGAGGGCGTTCGCGTCGGTGGTGATGATCGTGCAGGTATGCAGTTCGCTGCCGTCAGGACTGCGCCACACCTCCCACAAGCCCGCCAAGCCCATTGGCAGGTTGTCGGCTGCCCGCACGAAATAGGGCTGCTTAGTACGCCCTGTCTTTTTCCACTCGTAGAAGCCACTCACGGGTACGATGCAGCGGCGATAGCGGTAGGCGGCGCGGAATGCTGGTTTCTCGCGCAGGGTCTCCGCACGCGCGTTAATCATCCGGTTGCCGATACTGGGGTCTTGTGCCCATGCAGGCACCAGTCCCCAAACGAAGTGGGTCCACTCGCGCGTCTTGGTGTCGTGGTTATAGCGCAACGCAAGCACAGGCTGGCTGGGCGCGATGTTGTAGCGTGGCGCAATCGGATGGGGCACGGGCACACCGAATCGCCACGCTAACTGCTCGCCGTCGGCATACAACGCATAGCGTCCACACATCACTGTCAAAGGGGCGCGATACAACCGCCCACGCGCCGATTATACCTTTCGCTTGCCTGCCCCCACACTGGTATAATTCGCTGCACAGGAGCCAGACGATGAGCACGATTGATCGGATTCAAGGGCGGATGATTCTCGATTCGCGGGGCAACCCGACGGTGGAGGTGGATGTATTTTTGGCGGATGGCGCGTTTGGGCGCGCGGCGGTGCCTTCAGGCGCGTCTACGGGCACTTACGAGGCGTTGGAGCTGCGCGATGAAGAGCCAGAGTATTACTTGGGCAAGGGCGTGGAGCGTGCGCTGGAAAACATTCGCGAGCGGATTGCGCCGGCGCTGGAGGGGTTGGACGCCTTAGAGCAGCGCGTCATTGACGAAACGATGCTTTCGTTGGATGGTACGGAGAACAAGTCGGAGCTGGGGGCGAATGCGATTTTGGGCGTATCGTTGGCGGTGGCGGCAGCCGCTGCCGACTCGGTGGGGCTGCCGCTGTATCGCTACTTGGGCGGTATCAACGCCCATGTGCTGCCCGTGCCCTTGATGAATGTGCTCAATGGCGGTAAGCATGCGGAGGGCGGCGCGGATTTCCAAGAGTTTATGATTGTGCCCTTGGGCGCGAGCGCGTTTTCGGAGGCGTTGCGCTGGGGCGTGGAAGTGTATCACCATCTGCGCAAGGTGGTGCAGGAGGAGGGCTACAGCGCCGCGGTGGGCGATGAGGGTGGCTTTGCACCCGCCGTTGCCAGTGTGCGAGGGGCGTTGGATATGTTGATGCGCGCCATTGAGCGCGCCGGCTACCAGCCCGGCACGCAGATTGCGCTCGCCCTCGATGTGGCAGCCTCCGAGCTGTATCGCGGGGGCTACTATGTGCTACGCGCGGAAGAGCGCACCCTCGACTCGGAGCAGATGGTGCGCTTCTTAGAAGAGCTGGCACGCGACTACCCAATTGTCTCCATCGAGGACGGCTTAGCCGAAGACGACTGGCAGGGTTGGCAGATGCTCACCCAAGCATTGGGCACGCGCGTGCAACTGGTGGGCGACGATCTGTTTGTGACCAACCCCGAACGCCTGATGCGCGGCATGCAAGAGGGCTGTGCCAACAGCATCCTCATCAAGCCGAACCAAATCGGCACGCTCACCGAGACGCTGGATACCATCCACCTGGCACACCGCAACGGCTACAGCACGATTATCTCGCACCGTTCGGGCGAGACAGAAGACACCTTCATCGCCGATTTGGCAGTGGCGGTTGGAGCAGGGCAAATCAAAACGGGTGCGCCTGCCCGCGGCGAACGCACCGCCAAGTACAACCGCCTGCTGCGCATCGAGGAAGAACTTGACACGGGCGCAGTGTACGCGGGCAAAATGGCGTTCGGCCTGTATGCTGAATGAGGGGCTACCGCCCCTCCACATGCGCCTTGAGACCGCGCACGATTGCCTCCGCCACGCGCTTTTGGAACGCGGGGTCTACTAGTTTAGCGCGGTCCTTGGCGTGGTTAATGAAGCCGACCTCAATGAGCACAGCAGGCATTTGGCTGGTGCGCAGCACCGCCAATCCGTTTTGGTAGAGCGTCGTGTCGGAGCGCACGCCCCGTGAGGGCAGCCCGCTGACCTTTACGATTTCGTTCAAAATCGCCTGCCCTAAGGCGCGACTGTCGGCATCGTCGCGGTGATAGTAAATCGTGGTGCCCGAAGCAGAGTTCGGACGCGGATTGGAATCGCAGTGAATACTGATGAAAAAGTGTGCGCCTGCGCTATTGGCGAGGGCAGTGCGCTCGTATAAGCCCAGCGTTTTGTCTTCCGCACGGGTAAGTATGACGGTTGCCCCCTCGCGCGCCAGCAGCTCGGCGATATGCTTGCTGATTGCCAACACGATGGTTTTCTCTTCAATCACCGTGTTGCCCTCGCGCCAGCGCGCACCCGCCTGGGTGCCGCCGTGTCCGGGGTCGATCACGATTACTTTTTGGCTGAGTTTACCGCCTGCATTGCGGGGCAGGCGCAAGTTCACTGTGAGGCTGGTCGTTCCCGGCAGCACCTGCACACTGAGACTGCGCGCCAGTTCCAGCACAAGGCGCACGAGACCGCCGTCTTGCGGCACGGCGCGCATCGCACGCACAAACAAGCTGGGGTCATCCACAAGTTGCTCAATCGCTTCGGGTAAGTAGCCGGGCACATCAATCGCCACGCGCAGTGGGTTTTCCAGAAACTGCACGCGCGGGCGCGCGCCCTCGGGTATCGGAAGGGTCAGTTGCACAGCCCCTTGCGCGTTGCGCCGCAAAGTAGGCAAGCGGAATGGCTCTGGAAGGGGCGTGCTCGCGGCAGAGGCAGATTCGGGTGAGTTAGCAGGGGTGGTTTCCACTACAGGCGTGAGTGGGGCAAGGGCGACTTGCCACTCGTTGTGCACACCGCTGTCGGGGGTTGCGTGGGGCGCGTGGGTTTCGAGCACGATTCGCACAGTATGCGGGTCGTACTGCCCAATCCGAACGGCACTGATGGTGCCTGATGGCTCTGGTAACGGAATGGGCACTTCGGGTAAGACACAGCCCAGCAAGTCTATGACCAAGCGCGTGGGGTTTTCTAACGCGAAGGCGCGCCACGCGACGGGCAAACTGGTTTTGAGGTGCAGCAGTGGGAATTCCAAGCGTAATTCGTGCAGGCGCGCGGAGGCACTGAGCGTCTGGGTGGCTTCATCCCAGCGGGTGTAGCCGCCCAACCGACGCACCAAGTCGCGCAACGGGATACTGAGGTGCTCACGCTTAGCCTCTACAGGCACATACGCGCTGGGTTGGTCTGCTGGGATGTGGGGCAGGCGTACAGCGTGGGCGTGCACCTCAAGAGTTAGTCCCAGTCGCTCCAGGTGCACAACGGGTAGCCACAGCTCGCGCCCATCCCACAGGGGTGGTGGACTGAGTTCCAGCGGCGCGCCGCGCCAAACCAGCTTGGCTTCGCGCAAGCCGTCGGCCCAGCCCCACAGCCATGCCAGCCCCAGCAACACTATCAGCCCGATAACACGCATGTGTTCCCCACGCTAACATTATAGGCGATTCGCTATCTATTCTGAGATTCCTCGCCTTCGGCTTGGAATGACAAGGGTCGGCTACCATTTGTCACCCCGAGCGTAGCGAGGGAGCTCAGCCGTGCCTTGCCCCGGATTCCTAGCCTTCGGCTCGGGACGACTTGGAGAGCGGTTCATTCGCAAGTGGTTGACGCCAGGGGCTACTCACGACTGCGTTTCTCCAACGCTTCCACGCGCTTGAACAACTCTGGCAGCTTATACAGATGCGCCAAGATTCGCAGCCACTCCCCGTGCGGGATGGCGGGCGTGCCCCAGTAAACGCCGTTAGCAGGCAGGTTTTTGGCAACTCCGCCTTGCGCTCCTACTACCACATTGTCGCCAATATGCACATGGTCTTTGACACCCACCTGCCCCGCCAAGATTACATGCTGCCCTAAGGTCGTGCTGCCCGCGATACCCACTTGCGCCACCAGCAAACAGTGCTCGCCTACTTGTACATTATGGGCTACTTGCACGAGGTTGTCTATTTTGGTGCCCTTACCGATGCGTGTTTCGCCCGTAGTAGCGCGATCAATCGTGGTGTTGCAGCCGATTTCCACATCATCTTCAATCCGCACGCGCCCAATCTGCGGGATTTTGTGGTGCACGCCTTCATGCTGCACGTAGCCGTAGCCATCGCCTCCAATCACCGCGCCTGGGTGCACAATCACGCGATTACCAATCTTCACGTGGGGCATTATCACCACATGGGGATAGAGCACGGTGTCATCGCCGATTTCCACCTCGTCGCCGATATAGCAAAATGGATAGACTTTCACGCGGTGCCCCAGTTTCACGCGCGCGCCAAGCACCACATAGGGCATGAGGCTCACCTCATCGCCCAGTTCGCACTCGCTGCCCATCACCACTGTGGGATGAATGCCGGGCGTGGGTGTGGCGAAGGGGCTATAAAGAGCAAGGATTTTCGCCCACGCAAGGCGTGGCACAGGGTGCAATAGAAACGATTTGCCTGCGTCGCTGGGCAGATTGAGATTGGGCACGGTGAGGATTGCCGCTGCGGGCGAAGCAAGTGCCTCGCGGAGGTGTCGCGCATCTTCGGCAAAAGTTAGCCCGCCTGCGGGCACATCGCTAACACCCCCCACCGCGCTGATTTCCAACTCGGCGTCGCCGCGCACAATACCCTGAACCAGTTCCGCCAATTGGGAAAGTTTGTAGCTCGCCATCTCGGCGATATGATACCTGCCCTACGCTACTTGGGCTTCGGTAGAGGGTGGCACTGCCTCCGCATCGGTACCCGGCAAAAACACCGAAAAGCGCGTGCCCTTGCCCACCTCGCTGTGCACATAGATTTCGCCCTGATGTTCCTCTACAATCTGTTTGGCGATGGACAGTCCTAGCCCCGTACCCTGTTCCTTGCGCGTGTAGAACGGCTCAAAGATTTTGTCCAACTCTTCGGGTGGAATGCCGTGTCCTGTGTCCTCCACATGCACCCACACGCCCTTTGGTTCGTCGGCGTGCTCAGTAATTACGCGCACGGTGCCTCCGCTGGGCGTGGCTTGCTGGGCGTTGATAAGCAGGTTAGTGAACACATGCTGGAGGCGTGGCGCATTGCCCCACACCAGCGGCAAGTCGGGGGCGAGTTGCTTCTCCAGCGCGATGCCGTGTCGCAACAACAAGTGCTCTGTGAACAGGAACGCATCGCGCAGCACTTGGTTCACATCCACTGGGGCGCGGGCTTCGGGCTTGGTCGCACGCGCAAAGCGCAACAAACTCGCCACGATATCGCGCGAGCGGTGTGCCCCCTGAACCATATTGTCTACCGCCTGCAACACGCGTAGGTACTCTCGGTCGTCCCAGTTGTGCGGGCGATTCGAGCGGAGTTTTTCGGCGACCATCTGGGCAAAGCCCACGACAGCCGTCAGCGGATTGTTCAGCTCGTGTGCTACGCCCGCAGCCAAAATACCGATAGCCGACATCTTTTCCTGTTGGATGAGCGCCTCCGATTTCTGGCGCAACTCCTCATAGGCGCGTTGGAGTTGCTCGAACAGTTCACGGTTGTGCTTGCGCAGGTTGCGTCGCTCAATGGCACGCGCCACTACGGTGTTCAGCACGGTGATGTCGTCCAGTGGCTTGAGCAGATACTCGAAAATGTTGCCCGCCTTGAATGCCTGCAGCGCGTTTTCCAGCGAGCCATGCCCCGTAAGCACAATAATCTCCGCTTCGGGTAGGTGCTCGCGCGCTGCCGCAATCACCGCCAATCCGTCCTTGCGAGGCATGCGCATATCCGTGAGAATGACGGCGTACTCATTCTCACGAATTTTTTCGATTGCTTCCTCGCCGTCGGCGGCGGTGTCAATCTGATAGCCGTCGCGGCGCAGCTGACGTACATATACATAGCGCAGGTCTTCCTCGTCATCCACGACCAAGATACGCTCCGCCATAGCCAATCGCCTGAGGGCAATTATCGGTGTGCGGGGCGGTGCGGCTTAGGGGCTGGAAAAGTTGCGAGCCGTTGCCGATAATACGCGCCGATGCTACGCGGACTGTATGTGGCAGCCGAAGGAATGGCGGCCCGACAGAAAGCGCAGGACGCGGTTGCGAACAACTTGGCGAATCTGAACACGACGGGCTTCAAAGCCGACCACCCCGTGTTTGAAGCGGTGTATGAGCGCGCGCTGTGGCGTGTGCAGGGCGCGCGAGCGACTCCGATTGGCACGCTTTCGGCAGGAGCAATCGTGCGCGAGTTCTACACTGACCTGCGCGCTGGCGCGCTTGTCTCCACTGGCAACCCGTTAGATGTTGCCATAGACGGGGCGGGCTACTTTGCGGTGCAAACGCCTCAGGGCGTGCGCTACACGCGCAACGGCGCGTTCCAACTCAACGCGCAGGGCATACTGACCACGCGCGAGGGCTTTCCAGTGCTTGGCGCTAACGGTCAGCCCATCCAAGTGCCGCAAGGGGCAGCCGTGCAAATCGGTGAGAACGGCAGTGTGTTTGCCAATGGCGCGCCCATCGCGCAGTTGCTTATCGCCGACGGCACGCTGACCAAAGACCCCAATGGCTACTTCGCAGGCGCAGCACAGCCTATACCGAACCCGCGCGTGGTAGCGGGCGCACTGGAAAGCTCGAATGTGAACCTTGTGCGCGAGATGGTGCGGATGATTGAACTTATTCGCGCCTACGAAACCCATCAGAAAGTCATCCACGCGCACGACGAAACCTTGGGCAAGGCAATCAATGAACTGGCAAAAGTGTAGTTTGACTCATCACAGCGCCGGCATCCTTGCCGACAAGGACGTCCTCGTCTATGGTAGCCCGTCTTGCTACCCATCGGTTTTGAGCGCGATTTCTCGCCGCGCTCGGGGGGGGGGACAAACCACTCGGCTCCAGCCGATGTCATTCCGAGCCGAAGGCGAGGAATCTCAGAGAGCTAGCAACTTGGGCATGAGTTAGCAACCTAAGTTAACAACAGGAGGTGTACGGCAATGATACGCGCATTGCATACTGCGGCTACTGGAATGGAAGCGCAGCAGTTCAATATTGATGTGATTGCGAACAACTTGGCGAATGTGAACACAAACGGTTATAAGACGGTGCGCGCTGATTTTGAGGATTTGCTGTACCAAACGCTGCGCCCTGCAGGTGCGACGGCGGCAGGGGGCACGCAGCTGCCAAGCGGCTTGCAGGTGGGCTTGGGCACGCGCCCGGCCGCTACTTATGGGCTATTTACTACGGGTGCCTTACAGGTGACGGGTAACCCGTTGGATGTGGCGATTGAGGGCGACGGCTTTTTCAAGGTGCTGCTGCCCGACGGCGCGATTGCCTACACGCGTGATGGCAGCTTCAAGCTGGATGCGCAAGGCAGAGTGGTGACTTCCAACGGCTATCCGCTGGAGCCTGAGATTATCATTCCGCCCGATGCCGAGCAGATTATGGTGGGACGTGATGGCGTGATTAGCGTGCGGCGCGGTGGGCAAGACAGCGTGGAAGAAATCGGGCAAATCACGCTGGTGCGCTTTGTGAATCCTGCGGGGCTAACGCGGATAGGTATGAATCTCTATCGCCTTACGCCTGCTGCAGGCGAACCTATAGAGGGCACGCCAGGCACCAACGGACTCGGTGCGCTTGCGGGTGGCGCGCTGGAAGCCTCGAATGTGCAGATTGTCGACGAGATGGTGCGCTTGATTATGGCGCAGCGTGCTTATGAGGTCAACTCGCGTGCCATCCAGACCGCCGACGAGATGCTGAGCATTGCTAAAGACCTGAAGCGGTAGCGCATTAGGCGCGTTTGAGCGCATCGCGCACCGCCACCAGGCACGCCTGTAGGTCGGGCAGCGGATCGTCGGGGTTTTCCTCGTACTCCAGGGCGAGGCAGCCTTTGAACCCTATGCGCTTGAGCGTGCGCAAGAAGCCTACCAAATCCAAGTCGCCCTTGCCCAGCAGGGTGAACTGCGTGCGGTCTTTCACATCTTTTAGGTGCACGGCGTAAGTGCGCTTACCGAACCGCTGCAGCGCCGCTACGGGGTCTTCGCCTGAACGCAGAAAGTGAGCGGTGTCGATGCATGCACCGATCCATTCGGGGCGACCGCGCATCGCCTCCTCCACGCTGCGGATTGTGTCGTAGCGTGTGTTGGGTCCGTGATTGTGGATGGCGATGGGGATGCGGAACTCCTCGCACAGGCGTGGCAGGTAGGCAAAGCTTTCGGGGGCGGGATCTGCCGTAATCACGGGGATGCCCATCGCTTTTGCAAACTCAAAGATGGTTCGGGCAGCTTGTTCGTTGCGGTCAAAGCTCACGACGCCGTAAGCCAGCACCTCTATGCCCGACTGCGCCACAGTGCGCTTCATGCTCTCCCACTGCTCGCGCGAGCTGAAGTAGGGCAAGTGCATCATAAAAGCCTCGATGTACTGCAGCCCCAGCTGGCGCGTGGCGTCCAGCATTTGCGGCAGCGTCATCTTGCGCATCGAATAGCTCTGCACGCCCATTTTGAATGGGGCGTACGGGTTAGATGAGTGTGTTCTCTGCATAAGACCCAAATTCGCGCTCGAGGAGTTGCCTCCTGCTAGAACGGATACGCACTCTTAGGCGACCTCTCCATTTCGTGCGGTATTCCCTGGCAAGCGAAATAGGGTGACAGCATTCGCCTCCGTTTGTGCTGAGAGCTGCATTAGCGAAACATCCCACAAGGCAGCGACTTGTTGGGCAATCAGCGGCAGGTAAGCAGGCTCATTGCGCTTGCCGCGATAGGGATGGGGCGCAAGGTAGGGTGCGTCGGTTTCCAGCAGCAGGCGCTCGCGAGGCATGGTGCGCACAATTTGGCGCAGCGTTTCAGCGTTTTTGAAAGTCACCACGCCCCCCACCCCCAGATAGTAGCCCAACTCCAGCCCCCGTTGCGCGTGTTCGGGCATGCCCGAAAAGCAGTGCAGCACGCCGCGCACCGTTGGATACTGGGCTAACACCTCCAGCAGCTCGTCATACGCCTCGCGGCAGTGGATGACGACGGGGAGCCGCGCCTCTACTGCCAGTTGAAGTTGGGCGTGAAACGCCTCGTACTGCGCCTCACGGGGGGAAAGGTCGCGGTAGAAGTCTAGCCCAATCTCGCCGATGGCAACGACGCGCGGATGTTGCGCAAGTGTGTGCAGGGTGCGCAGAGACTCTTCAGTACACTGAGTAGCGTCGTGTGGGTGGATGCCCACTGCTGCATAGAGGGCGTCGGATTGCTCGATGAGTTCTACGGCGCGTTGGCTGCTAGGCAAGTCATAGCCGATGAGGATGAGCCGCTGCACGCCCGACTGCTGGGCGCGAAACAGCACGCCTTGCCAATCGGCGTACAAGTCCGGATGATTTAGGTGGCAGTGGGTATCCGTCCAGTGCATCGGCGGTCTCTGGCGGAGAGGGTGGGATTCGAACCCACGATCCCCCTTTTGGGGGGATACCCGTTTTCGAGACGGGCCCGTTCAACCACTCCGGCACCTCTCCAAGGGTGTGGTGCCCTCGGAGGGATTCGAACCCCCGACGGCCCTCCTTAGGACGGAGGCGCTCTATCCGCTGAGCTACGAGGGCACGAAAAATTATGGCGCGTCCGGAGGGACTCGAACCCCCGACCTCAAGGTCCGCAACCTTGCGCTCTATCCTCTGAGCTACGGACGCGCGTGGCAGTGTGATTATACCCTATCCCGCGCGCTAATTGCAAGGGGGTACAATCGGATTTAGGCATGCAATGCGATGGGTTGTGGGCGTCGATGGGTGTCGCGGTGGCTGGTTAGCGATCGCCTTGGCGATTGATGCCGCGCAGGTGGTGGATGGGCAGGTGCTGCTTGCGGAGCGATTCGGGCACCTGCTGGAGCAGTTCGGGGACGCGGAGGCAATAGCAGTGGACATGCCCATCGGCCTGTGGGATGATGGCAGGGCACGCCCACGCCCCTGCGACATAGTGGCGCGTGCGCGGCTGGGCAAGCGTGCCAGCACGGTGTTTATCCCGCCCACCCGCGCCATGCTCCGTGCGTCTTCGTATGCCCATGTGCGCGCGCTGGGGTTATGCGTCCAAGCCTATAACCTCATTCCGCGCATATGCGAGCTGGACTTGTTGCTCACGCCTGAGCTACAGGTGCAGGTATGGGAAGCGCACCCAGAGCTAAGCTTCTACGGGATGCTGGGTATGCCCATCGCCCATCCGAAGCGCACGCCCGAAGGCAAGTTGGCGCGACGGTTTGCTTTGCGTCAAGTGTTCGGCAGCAGTGCCCCTGCACTCGAGGCGTGGCTGGACGCATTGTGCAAAGGCTTCGTGCGCGCTGTGGTAAGCGAAGATGATGTGTTAGACGCCTTTGCCCTGGCGTGGAGCGCGTGGCGCCACTTGCGCGGCGAATCAGAAGTGTGCATCGGCGAGCCTGCCCGTGACTCGCGCGGGTTGCTGATGGCAATCCGTTATTAGAGCACGCGCACAAACGCCCCACCAGGCATTCGCCGCACCAGCCCCTGCAGTTCCAGCATTGTGAGTTCCGCTTGCGCCACATGCACGGGCAGCCCCACTTGACGCGCGATGGTGTCCACATGGCGTGGCTCTAAATCCAGCGCGCTGAGCAGCTTCTCTTGGGTTTCAGTGAGGATGGGCAAGCTGGGCGTGCGCTCGCGCGGCTCTGGCTGCACCTTGAGCGCGGTTAGAATATCTTCCGCGCTATCCGTTAGCATCGCGCCCTCTTTGATGAGGGTGTGGCAGCCCTTGCTTTTGGGGTTGTCAATGCTGCCTGGCACAGCAAACACTTCGCGTCCGTATTCGCTGGCGAGGCGGGCGGTAATCAGCGCGCCGCTGGCTTCTGGGGCTTCCACCACTAAGGTGCCCATGCCCCACGCAGCGATGAGCCGATTGCGCACGGGGAATCGCCACGCATCGGGCGCTGCTTCCCAAAAGTATTCGGAGACGACCGCCCCACCCGACTCGGCGATCTGCTGAAACAGGGCACGGTTCTCCGAGGGGTACAGAGAGCCCAGCCCGCTTCCCAAGATGGCAATTGTGCGTCCGCCTGCCTCCAGCGCGGTGCGGTGGGCAACCGTGTCCACGCCCAATGCGCCCCCGCTAACGATGGTGAGCCCCGCCTCACACAGGTCGCGTGTGAACCGCTCGGCAACCATGCGTCCGTAGGCGCTGGGCTTGCGCGTGCCCACGATGCTAATGGCGAAGCGGTCGCGCTCGTGCAGGGTGCCCCATACGAACAGCGCGGGCGGTGGGTCGGGCAGATGCTCCAAAGGGCGAGGGTAGTCGGGGGTGCCTGCCACAATCAGGCGTGCCTCGCCCTGTTCCAACGGTGCGGGAATCGTGACTGGTTCGCCTGCGGCGCGTTCAATCGCGATTATATCGGCTTCGCGAATGCCCGCCACGGCGCGCAATGCCTCGCGCGATGCGCTCAAGACGCTCTCGGGATCGCCGAACTGCTCTAACAAAGCGCGCAGTTTGTTCGCCGAGAACTCCAAGCTAAGTAAGCGTAGCCAAGCCAGCAGCTCATCGCGGCTCATGGTCGCTCCACAAACTCCCATTCGCGCTTGCGAAAGTAGGATAGCCCTCCCAGAGCAACGACTGCGCCCGCGAGGAGGTTCGCCCCAAGCAGCCACAGCGGCAGCGGCATATCGGGGAACTGGGTGGTTTGTCCCATAGCCGCTGGCTCGTGGATAATCGTAATCGGCGGAAGAACAGCCTTGCGATAGGCCATCGCCAGCGTCGCCATCGGGTTCAGCAGGTGGTACGCCCAAAATACCCCCTCGCGATAGGCTTCGGGTAGGAGCGTCGTGTAGCGCACTTGCTCTGAAAAGTAAATAATCGGGGTCAGAAAAAACAGCAGCTGTAGCCCCACGCTCACTAAGTACTTTACATCCTCGTAAAAGGCGTTCCAGCAGGCAATCAGTGCTGAAAGCCCTACTACCCACAGCAGCTGGCTCAACACGATTACGGGCAGCCACAGTAGGCTGAGTTGTAGAGGCGTGCCCACATAGCCATACAAGTACACAAACAGCACGCCCATTGCCAGCAGGAAGTGCACGAAATTCGCCAGCACCGCTGCTAACGGCAACAGCACACGCGGGAAGTAAATCTTTTTGATGACCTGCATGTACACCAAGATCGTTTGGCTGGAGTCGAGCAGGGCGAACTGGAAGAAGGTCCATGGCAAGTAGGCTGCTAAGATATAGGCGGAGTAGTTGGCAATACGCATGCCCATCACATATTTGAACACGAGGGTCATTACCAGCACGGTGGCTAGGGGGTTGACCAGCGACCAGAAAAAGCCGAGGATGGAGTTTTTGTAGCGCACGCGTAGTTCGCGGATGACCAGCGTGCGCAGCAGTTCGCGGTATTGCCACAGTTCCAGCAGTAGGTCGCGCACGGGGTTGGTGATTCGCTGTCGCAGCGTGGAATCCTTGAGGGGGGTTAAATGCGAAACGGCTCCAGCGTGTGGCTGGAGCCGTAGATGGGCTCTCAATCTGGGCACCGACCTATTTTCCCACTCCGTTACCAGAGCAGTATCTTCGGCGCTGGAGGGCTTAACTGCCGTGTTCGGGATGGGAACGGGTGTTTCCCCTCCGCTATGGGCACCCAGATTGAGAAAGGGGTATTCATGAAACTGCACGATGCGCCGTATGAGTACAAACTGTGTGGGCACTTTGACAACTGGAACTGGAGTGCACCGATGGCGCGCGATTTTTAGGCAAGCCCTCGGTCGATTAGGACGGCTCAGCTCAACGCATTGCTGCGCTTACACCTGCCGCCTATCAACCCGGTCATCTACCGGGGACCTTACTCCGTTGACCGGATGGGAGACCTTATCTTGGGGTGGGCTTGGCGCTTAGATGCTTTCAGCGCTTATCCCGTCCCGACTTGGCTACCCTGCGACTGCCCCTGGCGGGACAACAGGTACACCAGAGGTCGGTCCAGCCCGGTCCTCTCGTACTAGGGCCAGCTCCCCTCAAGTCTCCTCCGCCTGCGGTGGATAGGGACCGAACTGTCTCACGACGTTCTGAACCCAGCTCGCGTGCCGCTTTAATGGGTGAACCCCCCAACCCTTGGGACCTTATTCAGCCCCAGGATGCGACGAGCCGACATCGAGGTGCCAAACCCCG
This sequence comes from Armatimonadota bacterium, assembly GCA_030550775.1. Classification (GTDB taxonomy): domain Bacteria; phylum Armatimonadota; class Fimbriimonadia; order Fimbriimonadales; family GBS-DC; genus GBS-DC. The sequence goes on from JAUQOS010000007.1 coordinate 22,438, forward strand.
CCGTCGCTGTGGACGCTCGGGCAGGATCAGCCTGTTATCCCTAGGGTAGCTTTTATCCGTTGAACCCTGGCGTGCCCACGCACAACCAGAGGGTCACTAGGCCCGGCTTTCGCCTCTGCTCGACCCGTGGGTCTCACAGTCAAGCCCGCTTATGCCCTTGCACTCGACGCGCGATTTCCGACCGCGCTGAGCGGACCTTTGGACGCCTCCGTTACGCTTTAGGAGGCGACCGCCCCAGTCAAACTACCCACCTAAGACTGTCTCCGCACCGGCTTACGGTGCGGGTTAGCGTTTCAGCGGCTCAAGGGTGGTGTTCCATTGGCGCCGAAGCTCCCACCTACGCTCTACATGAGCAGCCAAAACGCAATCCCAGGCTGTAGTAAAGCTCCATAGGGTCTTTCCGTCCTACCGCAGGCAACCCGCATCTTCACGGGTACTACAGTTTCACCGAGAGTCCCGCTGAGACAGTGGCCCAGTCGTTACGCTTTTCGTGCGGGTCGGAATTTACCCGACAAGGAATTTCGCTTATGACCTTACTCGACGGATGTCGAGCGAGCAAGCTCCCCCTTGTCATAGGAGCCCGCTCCTGCATGTCGCCATGCAGATGGGACCATCTCTTCACCTCTTCGTTGAGGTGTCCGGCGTATGGTCTCTGAGGATTCTAATCCTCACGGAGTGTGGTTGCGTTGTGGGAAATGAGCAGGGTATTTTGGGCGATGGGGAGGCAGCCATCGCTTCCCTCCGATGAGGATTAGCCTTTCCTGCTGGTTGTCCGCACCAGTCGGGTTGTTACTCGCAAGAGGCTTGTGTGCCTCCTTCCAAGCGGGTTCTTGCGAGTACCGCTGGATACCCCGGAGTTCCCAGCATATAGCCGGATGCGCACCTCGTGGTTACCCACGAGGGGGGCAGCGAAATCCACCTTAGGACCGTTAGGGTTACGGCCGGCATTCACCCGGGCTTCAGTTTGGGGCTGCGCCTTGCGGCTGACCCCTCCCCTTGACCTACGGGCATTGGCCAAGCGTCGCCCCCTATACATCGGGTTACCCCTTTGCAGAGAGCTGTGTTTTTGGTAAACAGTCGCCAGGCCCGCTTTGCTGCGACCTCTCGGCGCTTAGGCGTTTCAGCCGGCACGCCAAGAGGCACCCCTTCTCCCGAAGTTACGGGGTCAATTTGCCGAGTTCCTTAGCGGGACTTCTCTCGCGCGCCTGAGGCTCCTCGCCTCGCCTACCTGTGTCGGTTTGCGGTACGGTCAGGTGGGTTCAACGCGAGCGCGGCTTTTCTCGGCTTCAGGCACGGTCGCTTCGTTCACCCAGAGGGATCCCTTCGTCCTCCCAGCGTTGCCTCTGGGAGGAGCGCGGCTTTCCAACTCCGCGCCCGACCGATTCTGAAGCGTCCCCGCGTCGCTCCGCCACCTGGGGTGGGAATGTTGACCCACTGCCCTTCGCCTACGGCGTTTCGCCCTCGGCTTAGGACCGCCTAACCTTCAGCGGACGAACCTGCCTGAAGAACCCTTAGGCTTTCGGCGGACGGGATTCTCACCCGTCTTCTCGCTACTCGTGCCGGCATTCTCACTTCTGCACGCTCCAGCGGTGCTTCCGCTCCGCCTTCACCGCATGCAGAACGCTCCCCTACCGCTCACCCGGTTGGGTGAACCCGCCGCTTCGGCGACAGGCTTGAGCCCCCTTACATTGTCGGCGCAGGAGCACATTCGACCAGTCAGCTGTTACGCACTGTTTAAAGGATGGCTGCTTCCAAGCCAACCTCCTGGTTGTCTACGCGCTCCTACATCCTTTCACACTTAGCCTGTGCTTAGGGGCCTTAGCGGGCGGTCTGGGCTGTTCCCCTTTTGACAACGGCGCTCATCCGTCGCTGTCTCACTCCCACGCTTCCTGCTATGCCATTCGGAGTTTGGTTGGGTTCGGTAAGCTGGTAGGCCCCCTAGCCCATCCAGTGGCTCTACCTGCATAGCATAGCGCGTGAGGCTGCACCTCAATGCATTTCGGGGAGAACCAGCTATCTCCGCGCTCGATTGGCATTTCACCACACTACCCCCAGTTCCTCCGAGCCCTTTTCAACGGACACCGGTGCGGCCCTCCACCGTGTGCTACCACGGCTTCAGCCTGACCAGGGGTAGATCGCGCGGTTTCGGGTCTACGCCCAGCGACTAAGACGCCCTGTGAGGACTCGCTTTCGCTACGGCTCCGCGTCTGAGACGCTTAACCTCGCCGCTGAGCGTAACTCGCCGGCTCATTCTGCAAAAGGCACGCCGTCAGGCTGTCCCCCAAAGGGGTATAGCCCTCCGACTGCTTGTAGGCGCACGGTTTCAGGTTCTTTTCACTCCCCTTCCGGGGTGCTTTTCACCTTTCCCTCACGGTACTGGGTGCACTATCGGTCGCAAGGAGTATTTAGCCTTACCCGGTGGTCCGGGCAGATTCGCACAGGGCTCCACTTATCCCGTGCTACTCGGGATCCTGGCGAGGGCTTCGCGCTTTTCGCATACGGGGCTGTCACCCTCTATGGCTCGCCGTTCCAGACGATTCTGCTAAGCGCTACGCTCCCCAGATGCCAGTCCCACGACCCCAACAGGGCACGCCCTGTTGGTTTAGGCTGTTCCCCGTTCGCTCGCCGCTACTGAGGGAATCCCATTCGGTTTCTTTTCCTCCAGGTACTGAGATGTTTCAGTTCCCTGGGTTCCCTCCACACCGCCTATGGGTTCAGCGGTGGGTGACCACCCTTACCGGTGGCCGGGTTCTCCCATTCGGGGATCTGCGGATCAACGCCTGCTGGCGGCTCCCCGCAGCTTATCGCAGCTTGCCACGCCCTTCATCGGCTCCTTGCGCCTAGGCATCCGCCGTGCGCCCTTAGTAGCTTGCCTTCGGCGCGCTGCTCGGTGACTCCAGTCCAGCTGTCAAAGGGTTTTGGGCGTTGGGCTTGCTCCGTTGGCAAGCCGACGAGGTTTGCCCAAACATCAAAGCCCCGTAGGGCGCTGAGGTTTGGGCAAAAGCATGGTGGAGGCGACCGGATTTGAACCGGTGACCCCCTGCGTGCAAAGCAGGTGCTCTCCCGCTGAGCTACGCCCCCACTGGTGGGCGCGATTGGACTCGAACCAATGACCTCACCCTTATCAGGGGTGCGCTCTAACCAGCTGAGCTACGCGCCCTGATTCCCTCAAAACCGGGCAGGAGTGGCTGTGCAAGCGCGAGAGTGGCTCCGTTAAAGGAGGTGATCCAGCCGCACCTTCCGGTACGGCTACCTTGTTACGACTTAGTCCCCCTTACCAGCCACACCTTCGGCGGCTCCCTCCCGTGCGGGTTGGGCGACCGACTTCGGGTGCAGCCGACTCGGGTGACTTGACGGGCGGTGTGTACAAGGCCCGGGAACGTATTCACGGCGGTATGGCTGACCCGCCGTTACTAGCGATTCCGCGTTCACGCAGTCGAGTTGCAGACTGCGATCCCAACTGAGGGCGGTTTTTTGGGATTCGCTCCCGCTCGCGCGTTCGCTGCCCTTTGTGCCGCCCATTGTAGCATGTGTGAAGCCCTGGGCGTAACCGCCATGCTGACTTGACGTCGTCCCCACCTTCCTCCGTGTTGACCACGGCAGTCTCCTCCGAGTGCCCGGCATGACCCGCTGGCAACAGAGGACAGGGGTTGCGCTCGTTGCGGGACTTAACCCAACACCTCACGGCACGAGCTGACGACAGCCATGCAACCGGTGTCCACGGGTCGATGGGTTTCCCCATCGAGGCTCCCTGTTTCCAGGGAGTTTCTCGTGGATGTCAAGCCCAGGTAAGGTTCTTCGGTTTGTATCGAATTAATCCACATGCTCCACCGCTTGTGCGGGCCCCCGTCAATTCCTTTGAGTTTCAACCTTGCGGCCGTACTCCCCAGGCGGGGCGCTTAATGCGTTAGCTACGGCGCTGAGGGGAAATCCCCCAACACCTAGCGCCCATCGTTTAGGGCTGGGACTACAGGGGTATCTAATCCCTTTCGCTCCCCCAGCTTTCGCACCTCAGCGTCAGAAGCGGGCCAGAGATCCGCCTTCGCCACTGGTGTTCCTCCCGATATCAATGCATTTCACCGCTACACCGGGAATTCCAATCTCCTCTCCCGCCCTCGAGCCCCGTAGTATCCAGTGCAGCCTCCCAGTTGAGCTGGGAGATTTCACACCAGACTTACGGAGCCGCCTACGTGCGCTTTACGCCCAGTAAATCCGGGCAACGCTCGCCCCCTACGTATTACCGCGGCTGCTGGCACGTAGTTAGCCGGGGCTTGTTCTGCAGGTACTGTCTGCGTTCATCCCTGCTCAAAGGAGTTTACACCCCGAAGGGCTTCGTCCTCCACGCGGCGTCGCTGGGTCAGGCTTTCGCCCATTGCCCAAGATTCCCGACTGCTGCCTCCCGTAGGAGTGGGGCCCGTGTCTCAGTGCCCCTCGGGCCGGCCGTCCTCTCAGACCGGCTACCCGTCGCAGGCTTGGTGAGCCGTTACCTCACCAACTACCTGATAGGCCGCGAGCCCCTCCCGAAGCGGCTTGCGCCTTTAGATGCCTCAGCCGAAGCCGAGACATCCACATCCGGTATTAGCCCGAGTTTCCCCGGGTTATCCCAGTCTTCGGGGCAGGTTACTCACGTGTTACTCCGCCGTTCGCCGCTCTCGGCTCCCCGAAGGGAGCCTACCGCTCGACTTGCATGTCTAAGGCACGCCGCCAGCGTTCGCCCTGAGCCAGGATCAAACTCTCCGTCGGTAAGGATGAAACCCGCACTCGCTTTCGCAAGTGCAATCCTGACCGAAGGCTCGCACAGCGCTTCCTACCTGCCCGGTTTTCAAGGAACCACACACCGATGCGCCCCACTGGACATCATCGGCAGGGGCAATTATACCACATCCCCTACGCGTTTGTCAAGGGGTATCGCCCTCTCTACACGCTTTTTCTGGGGTCTCAAGGTGCTTCGTCTCGCTCCAAGCCTCTTGCTTGAAGCGACATATACTATACCATGTCGCCGACAACTTTGTCAAGGGGGGCGGCAAAATTCACCCCACCCCCATAGGACTTGACATCCGCATCCGAGTTAGGGTATAATACGCACGTCGTTAGGGAAGGCGACCTTTGTAGAGGGACACCCCGGCCACCTCTACGAAGCATCAGGGACACGGAGGTCCCACCGCCAGTTTGAGGGCAAGCCCTTGGGCTTGCCCTCTTTTGATTCTTCACCGTGCCCCTGTGCCGTACAACCGATCTCCAAAATCGCCCAAGCCCGGCACGATAAATTTTCGGTCATTCAGCCCGCGATCTAAAGAGGCAGCCACGATTTTTACTTGCGGAAACCGCTCGTTCAGCAAGCGCACGCCTTCAGGCGCCGCCACTACACAAATATGCACGATGTCGCGTGCCCCTGCCTGAAGCAACACCTCCACTGCCCGCGCCGCCGAGCCGCCCGTCGCCAACATCGGATCCAACAGTAATACGCGGCTCTCGCCCAACGGGGGCAGCTTTGAGTAGTAGGCACGCGCCACTGCGGTTTGTTCATCGCGCTCCAAGCCGATGTAGCCCACACGCACCTCCGTAAACAGCTCCGTGATCGCCTCTAGCATGCCCAAGCCCGCCCGCAAAATCGGCACCGCCACAATCGGTTGCGCCAACGAGTAGCCCGTGGTCGGCTCCAACGGCGTCTGCACCGTATGCTCGCGCAACGGCAAATCACGCGTGGCTTCAATCGCCAATAGAAAAGTCAGCTGCCGTGCCAACGCCCGAAACTGCGCCGGTTCTGTCTCTGCATCGCGCAGGCGCGTCAGGATATGCTTTACCAACGGATGCTCTACTACATGAACCTGCATGCCGATTTCACCCGCCAGAGATTGTACCTACAGCAGGAAGAGCGCGTGACGCGTCGAAAACCTTTGCTTTGTGAGCCGAGCACGCAACCTCTGTCTGCAGGAGGCACGCAGCGGATGAGCCTTGCCCTTACGCGCATCCGCCTGCACGGTTTCAAAACCTTCGCGCAGCGCACTGAGATCGAACTTGCCGCGAACCTGACCGCTATTGTCGGACCCAACGGTTGCGGCAAAAGCAACTTGGTCGACGCGATTGTGTGGGCATTGGGCGAGGCGAATGTGCGCCTGCTGCGCGCCCAAACCCCTACAGAGGTCGTGTTTAGCGGTTCATCAGCACACAAGCCGCTGGGGCTGGCAGAGGTCTCGCTGTGGTTTGATAACGCCACGCGTTGGCTGCCCATAGATGCCGATGAAGTGCAAATCACGCGCCGTATCTATCGCTCAGGCGAGTGGGAATGCTGGATTAACCGCACCCCCGCACGCCTGCGCGATGTAGCCGACCTATTTGCTGGCACGGGGCTGGGACGCGGCGGCTATGCCATTGTGGGGCAGGGCGATATTGAAGCGCTGCTAAACGCCTCGCCCGAAGAACGACGCCTCTGGATAGAAGAAGTCGCGGGCATCGCCCTCTACCGCAACCGGCGCAAAGAAGCCCTGCGCGACTTGGAAGCCGCACGCTTGCACCTAACCCGCGTGGACGATGTGCTGCGCGAACTCGAACGCCAGCGTGAACCCCTGCGCCACGAAGCCGAACGCGCCCTCGTCTACCGCGAACTGCAACACCAACTCCACCAGATGGAACGCACCTATTTGCAATATGAGTACACGCAGCTCCAAATTCGTGCTGCGCGCGCCCGCGCCGACCGCGACACCCTCCACGAGCAAATTCGCAACGCAACCCAAGCCATCCAAGCCCACGAAGCCCAAGCCGACGCCTGCGGCAATGCACTTGCTCAGCTGGAAGCCGAAATGGACACCTTGCGCGCCGCCCTACAAAGCCACTTGACTGCTGAAGAACGCCTTCTGGGCGAGCGTAACCGATTGGACGAACGCGAACGCGCCCTTACCGAACTCGCGCACACCTGGCAAGAGGAAACAGACAGCCTCCGCGCCCAAGAACAAACGCACCACACCCGCATGCACGAACTGCAAGCGCAACTGCAGGCGCTGGAAGCCGAAGCGCGCACCCTCGCCCCCGCTATCCATAGCACAGAAACCGAACTCAGCCAGCTGGACGCCGAGCGGCGTGCCATAGAAACGGCCTACCAAGCTGCGCTGCGCCAGCGCACCCAACGCGAATACGCTCACCAGCACCTCCAGCGGCTCCAGACGGAAGCTGCCGCCATTGAAGCGCAACTCCAATCGCTTACAACGGAACACGACACCCTCCAAACCGCGCTGGAACGCGCTCAAGCCGACGAGCACACCCTTCACACGGAGGTGGAGCAGCTCGAAACAGCGCAGCGCGAAAGCGAGCAAAAGCTCAACCACCACCTGCGCGAGGTTCAGCACTACGCGCGCCATGTGGAAACCCTTCGGGCACGCCTGCGCGCACTGGAAGCTAGCCTCCAAGCAGGCGAGGGGGCAAGCCCTGCCGTACGCGCCTTGCTAAATGCCCTTCGCAAGGGCGAGTTGCAAGGCGAATTCGTGCCCGTGGGCGCAGCGCTGAGCGTGCCCGACGCCTACCAAGCCGCAATCGGCGCCGCGCTGGGCAACGCCGTCAACGATATCATCACCCCCACTGAGGCGGAGGCACGCAGCGCCATCGAGTGGCTCAAGGCGCACCGCGCGGGGCGACTCACTTTTTTGCCCCTCGAGCTGCTGGAGCCACACTCTGCCGAACTACCCCCGATGTTGGCTCCCCAAGCGCAGGGCATTCTTGGCATCGCGGCCGACCTGGTCGCCTGCGAACCGCGTTTCGAGCCTGCTGTGCGCCACTTGCTAGGACGCGTGTTGGTTGTTGATACCCTGGAAAATGCCACGCGCCTCGTGCGCCTGCTGCGCCAAGGTGGCTACGCCCGCGTCTTCGCGCGCCTCGCCACCTTAGATGGTTCCGTCGTGCAACTCAGCGGGGCAATCACAGGAGGCGCACAACCGCACGAACGCAGCACCTTACTCCAACTCAAAGCGGAACTGGAACGCACCCGCGCCGAACTCGCCAATGCCGAAACCCAACTCCAACACGTCGAAACCGCGTTGGAACAGCATCGCGCCGCCCACCACCAGCGCCAACAACTGCTGGAAGGGCGCCGACGCCAACTGCGCGAAGTTAGCCACACACGCTTGCGCTTGGAAAGCGAACTGCGCCAACGCCAGCGCGACCGCCAACACTACGAATCGCAACTTGCCCGCACTCGCGAACAAATCGCCGCGCTCGAGGCGCAACTGAACGCCGAACCCACTACTGACTTCACCGCGTTAGAAGCCCGGCGCGAGCAACTTCACGCCCGCCACGACGCGCTAACCCGCCAACTGGCGCAGCTACGTGCTCAGAGCCAACAACTTGCCACGCGCCAACGCGAATTACAACGCCAGCTTGATACCGAGCAGCGCGCCCTCAGCCAGCTGCGTGAGCGCCAACAAAATCGCCAAGCGCGCCTTCACGCCCTCCACGCCGAGCAAGCGCAACTGCAAGCCCAACGCGCTCGCCTCGATGACGAACTCCAGCGCGTTCGCGCCCAGATTGCCGATGCCCAAGCCCTCTTGGAGAGCAAGCGCACCCAGCGCCAACAGTGGCTGGAGCAAAGCTTCGCCCTCAACGAGCAACTGCGCGCCCTGCGCGCCACCCTCAGCCAGCTGACAGAGCGCGACCGCGCGCTGGAGATGCAACAGCTGCGGGCGGAACTCAAACTGCAAGAAATCACTGAACAGTGGCAGCGGCTCGCCCCCAACGAACCGCTTACCCCCTTGCCCGAGCCATTGCCCGAAAAACCGCCCGTTGCACGCACCGAACTGGAACGCTTGCGCCGCGCCCTCGACGACATCGGCGAAGTCAACCCCAACGCCCCCGATGAGTACGCCCGCCTCAACGAACGCTACACCCACCTCTTACGCCAACGCGAAGATTTAGAACATACTTGCGCCCAACTGGAGCACCAACTCCACGAGTTAGACCGCCACGCCCGCGAGCAGTTCCTAAGCACCTTCGCGGCCGTGCGCCAAGCATTCCAAATGCGCTTTGCGCAACTTTTTGAGGGTGGGCATGCCGAGCTCATCCTCACCGACACACGCGACCCGCTCTCCGCAGGCGTAATTGTGGAAGCACAACCGCCCCACAAACGGCGCCAGCGTTTGGAGCTGCTGTCGGGGGGCGAGCGCGCGCTGACCGCCATCGCCCTGTTGTTCGCCTTCAGCACGGTCAAGCCCAGCCCGCTGCTCGTGCTGGACGAGGTGGACGCTGCCTTAGACGGGCGCAACGTACAACGCTTCGCTGACTACCTGAGGCAAATCGCGGAACATTCACAAGTGCTCATCGTCACCCACAACCCTATCACCACCGCCGTAGCACAGCAGTGGTTGGGCGTGTCAATGACGGGCGGTATCTCGCGCATCGTGCCCTACACCCCGCCCGAATCGTTGCGTGCCGACGACGGCACCGATCGCGCCCTTATCCAACCAATCAGCGAAACAATGCCCCACCCATAAAGCCAACCGAGTAGCCAGCCCCCCACCACATCCGAAGGATAGTGCACGCCCACATACACGCGCGACAACCCCACCAACAGGGGCAGCCAAAACAGCCCCCAGAACGCTTTGCGCCCCCACAAAGCGGTCGCGACACCCACCAACGCACTCATATTCGCCGCGTGCGCCGACGGAAACGATCCCGAAGTCAAGTTGCCCGTGAGCGCGTCAATCGGCAACGCCACACACGGACGCTCGCGCCCAACCCATGCCTTGAGCCAATCGGCAGTCTCGTTTGTCAGCACAAGGATGGGCACCAGCCATAGCGCAAACGCCCGTGCCCTGCCCCCACGCCATAGCAAGTAAACCCAAATCAACACCGCTGCCGCACGCCCTTGCCAACTCTTGAGCGCATCCGAAAAGAAAATCATAATCGGCGTAACCCAGTCGGCACGCCACCCCTCAAAAATCCAGTAAAACAACCGCGTATCCAGCTCCGCCATCGGTAGTGCCAGTATACCTGTGGATAAAGCCGTATCCGTTTAGGCAGCAGACGTCACGCCATCCAGCAGGAATCTGCGCGTTGGCTGCACAATAACAAACCCGAAATGCCACGAAGCATCTACCTACTTGGGCTATGGGGAGCGTTGCTGGTCACCAGCTGGGGGCAGGCACCTGTTGCACTGCGCGTGCAGCCCTTGCTGGGCGACACACCCGCCCTCAACGGCGCGTTTCCGCTCGCGATTGAGCTGGAATCGCGATCAGGCAACTACCGCGGCACCCTCAGCGTTTCACTGGGCGGATTCGGCACACGCCGCGAATATCTCTACCCAATAGAACTGCCTGCAGGCGCCCGCAAAGTCGTCATCGCCACCCCCATTGTCAACCGCTTTGGCGACCAAGTGACGGCGCGCTTCACCGCGCCCGGAGTCAGCGTGGAAGCACGCCAAGCCATCAAACGCGTGTTGGAAAGCGATCAGCTAGTGGTTTTAGTCGGCGACGCCATCGGCGGGCTGCAAGTGCTGCAGCAAGTACAGCTGCCTCCACTGCCCATCCAAGACCCCTACACGGCGAACACGCAAGGCACCTATGTTGCAACCTACTGCCGCCCCGAGCTGTTCCCCGATGAGGTGATTGCCCTCAGCGGCGTCTCGGTGACTGTGCTTGGCTTAGGCGCGGAACGCTTGCGGGCAGAGCAGTGGAACGCGCTCCGCCAGTGGGTGCTTGCTGGTGGCGCCTTGATTGTGCCTGGCGGCGCAGGCGCGTTGTACCTACAAAACCCCGCGCTCCAAGCACTGCTACCCGTGCGACCGCAGGGCACGCGCACGGTCAATCAGCTCAGCGCGCTCGCGCGCTGGACGGATACACGCCCGCCTCTCGGGAGCGCAATCATCACGGAAGCGCGCCCGCACACGGGTATCGTGTTGCTTCAACAAGATGGGCTACCAATGATTGCCATCCGCCCCTACGGATTGGGCGTGGTTGTGTTTCTGGCATTTAATCCACTGGAATCGCCGATGCGCGAATACGATGCCCGCGCACGCTTTTGGAAACGCCTGCTAGAACACGCGCTCACCCTGCCCCCCAGCACCACCATCGCAGGGCTACACCAATACCAATCTGGCAGCGGCAACAACGCCTACAACACAACCACGCCCCTATCAACTGCAGACATCAAGCCGCCCCGTGCGTGGCTTATCCTCACACTGCTGAGCATCTACTTCGCCCTTGTGGTGCCCGTCAACTACTGGATTCTGAAACGGCTACGCGCCTTAGACTGGGCATGGCTCACCACGCCGTTGATTGCGCTTGTGTTCGTGGGGCTCCTGTGGCGTCTCACGGGCGACCTCTACCGCAAATCGCTCTCCAGTGCAGTGCAAACCGTGCTGGTTGCCCACGCCGGCGAAACCGATGGCTACGCCATCAATAGCGTGCTATTCTTTTTCCCACGCGCAGGCGTGTTCGACTTTGAGTTCGAGCAATCCGACATGGTAGAAGCAGGCACCGAGCCATCGTTTGGCGGGCGCACGGCACAAATCGCCACCGTGCGCACGGTAGAAGGCGAACCTACGCGCGTGCAAGGCTACCGCGTGTCGAACCTGAGCTTCCAGTGGTTTCGTTACACACGCCGCGCACAACTTGACGGTGCCGTTGATGGCACCGTGCGCCTGCAACGGGCAGGAAAGGAATGGCGTCTTTCCGCCGTGCTGACCAATCGCTGCCCGTATGACCTTGATGCTTTGCGTCTTATCACTCCTTACGGCGAATTGCTGCTGGACAAGCTGCCCAAGGGTCGCTCGCGCACGGTGACGAATGAGGCTCTATCCGCAAGCCCGTCCCCACACTCGGGCATACCCTGGCAGCATCAAGCTCTCAGTTTTTCGCCTGAAGTGCTTGTGCGCGTACTTGCCAGTCGCCGCGCCTTCAAAGGCACAGCGTTCCTAATCGCGCGCGCCTCGAAGCCCGTGCTAGCTCCCACTTTGCGCGAAGCTGCCGACACCCGCGCGGAAGTGGTCTACATCATCGCGCTACCGCTGGAGGGGTCTAACCCGTGAAAGCCAAATCAGAGAATCCCCTGCTTGCCTATCACCTGTTTGTGTTCACCCGCAACCGCTGGCGACGCCAGCCCCTGCTGTACGGCGCGGCGGCATTTGGCATCGCACTGAGCTACTTTTTCCTGTTTATGCTCATCGCCACCTACGAGGCATCCCTTGTCGTACCTCTAACAATTGCTCTCTTGGCAATCTGCTTCGCGGCACCGCTAATGGCATATAACCTCTTCTCGCTGGAGTACGAAAAACACACCTGGGAGTCGCTTGCGCTCACGCGCCTTACCGCTCGAGAGATCCTTTGGGGCAAGTGGGGTGTAGTGCTTACGCGCGTGGCAGGATTGACCCTGCTGTTCTTACCGATGCTGCTAGTATCGGAAGCCGACTCAATCTCGGCATACGCAGTTATCGCGGGGCTGCTCCTCGTGTTCAGCTGGGGCGCGCTGCTGGTGTCGTTTGGCATGTGGCTCTCCTTCAAGCTCAAACGGACTCTCAGCACAGCCTCCGCACTCTATGCGGGGCAAGTGCTGGTGCTGCTACTCACGCCCGTGCTCTACACACTCTTCACTAACAACCAAGCACGAGACGTCATGCCCATTTACTTGGTGCAAAGCCACTCTGAAGCCGTGTGGTGGTGGATTTTCTCGTTCTTACACCTGCGCTTCCTCGTTGACCTCAACCCGTTCACTACCTTGTTAGAGCTGTCATACCTTCGCGACATCTACGCTTTTGCGTACTACGACCCTTACAGCGAGCGGGCACTCTACCCCTATGGGCTGCTCTATCTCAAGTGGGGCTTCACACAGAGCGCGTTCTACCTGCTGCTTGCCGCGCTGTTTGCAGGACTCACCTATCGCGGGCTGAAAATTGCATGGCGCAAGTAAGAGGGGATCGCTCATGCTGGATGTCAAAGGGCTACGCAAAGAGTTCGGTGACTTGGTTGCAGTGCGCGACCTCTACTTTCAGTTGCATCCGGGGGATGTGTTTGGTTTCATCGGTCCCAACGGGGCGGGCAAAACCACAACCATCAAAATGCTCGCCACGCTGCTGGAGCCAACGGCAGGCACCGCCACGCTGAATGGCATTGACATCGTGCGCCACCCCGAAGAAGTGCGCCCGCTGCTGGGCTACATGCCCGACTTTTTCGGACTATACGAGGGCATCACCGTCACCGAATATCTGGAGTTTTTTGCTGCCGCCTACCGCATTCCAAAGTCGCAACGCGCCACCGTCATCGAAAATGTGCTGGAGCTGACCGACCTCACCGTAAAGAAAGATGCCTATGTCGAAACGCTCTCGCGCGGCATGCAGCAGCGGCTCTGCCTTGCCAAAAGCCTCATTCACGACCCGATTTTGCTGTTGCTGGACGAGCCAGCTTCGGGCTTAGACCCGCGCGCCCGCATTGAAATCAAGGAACTCATCCGCGAACTGGGCGCAATGGGCAAAATCGTGCTGGTCTCCTCGCACATCCTGCCCGAGTTAGCCGACTTTTGCAACAAGATTGGCATCATCGAAAAAGGCGAACTGCTGGTTTGGGGCGCAGTCGATGAAATCGTGCGGCAACTGCAAGCCAACCGCGTGCTGGAAATCAAGCCGCTGGGCGACGCCGAGCCACTCATCCAACGCTTGGAACGCGAACCGCTGGTACACGGCGTCGAACCACGCAACGGTAGCCTTTATGTGCACTTTGCAGGCGGGCTCGAAGAGCAAGCCGACTTGCTTAGCGCGCTCATCCGCGACGGATTCCGAATCGCCACCTTCCGTGAAGAATCGCTCGACCTGGAGGATGTGTTTATGCGCATCACCAAAGGCGAGGTGAGCTAAGTCCACGTCAGTCGCGGAACCTATACTTCAGCAGCGTCCAAAGCGCTTCCACGCCGTCTGTCCAGCGCACTTTCTTACCCTTATGCTTCGTGCGCGGACGATAGTTGTGCAACGCCACCTCACGAATCTGGATACCCCGCTTGAGTGCCTTCGCCGTCACCTCAGGACAGAACTCAAACCGCTCGCATTTGAGATTCATCGCCTTTAGCACATCGGTGCGAAACGCCTTGTAGCAAGTCGCCTCATCCGTGAGAGGGTACCAATAAAGCAGCCGTACCGCCCACGCCAAAAGCACATTCGCGATTTTGTTAGGCAGCGGCATACCCTTAGGTAGACCCTTGAAAAAACGCGAGCCGTAAACCACGCTGGCGTCGCCCTTGACAATCGGCTCTATCACGCGCGGAATTTCGTTTGGGTCATACTCCAAGTCAGCATCTTGAATAATAACGATGTCGCCTGTAGCGTACTCAAGTGCCGTGCGGATGGCTGCTCCCTTGCCCCGATTGCGCTCGTGGCGAATTGCGACAATGTCGGGCTGCTCCGCCAAGATGTCGGGCGTTTTATCAGTAGAGCCATCATCAACGACGATAATCTCTTTGCGAAAAGGAGCACGGCGCAACCGTTCCAGCAGTTCCCCGAGTGTGGCTTCTTCGTTGTAAACGGGCACAATCACACTCACCAGCGGCTCATCACGCATCGCAAACGCCTCACCATGATTGTACCAGACAAGCAATCGCGCTTAGTCATGCGCTCACTTGTTGCCACTCTTGACCGCCTCTTTAGAGGCTGTTTAGGAAATAAACGGCCCAAGCGCTTGCTGAACAAACCAAGCCCGCCTGCGCGAGCTAAGGCGTCGCGTTGGCGTCCCCGCCAACGCCATACACCAACGCAGATCGGTTTCGTTTGCACAAGAACGGCTTGAGCCGTCTGCTCAAGAGCGCACAATGTGTCGGCTGGGAGCCCACGCTCTGCTTTCACAAATTGCCTCTTAGCAGGAATCTGTGCAAGTCTCGCGAAATTCCCCGTCGGGGAGATGAAACTATGAGCAACATCGTGTGCCGACGCACTCAAGGGCGCGCCTCTTGTTGGCTGATAGGAGGCTTGGGCTGTCTAGGGCTGGTTATCCTTGCCGTTGTGGCGCTTTACTTTCTGGGGCGCACGGGCCTAAGCATAGCACAACCAGTGATTCAGGCGATGGAGCGCGGGCAGAAGGTACTGGCGGCTCAGCGCGCTGCCTACGACGCCATCCGCCAATACGCTGCTGCCAACAACGGCAAGTACCCCAAAAGCCTCAAAGAACTCACCCCTAAGTACACGAACGCTGACCTGACCGCGCCCATCACGCTGGAAGATGGCACCAAAATCACGCTCATCTACAAACCGCCGCAGCCCAACGCTGCCCCCGATACCGTGATTTTGGAGCACAAACCCCCTATAACGGCAACTATGAATGCCTTCGGTACCAAAATCACTTTCGAGTACACCTACCAAATCCAGCTGGACGGCAAAGCGTGGATGCAGCAGGTCACTATCGACGAGCAGGGTAATAAGCAAATCCAGCGGATGGAGTTAGATCGTGAGGGCGGGCGTTCCCGTCGCAACTAGGACAGTTCCAGCTGCGGTTGCAGGGCAGTGCCCGCGGGTGAGGTCAGCCCCAGGTGCGCATAGGCGTGGGGGGTTGCAAGGCGTCCTCGCGCCGTGCGCTGGATGAAGCCCAGTTGCAGTAGATACGGCTCGTACACATCCTCTATCGTGCCCGCATCCTCCTGGATGGCTGCCGCCAGCGTGTCCAACCCCACGGGCCCACCCCCGAACTTCTCGATGAGCGTGCGCAGGATTTTGTGATCCATCTCATCCAGCCCCAGTGGGTCTACGCCAAGCCGTTGCAGGGCATCCAGCGTAATCTCCAGCGTGATAACGCCTGTGCCCAGCACTTGAGCGAAGTCGCGCACGCGCCGCAACAGGCGATTGGCAATGCGCGGCGTGCCGCGCGCCCGCTTGGCAATCTCCTCCACCGCTGGTTCCTCAATGGCAGTCTGCAAAATGCGCGCCGAACGACGAATAATCTGTGCCAGCTCGTCAGGGGTATAGAGTTGAAAGTAGTGTACGATGCCAAATCGGTCGCGCAACGGCGAAGTCAGTAGCCCCGCGCGCGTGGTCGCCCCCACAATCGTGAATGGCGGCAAGTCCAACCGCAGCGAACGCGCCCCCGCCCCTTTGCCCAACACAATGTCTATCTGAAAGTCTTCCATCGCGGGGTATAGCACCTCCTCCACAGGGCGCGCCAACCGATGGATCTCATCAATAAACAACACTTGCCCTGGTTCAAGGCTGGTCAGAATCGCCGCCAAGTCGCCCGGACGCTCTATCGCAGGTCCCGAGGTGATATGAATAGGCACCCCCATCTCGTTGGCGATAATCGTTGCGATAGTGGTCTTGCCTAAACCTGGCGGTCCAAACAGCAACACATGGTCTAACGCCTCGCCGCGCGCACGCGCCGCCTGAATAAAAATGCTAAGGTTCTCCTTGAGTTGTTGCTGCCCGATAAACTCGCTCAGCCGCTGCGGGCGCAAGGTTGCCTCGCTCGCCACTTCATCTGTGCGGCGCGCGGGGTCTACAATACGGGGCGTTGACTCGCGCTTCGGCATGCATGTCAATTGTACCCGCTGTGGTATAATAGTGCCTCGTGGCAGGGGCGAACGCTCCGCTATGACCACAGGAGGACGCTATGAGAGGACGCAAGGTCGCCAAAAAGCAGCGCCATAGCAACCGCTACATGGAAGCGGTCAAGGCGTTAGGCAACGGGCAACAGGTCTACTCGCCACGGGAAGCAATTCGTAAAGTGAAGCAAACCGCGACCGCCAAGTTCGACGAATCGATTGATATCGCCGTGAACTTGGGCGTTGACCCGCGCAAGAGCGACCAAATGGTGCGCGGCGTCGTGAACCTGCCGCACGGCACAGGCAAAAAGCAAAAAGTGCTGGTGTTTGCCAAAGGTGAGCAGGCGGAGGCAGCACGCGCCGCAGGTGCCGATATGGTCGGTGCGGAAGACATCGTGGAGCAAATCCAAAAAGGCTGGAAAGGCTGGAAAAACTTCGATCTCATCGTGGCAGGGCAAGACATGATGCCCATCATCAGCCGCGTCGGTGGCATTCTCAAAGCGCGCATGCCCAACCCCAAATCAGGCACGGTGTCGCCCAACCCCGCCAAAGTGGTGGAAGACATCAAAAAAGCTTCGCGCGTGGAGTTCCGCGTGGACAAAGCCGGCATCGTGCACATGCCTATCGGACGCGCCTCCTTCAGCGAGGAACAACTGCTGGAAAACTTAGCGGTCGCCCTCAACGCCTTGCTCAAAGCCAAGCCGGCTACTTCCAAAGGGCGGTACCTACAAAAAATTAGCATTTCCAGCACGATGGGCCCCAGCGTGCGCATAGACGTCCAGGAAGCGCAACGCTTGGCAGAGCAAGTGAAGGGCTAAGCGAACATGATTGTACGGTGAAGCCCCGCCTGCGCAGGTGCTACCCCGCAGGTGGGGCTTCACTTATTATGGGTGTGCGTTGCGTACCAACAAGCCAACCCCCGCTGCAGCAGCCAGCGCCAACCCCGCCCCTGTAAGAAACGCCACCGACACGCCAAACAGCTGCCAGAAAGCGCCGAACAGCACGCTCGCGGGCAACGCAGCAATGCCCACCACAAAATGGAACAGCCCATACGCCTGCCCCCGCTGCTCGGCAGGCACGAAATCGGCTACCAGTGCACGCTCCGCACCTTCCGTCAGGGCGTAAAACATCGCATAAAGCACAAACAACCCCACCACCTGCCACACTGCCGTCGCAAACCCAAAGCCCGCGTACACTAACGCATAACAGAGCCACCCCCAGCGCAATATCCGCAACCGCCCATAGCGGTCTGCCAGTACCCCACCGTAGATTCCAAATGCACTGCGTACCAGGTTCAAGCCCATCCACAACAGGGGTACCGCCGCCACCGAAACACCCACATCCTGAGCCCGCATCATCAGGAACGCATCGCTGGAGTTCGCCAGCGTGAATACCAGCACGCACCCCAAGTACCATCCGAACCGCCCGCGTAGCAGCCCGCGTGCGCCTGCCAGCGGATGGCGCGCCTCCGAACGCGCCGGCACGGGCACCGTGCGCACTCCCCACCCAAACACCACCAGCGACAATAGCGCAGGTATCGCCGCCAGCGCAAACACCAGCCGATAATTCTCAGGCGCAAACATCAACACCACCGCTGCCAGCGCAGGACCAATCGCCGCACCAAGATTGTCCATCGCACGATGGAACCCAAACGCCAACCCCCGATGGGCAGGCGCTGCGGAAGCCGCAATCAAAGCATCGCGGGGCGCGGTGCGAATTCCTTTACCAATGCGATCCACCACACGCAGACCCAACACCTGCACAGGCGTCACTACCCACGGCAACAACGGGCGCGTCAACACTGTAATCGCATACCCCGCAAACGCTAACGCCCAATGCCGCCCCACACGATCCGCTAACCAACCCGAAAACAGCTTGAGAACGCTGGCGATGCTTTCCGCAAGCCCTTCCACCAGCCCGATAAACGCTGGCGGCGCGCCCAAACTGCGTAAAAAAAGCGGCAGCAGCGGATATATCATCTCACTGCTTGTGTCGTTCATCAAACTCACCGCGCCCAACGCCACCACCGTGCGCGGCAGACCTGTTTGCCTCTGTGATGGTTTCATAAAACCTGCTGCGCCTCCCCTGTGGGCAGTAGCTACTGCCTATTCACGCATCTGTGTTTCGAACGCTCTCAGGCGTGGCAAAGAGCCGCCACTGCCCAACCCGCCACGCCCGCGCTGTACCCTGCGGAGGCAATCCGCGCTCTCTCGACGCCCCTCTTTGCTGATTGTACCTAGTGCGCTAGATACATAGAATCGGGCGCGTCGGTTAATCCGCGTAGCCCTCAGCGGGGCTGCGGAATCTGTCGCAGAGCGCCGTCGAGCCCCCGCGCCACGCTCGGGGTGACATAATGTTTCTGCAAGCAAAAGTCTTGTTATTTCGAGCCGAAGGCGAGGAATCTCAGGCGAACCCGCGTTGCGCCCCCTTGCTGCGCTCGGGGTGACAGGTGCTTTTTTACGGCAGTAAGCTTGTCATGCCGAGCCGAAGGCGAGGAATCTCATAACGACCTACACAAATCGCATCAAACATCTAGATAGCGAATATGCACTGCGCTAACAAAGAAGTTCTGAGTAGATTTGTATAGCTACTTGCACTGCTGGCATCAGCAGGGGGTATACTCTGTGTACTATGAAACCAATCGACACACTTCGGCAATACAAGGAGCGGGAGCGCGAGGGTTTTACCATTGAGGAGCTTGTGGCAATTGCCAACAGCCTGCTGGAGCAGTGGGCGCCGATTCAGCCGCGCTATAAGGTAGTGCCTTTCCCCGATGTGCGCACGGTGCGCTTTTACACCGCGCATCGCCTGATTGACCCACCAACGCGCCGTCGGGGCAATCGCGTACTGTACGACTATCACCACCTTCTCCAACTGGTGACTCTCAAGACGCTCCAGGCGCAGTACATCCCGTTGCGCGCTGTTCGACGCATGATGGAAGGCAAAACTGATGAGGAGCTGGAGCAACTGATTAACTCCGTGCTGGAGCAGCGTTCGGATGTAGTGCTAGCACGTCAGATGGGCGAAGCAGCCAAAAGCATGGTGGCAGAGACTGCCGTCGTACACGCGCCTACAGCTCGTCCTGTGGAAGCGCCTTACCCGCAACCCCATCCCGTTCATCAGTTTGTGCTGTCCAGCTGGGCAGTGCTAACGGTTGACCCTGAGGCAGCGCGCCGAGCGAATATCACCGAAATCAACCGGATCGCCGACATGGTGCGCCTGAGCCTGCAAAAGGCGTACCACGAGGCTGAAGGTGGCGAAGCCGCCTTCGAGAGTCGAACCAAAACACGCCCGCGAAGCAGTAGATGATGCAAACTGCGATTATAGGCGGCACAGGAGTGCAGCAGCTGCCCGGCTGGGAGCATCGCGCAGAGCATGCCTGTGGAGAAGGCGTGTACATCTACGAGGGGACGCTGCACGGGGTGCCAGCACTCCTGTTGCCCCGCCACTCCAAGGGACACAAAGTGCCCCCCCACCGCATCCCCCACGCACGCCACATCCGCCTCCTGCGCGAGCGGGGCGTGCAAGCAGTGTTAGCCACTGCCGCCGTTGGCTCCCTGCGTCCCGACTGGACACCCGGCACGCTGGTGGTGCTCAGCGACTTTCTGGACTTCCTACGCACCGTACATACCCTGTACGACGAGGAAGTAGTGCACACTGACTTCACGGAGCCGTTCTCGCCCTTGCTGCGCGAGGCTTTGTTGCGTGCGGCGCAGCAATTGGGCATTGCGGTGCAATCGACAGGGGTGTATGTGTGCGCCCCGGGTCCGCGCTATGAGACCCCAGCGGAGATCCGAATGTTTCGGCAGTTAGGCGGCGATGTGATTGGGATGACGGTGGTGCCCGAAGCAATCTTGTGCAGGGAAGCAGGGATACACTATGCTGCAGTGGCGGTGGTCACCAACTTGGGCGCAGGGCTAAGCGGTCAGCCTCTGACCCATGAAGAGGTGGAACTGGTAATGCAGCAAGCCACGACCACCCTTGGGGAGTGGTTCGGGCGCACGCTGCGCCTGCTCCAAGCCACACCGATGGGCTAAACCGAACGCCCTTCCCGCCAAGGGAAGGGCGTGGATGATTACCGAAGCGGTATCGCGGCGATTGTGCCTCCCGAGCTAGCGTCGCGTCGTGCTGCCACCAAGCAGTAGCTGCTCTGGCGGTTGCCTGTGAACAGCATGCCCTGCAGATAGTCAGAGCCGAGGCGCATTGTATCAGCTTGGTATTCGAGGCGGTTGTACGGGTTTTCCAAAGTCACGACGCGGAACAGCGCTTGGGGGTTGTTAGCGTCGCGCTGGAGCTGTCCTAACACATACACGTAGGTGGCTTGGCGGTCTTGCCGACGCATAATCCCTACGCTGGCCCGTGCCAACGGCACATCGCCGAAAAGGCGCTGTGGGTAGTGCGGCAGAATCACGCCTGTGCGTGTGTTAAGTGCATAGAGCATCCCTGAGCGCGTTAGAAACACTCCCACTTCACGCTCGGTGGAGGTTGCTACAGGGGAAACGATATCTTCAGGCAGCATGCGCCGCCACACTTGAGTCAGCTGCTCAGGGTGCAGCCCATGCACTTCGCGTGTGCCCACGCGCGCCAGCAACACGCGCCCTTGCATACCCACTGCCAGTCCTTGCACAGGCTGCATGGCGATGCGCCGCGCCGTGCGCAAGTTGCCCGTTAGCAAGTCTACTTGTACCACCCAGCCTTGCTGCGTGCCCGCATACACCACGCGCCCCGACGCCACCAAGTTCGAAGTGATGCTCCCATAGGTCGCGGGGATGGGGGCGCTCTGTCCTGTGCGCATGCCGTTCTCGGCAATAGCGTGGATGCGTCCGTCGCTACCTGCTACGTATAGTCGCCCATTAGCCACCACAGGCTCCACATCCAGACGGGGCTGCACCCCCGCAGGAAAGCTTACGGACACCCAAGCATTCTGCGCCCCCGCCAACACCATCGGCACATCAATGCGCACCAGCTGGTTGTTCGCCCCTACAAACCAGCCGTTGCCCAGCCCGATGCTGAAGCCTGCTGGCACAAAGTTGCGCAGCACGTGCGGATACCAGCGCGCCTCGTTGCCCAAAGTGCCCCCTTGGGTCGCTTCCACGGCATCGCGCGTGTAGCCAATCCTCGTTTCGTTGCGCGAAGTATCGTAATACATCCACACGAGCCGCCCTTGATGGAGGATCGGCATCACCCGCTGCTCGCGTTCCACACCGCCCGACCAAGCGCGCGAAGGCACCCGCGCTTGACGCACCACGCCTGCCACAAACTCTCCCAGCAGCTGGCGTGTAGCGTTGTCGCTGGTTTGGGCAATAAGCGTTGCCCACGCACCGTCGGTCGGCACACTACTGGCAGGGGGGCGCAGGCGCAGCAAATAGCGCATGCTACTGCCAGGATCAATCAGACTGCCTACGCCATTCGCTAAGGGGCTGCCAGATACTTGTCCATTGCCCAAGCGATCCTCAAACAAGTCTACCTGCCACGAGGGGGTCTCAATCTCAAAGCGAGAGATGGCAAAAGTCAGGTTATCCCAGCCGTTGCCCATGTTGGTCAGGCGCACGCGGAAGATAGCGTCCTGCCCTTGAGGGACAGCCATCGCTGTCGGGCTTTCTAACTGCCATTGCCAACGGATTAGCTTACCTACGCGCACTTGGGCATCGCTCGAGAGCGCCACCACCTGATTATTCACGCTAACACTGGCGCGCAGCTGGAAGGTTGTGCCCGCCCACAGCATCCCTGTAGGTGTGCGTGGCGGCATGGGGTTTGTTGGAGTGTCTGCGATGCTTATGCTCACTAATGCAACTAATGCCCACACAACGCCCCACAGTCGTCCCATCGGTCGCATCCTCCCGACGGGAACTGTTCCACAAGGGGCGTCGTCTGAGGCAGGTAGAGATGAGGGGAAACGGGGCGCACGGAGTCAATAGGCAGGACGAAACAGTTTCGTGAGCCATCCGAAACTGCCTGCGCATGGAACGCTTCGCCCAGCAGCATGACACCGTGCGCCGCGTGAAGACTAGCGACGCGTCCGCGCAGCAACTTCCGTGCCAAAACGCCTCAGGAGCCTATAAAAAGCATTGCTTCAAGAATTCCTCAAGCAGCTGATGGCTACGAAGAACTCAGGCGGCTGAAGCCACTCCTTTGCAAACGAAGCCCGCCTATGCGGGCTAAAGCGTAGCATCGGCGTCTCGTCGGCGAACAGGAGCCGACGCAGGTCGGCTTCGCTCGCACAGGAACGGATTGAGCCGTCCATTTCTTAGACAGCCTTTTCAGTGCGACTCGCCGTAGTGCGCCATGAAACGCGCGTGCGCCTGCAAGACAATCTCATGCGCATATGCCGAGCCATACCAGCCCAACATGGCGGTGGGCTTGTCCTCCAGCTCCTTATACACCTCGAAAAAGTGTTGTACCTCGCGCAGCGTGTGCTTGCGCAGGTCGGTGAGTTCGTTGACTTCTTCGAAGCGGGGGTCGTGATAGGGCACCGCGATGATTTTCTCGTCGCGTCCTTTCTCATCCTGCATCACCAGCACGCCCAGCGGTTGCGCCATCACCACGCAACCCGTGAAGCTGGGGTCGGTAGTAATCACCAGCGCGTCAATCGCGTCGCCATCCTCCGAAAGCGTTTGCGGGATAAAGCCATAGTCGCCAGGATAGTGAACGGGCGAGTAGAGCACGCGATCAAGCCGAAACACGCCGTACTTGGGATCGTATTCAATTTTGTTGCGCGTGCCTTTAGGGATTTCCACCACCACAGGCACTACGCGCGGTGCCTCATCGCCCCACGGCAGGTGATACAGGTTTACCATCGTACCCTCTCACGCTCCATAGCGTTGTTTGAGTTGATAGTAAAGCCGTGCGGGCAAGCCATGCGCCTTGACCGCCCCGCTCATCTCCGATTGATCGAAAGTTTTGTCATCGAACGAGGCGAGTGCGGCATCGTAGAGTGCCCAACGACTCTCGCGTCCGATCACGCTGGCGCTACCCTTGAATAACCGCAGCCATACCTTGCCCGACACACGCTCTTGTACCTTGTTGATAAACGCCTCCAGCGACTCTTTGAAGGGATCTAGCCACAGCCCCGCGTAAACCAGTTCCGCCCACGCACGGTCGGCTTCCGCCTTGAAGCGCAATTCATCGCGCGTACACACGAGCGCCTCCAGGGCGCGGTGCGCCGTTAGCAAGGTCACAGCAGCGGGGCACTCGTAGTTCTCGCGCACCTTGAGACCAATCATACGGTCTTCCATCATATCGATGCGCCCGACGCCGTGGTCGCCCGCTAACTGGTTGAGATACTCAATCAGCGCAAGCGGCGCCATCGGTTGCCCATCAATGGCAACAGGAACCCCCTCCTCGAAGGTCAACTCAATCACCTGTGGTGCGAAATGCGCCTCTTGCGGGCTGCGCGTCCATTTGAAAATCTCCTCGGGCGGAGCGTGGCTGGGATCCTCAAGGCGTCCACCCTCGATAGAACGCCCCCACAGATTCTCGTCGATGCTCCAGATTTTTTCGCTGCTTTGGTGGATGGGCACGCCGCGGGCGCGAGCGTATTCAATTTCCTCGGAGCGGGTCATGTTGCGCTCGCGCATGGGGGCAATGATGGGCACATCGGGCATCAGCGTGCGCAGCATAAACTCTATGCGGAATTGGTCGTTGCCTTTGCCAGTGCAGCCGTGTGCGAAGGCGTCTACGCGAGGCAAGGAGCGTGCCACTTCTACGGCTTTGCGGGCAATCAGTGGGCGAGCAAGTGCTGTGCTGAGCGGGTAGCCCTCGTAGTCGGCGTTCGCCTTGACGGCAGGCATGCAATAATCGCGAGCGAACTCCGCACGGGCATCCACCGTGTAGTGCTCGGTACCCAAAATCTTGGCGCGTTCGGCAGCATCTGCGAGATCCTCGCGCGGCTGCCCGACATCAACGGTCACGGTCACCACATGCTCAAAACCGTACTCCTCTCGCAGCAACGGAATACAAACGGTGGTGTCTAAACCACCAGAGTACACCAACACAACTGTCTTGCCCATGGGTGCATAGAGTATACCTTTCCTGAGCAGGAGATAGGGTTAGTGTCGTTCCAGCAGGCGTAAGGTCATCAACAAACCCGCGATAGTTTTGGAGTCTTTGATTTGTCCTTGCAAAATCATTGTTTCCACTTCGCGCAAGGGGGTAGGCACGAGTTCTACGAGTTCATCTTCATCCAGTTGCTGCGGGGCGGGCACTAAATCTTCGGCAAGATACACATGCAGCACCTCTTGCGAATAGCCAGGTGCAAGGTACTGACTGAACAGTTTGCGCAGCTGGCGGGCAGTGTAGCCCGTTTCCTCTTCCAGTTCGCGGCGGGCGCAGGCGTCGGGGGGTTCGTCAGGCTCTAAGGTGCCTGCGGGGATTTCCAGCAAGGTCTCGCCCACCGCTTGGCGGTATTGGCGAATCAGCAATACAGTGTCGGTGTTCAGCAACGGCACGATGGCAACCGCCCCGCGATGTTCCACGATTTCGCGGCGTGTGGTGCGTCCGTTAGGCAGGCGCACGGTGTCAATGCGCAGCGTCACCACGCGCCCCCGATAGATGATATGGCTTTCAATCAGTTCCTCTTTGAGCCGCATCATGCACCTCGCTAATGTTTGCGTGTGCGGGCTTTGAGCCGATACCACTGCCAAGCGTCCTCTAAGGTTGGGGGTTGCACACAGATGGCGCGGATGTTGCCGTAGCCCTCCTGCAGCAGGCGCAGGGCAAGGCTGTCATCGGCGTGTAGACGAAGGCGATAACCGTTGGGCAAAGATTCAACACGCACTTCCACGCCACTCAGCCCCTCCAGAATCGGCTCGGGGTCCGCTGCCTCAATTTCGAGCGTGGTAGCATCCTGTTCGGCAAGCAGGCGTTCGGGGGCGTCGTCGGCAATCAAGCGTCCTTCGTCGAGCATCAGCACGCGGTCGGCGCGTTCGGCGATGGCGGGGTCGCGCGTGGTAAACAGCACAGCAGCTCCGAAGCGGCAGCGTTCGTCCAGCTCCTGCCATAGGCGACGGCGACGCTCAAAATCTGCTCCTGCAAATGGTTCATCCAGCAGGTATAGTGGCGCATGCTGCACCAGCGCGCCACCGACGCGCAGCATGTGGCGTTGCCCTTCCGAGAGCACGGTCAGGGGCGCATCCATCTGTTCGCCCAGCCCTAGCAGTTCCAGCATATAAATCGCCCGGGTCCACGAGTGGGCATAGCGCTTGAGAAAGTTGGCAGGTGTGGTCTGGCGCAGCGCGCGCCCTTCAGGGAGGGGGGGCATCTCAGCAAAGTCGGCAATCTCCAGCCGTCCGCCCTCCAGCGCAACCTCACCTGCGAGCAACGCCAACAGTAGGCTCTTGCCCGCGCCCGACGGACCAAACACCGCCACTAACTCCCCGCGCGCTACTACAAAACGCATCGGCTGGATAGCCACGCCTCCGTGGGCTGCCGACTCAATGGCGTCCGCTCGCAGCACGACGCGCTCCATGCTCAGCGCACCACTTCAGGGTTAGTTTGTGCCATCGCGTTCAGCGCCTGCTCGGCAAAGTGCTGGATGCGCTTGCGATCGTTCTCCGCGTTGCCAGTGGAGGTCATTAGGAACCGCACAAAGTAGGCGCGTTGTTGATCCATTCCCGTAAGGCGTGCCAGTAGCAACAGAATGCGGGCAGTGGAAGTGTCAGGGCGGTACCCCATCGGCGTGGAGTAAAAGTAAATGCCTACCGCCTCGCGCCTCGAGCCGTCCAGCGAAAGCAGGCGCACGAACCGAGCGGGAATTTGCCTGTTACCAACGGTGAGGGTAATCTCTTGGTTTTCCACAAACTCCCAGTTTTGCACGCGGAAACACACTTGTGGGTTGTGGAACGCGCCTGTGTGCGAACCGCCAATGATTGATAGGTCTGCTTGAGTGCCATCGCCGCTGACATAGATGCGGGCAATGTACTCATCGGGTTTCAACTCGTTGAGTGCCGCCTCAGATATTGGGTATTCGTACAGCATCGTCCAATCGCCTAGCGTCTGGGGCACTTTGGCAAGCGTCTGCCCCTCAGCAACAGGGGCAGGACGCGGCATAAACTGAATCGCTAGCACCAGCGCGATGGTGAGCGTCATGAGGACGCTAATGGGTGCCCCAAACCGTTTCCAGTCCATCGGGGGGGCAGGGCGCGGCTGGATGGCTTTGGGAGTGTTGAGTGGCTCGTCGGTCGTCGGCGCGGATGCTACAGAGCTTTCCACCGGTGCGGAAGCCGACGCTACGGTTTCGCCGTTGGTAGGCGCATGGGGTTCGGTCATCAGTTCCTCAGGTTTGGTTTTCATCTCTTCCATCCTAACCACCTCGCCAGCAGAAAGAGCGAGACAAACGGGATGAGAATCTCCAACGCGCCCGTGGTGGGAATCGTCACCTCTCCGAAGAGCGGTAGGTTCAGCGGATAGCCCTCATGGGCGATTTTCGCTGCCTCGGGACCATAGTGATGCCCCACGATTCCAATCAGGGCAATCCGAAGCCCGTTGGAGATAATCGCTATCGGGAACAAAGCAATCGGCAAGATTAACTTTTTCCACAGCGGCATGTCAACAATGGTAAAGAAGAACAGAATAAAAGTCAGCAGTGCGATGGTGACCTTGAAGCCGCTGCATTCCACGCCCACATGCAGTTCATAGCCCGAAGGCATCATAAAGGTCACTTGGCTGGTTTGTAGGATGTTATAGAAGGGTTTTAGCATTGCGATGGCAACTTCGGTTGACCATACTTTGATGGGGTTCGTGATCTCGTCGAACACGACGGAAGGCATCGGCATCATTAGGTAGAGGAAGAGCAGAGGATACAGCAGAACCCGCGTGATTTGAGGCCCCCAAAGCAGCAAGCTGCCCGCAATCAAAAACAAAGGAAACGCCATGCTGGAAACCCAGCTGGAGTAGCCCCAGTGCCCCAGCAAGTGGATGCCCATCGCTACGAAATAGACGGGGATGCCCCACCATGAGGGGCGCGCTTGAAGTTGCAGGAGCCGCTCGCGGCGCATCCAAATCATTACCAGCGCCAGCGGCGGCACCAGATATGCATACGAATAATAACCTTGCTCGTCGCCCCAGCGCGGTAGCCAGTACCACTGGATTACCTCACGGTAGGCGTATAGCAACAACGCGAGGAAACCTACTACAACCCCCAGCAGAATCGGCTGTGGGCGCGGCAACTTGCGCAACTCCAATAACAGTTGATCCATAGTCCTTCCTCCTGCTACGGTTTCTCTATAGATACCTCAGCTGCTCCGCGAAAAGTCCAGTACTTGTTCGCAAAGAAGTTCCAAAATAGCACGATGGCAGTGGCAGTAGCTTGGCATGCCATAAACACCGGTCGCGGCGGCTCTGGCAAGAACGGGCGCACCAGCAAGGTGGTAATCGTTGAGTTGAGCAACATTCCGATGATGTTGACCATGAGGAACTTGGCGAATTGACGCGCGCGTGCTTCCTTATCGCGAATCCGAAATGTCCAGCGACGGTTCCAGATGAAGCTGTTGACCATCGCGGTGCCTGTGGAAATCAGCTTGGCAAACCACACCGCGGCTGCCTCAGGGCGAAATGGAGCATTTGTAAAGCTTACAAACGCGCTTCCCAACGCCTTCGGAATAGGTGTGTAGTAAGTGAGGAAAAACGCCAGCCCCCAGTCGATGGCAGTATTGGTGGCGCCTACTGTGGCGAACTTGAGGAACTGGCGTACCCCAAGCGGCAGTGTCTGTACCCGTGCGCGTGTGCGTTGTAGCAAACTCATCCCCGCATCACCCAAAGCACAATAATGCCCCACACCAGCACGGAGAGGGCAATATGCTTGTCTGTAATAATCAGTTTTTCAGGGCTGCCCCCAGCATCGTATCGGTGCACTACAAAAAAGTAGCGTAGCAAGCCATAAGTAGCCACTGGAAGCGTGTACCACAGGTTCGGATGGGCTTTGGCGGTTTCCGAGAGGATCACATAAATCGCGTAGGATTGCAGCGCCAGCCCCAGACAAATGGTAAGCAAGTGCTCCAGCATCGTGGTAGAGTAGTCGCCCAGTGCCCCGCGGTGGTTCACCGCATCCTCACCTAACGAAACCAG
>JAUQOS010000066.1 GCA_030550775.1 Armatimonadota bacterium
AAATCGGCTGCGAAAAGTGCGCAGGGAACCCAAGCGATGTACCCTTGTCAGTCGCTGCGCTCGGGGTGACATTGTGTTTTTGCAACCAAAAGTTTTGTCGTTCCGAGCCGAAGGCGAGGAATCTCCGAAACAGTTCCAGAAATCAGCGCAGGGCGTGCAACGGGGCAAAACCTTGCGGGCAGACGGCTGATGGGGGTTGAATAAACACCCGACCACAGACGACTAAAGTCGTTCCTTTGCAAACGAAGCCCGCCCTCGCGGGCTAAAGTATGGCGTGGGCATCCTCGCCGACGAACCCAAGCCGACGCCCATCGGTTGCACTCGCCCATGAGTGGTTTACGCTACCTATTGCTTGCACATGCGCTCAACATAGATAGCAACTTGGGTTATACCAAAATCTGTCGCGGAACGCAAGGTATACTTCTGTGGTCTAACCAAACGGAGGCGATCCATTATGCGATGTCCCCACTGTGGCGCGGCGGTGCATGAGCACGCAAATTTTTGTATGCACTGTGGTCGTCCGCTGGCAGCCGCGACGCCCAACAGTCCAGCTTCTGCGCCGCCACCGAAGTCAAGCGCTGCGAAGTGGATGGGGTTGGGGGTTGGGTTGCTGGCACTGGTAGCGCTGGCGTTTGTGGCAGGAATGCACTCTGGGTTGTTCACGCAGTTTCAAGCGCCGAAAACAGAAGCGCCCAGCGTGTTGGAGGCGCAGCCGCCCAAAATTGAAGCTCCTAGCATGTTGCAGGCGCAGCCACCGAAAGTCGACGCGCCGAGTGTGGTCGCTGCTGAACCGCCGAAAGCCCCACCCAAGCACATCGTTGACTGGTTGGAGCACTTGCGGCGCATTGAAGCGCGTCGCCAGCGCATGGAACGCAACGTCGCGCCCGTGATGGGTATGCTGGTGCAGGCGATGGCAGCACGCGCGGCAGCTGCCAGCGGTATCGCGCAAGGCGATCTTGAGAAAGCGGAAGCCGACTACGAACGCGAACGCGAGAAGCTCCGACAGGGCTACCAACAGCGCCAGCGCGAATGGGCACAGCTACTGCGCGACTTTCAAGCCGTGCCCCCGCCCCCTGAATGCAAAACCTTAGCGGATACCTACTACGCCGCGCTGAGCCACTACATCACTACCATCACGCAGATTGAGCAAGATCTGATAGAGGGCGACCTCGGCGGGCTAACGGGGCTGCTGGGGTCAGTTCAGAGCGAGCTGGACGCCAAACTTGCCCGCGCCGACGAAGAACTTACCCGCGTGTGCGAGCACTATAGCATTCCAAAGTCGTTTGCGATTGGCGGGCAAGGTAGCGAACTGTTCCGCGCATTAGGTGGGGGCTTGCCACTGGGATTTTAGGCAACAATCGGGTATCCTTGCGTAGGCATGGAAAGCACGGTGCAGGTAGCAACGACCCCGCTGCAGGAGGCGCGGATATTGGGCGTGCGCGTACACGCCCTGCGCATGACCGACGCCCTGCACCAGATTGAGCAGTTTATTGCCCAGCGAACGCCCCACTTGGTCATCACTGCCGACGCGAACGCCATCCTACTTGCGCTGCAAAATCCAGAGTTCCACGCGCTGATGGAGCAAGCGGCGTTGATTACCGCCGATGGGTTTGGGCTACTGTGGGCAGGCAAGCGGCTGGGGTACCCGTTTCCTGAGCGCGTGTCGGGGGTGGACTTGGTGGAGCAGCTGGTGTGCCTGAGCCACGAAAAAGGCTATCGGCTCTACTTTGTGGGGGCATCGCCCAGCGTGGCCCAGCGCGCCGCCGAACAGCTGCTGCGCCGCTACCCCAACGCACAGATTGTGGGGGTGCAACACGGCTACTTCACCCGCGAGGAAGAGCCTGCTGTAGTGGCGCAAATTGCGGCGGCGCATCCCGATGTGGTGCTGATTGGCATGGGTATGCCGCGCCAGGAGCTATGGGCGTGGCGTCATAAAGACGCGCTGGGCGCGCCTGTGCTGATTGGTGTGGGCGGCAGTTTTGATGTGTACGGGGGTGTCGTAAAACGCGCCCCGCGCTGGCTACAACGCATCGGCGGCGAATGGCTTTGGCGCTTGCTCCAAGACCCTCGCAAAATCAAGAAAGTGCGCAACCTCCCGCGCTTTGCGTGGCTGGTGCTGCGTGCCAAACGCACACACCGCGCTTAGCGGAACCGCCACAGCAGGTTCGCCCCTTGGTCTTGCGCCAGAATCGAGGCGGCGGAGTAGGCTTTGGCGTGCCCATCGCCAAAGATGAGTGTTGCTAGCCCCCGATTGTCGCCTGTGGCGAAGTGGCGCGCGTACAGCGGCTTGAGCAGCGCGGGAGGCAAGTGGTTCAACTCGCGCACAAGGTCGCGGTCGGCAACCAACGGTGTGCCCAAGCGTGGGTCGCGCGGGTTCGGCTGCCCTACATACGGGTCGAACACATAGCCGCGATACTTTTCCGCGGTCGGACCGCTGGCGGTATCGCCGAACATCGGCGTGCGGGCTGGCTCCTCCATCTGCGCCAGATAGACAGGCGTGGCGAACCCTTCGCGCTGGTCAGGGTCGTAAGCCGTGGCAGCTGTATAGCCAATCGAACCGATACCACGCGACGCCCAATCCGCAGGAAAGCCCGCGCGCTGCGCACTGGGGCAAATAAAGATGCCCGTATCGCGCACATACGGCTGGATAATCCGCGTCCAGATGCGCTCAGGCACGCTGGTCGGCACCGCATAGTTGGTCGAGGGCAAAAACGCCTCATCGTGGTCTTGCAAATAGCTCTGCACAGCCATTGCCAGCTGACGCGCGTTAGACAGACACATCGTTTGTCGGGCGCGCTCGCGCGCCTGCGCAAACACAGGAAACAAAATCGCTGCCAGCACACCAATAATGGCAATCACCACCAGCAGCTCAATCAGCGTGAACCCCTTCCGTCGGCTCATGGCGTCTCACCGTCAGTCAAAAATATCAAACAGTTCTTCCAACCAATCGCGCTTTTTGCGTCGCTTGTGCTTAGGGTGTTCTTCGTGATACTCGTCATATTCGTAGCGGGTAGGGGGCTTGGTGCGATATTCGGGCGGCTCTGGAGGCGGGGGTGGCGCGGGGCGTGCGTAGGCTCGCATCTCCTGAATATGACGCTCAATAATCTTATCCAGCTCCCCCCGATCCAGCCATACGCCGCAACAGTTCGGGCAGTACCTATGCCCGACCGCACGGCAATCTGGAGGTCAACATGGCACACTGGGCATTTCATAGCAGGGCGATTGTACCCCAAAGGCGTTGGGCTTTGCCCGGTTATGCTCGAACCCCCTCCGTGAGGTTCCCCCTACTGTGTAGGGGGAACCGTTCAGAGTTTGGTTCCCCTCGCGTGCTGGGGGAACCAACAGGAGGGGGGGCAGCAGTTTTTCCGAACCCCCTCCGTGAGGTTCCCCCTACTGTGTAGGGGGAACCGTTCAGAGTTTGGTTCCCCTCGCGTGCGGGGGGGAACCTACAGGAGGGGGGCAGCAGTTTTTCCGAACCCCCTCCTTTAGGTTCCCCCTACTGTGTAGGGGGAACCGTTCAGAGTTTGGTTCCCCTCGCGTGCGGGGGGAACCTACAGGAGGGGGGACAGAACTGGACCCCCTGCGAGAGCTGGGAAAATCCCCTGCGAGAGGCGCCTCGTAGACTCGCACTTCGCAGACAGTTCATCTCCCAACTTTCACAATCTCTTAACCGCGCTTAACCACTCCTTAACCAGCCGTGAGCCATACTAAGCGTGTAGTTTCCTAATCTGCTCAGGATAGGAGGGCAACTGAAATGAGAGGTACGATGCTTGTGCGCGCATTGGTCGCGCTTGGTACACTGACCGTTACGCTCGGACTGTCGAGCGCGCAACTGAACTTACCTGTTCAAATCGTTCTTTGGAACTTCAACGACGAGGACACAAATGCAGATGGCGGCGTGAACGCTACTCTCAGCTCAATTCAGCTCATCGGTGGAACAACTGCAGCTTTCGCGAGTGGCTCCCCTATTGAGACATCCACACCAAACCGTGCCTACAACACAACAAACTACCCTGAACAAGGGCAAAACAATCGCAGCGCAGGTATTCGCTTCAACGCTCCAACAAACGGGCACGGCGGCATCGTGGTCTTGTTCGACCTACGCTGGAGCAACACAGCATCGCGCTTTGTGCGCTTCCAGTACACCACAGACGGCGTCAACTGGATTGACGGCGACCTCCTTGAAGCCGATGGTGGCGACCGCTGGTGGAGCCAGCGCAACCTCACTAATGCATACGGTGATAGGCGGTACTTGGTAGACCTTCGGGGTGTCAGTGCCGTGGATAACAACCCTAACTTCGCCTTCCGTTTCGTGACGGAGTTTGCGCCCGGACGGAACGAGTACTTCGGCGCGCGTGATAACAACGCGGAGGGCTACAGAACTGGGGGCACGCTGCGTTTTGACTTAGTGGAAGTGCGTGCGGTACCTGAGCCTGCCAGCATGCTTGCCTTGGGCACAGGGCTGGTGGGGCTGCTGGGGCTGCGCCGCCGCCAGCGCTAAGCGGTTTGCGCACAGCGAACGCCATAACCCCTCCCGCAATGGGAGGGGTTGCTTTTTCGTGCTGGAACATCGATTCTGCGCAATGTCAAGAATAGCATCCTTATTGGGTCGAGGTGATACGGTTGGGCTATAATAGGGGTATGAAGTACTTCGCAGGGTTTGCGCTTGCATTGCTGGTTGGGCAGGTAGGTGCGCAGCAAGGATTGCGCCTGAGTTTAGAGAAGTTGAACGAGGACTATGCTCCGGGTCAAGTGATTGTGCGTTTTCGCTCTGAGGTCTCGCCTGAGCAGCGTGCATGGCTGCGTCGTGTGGCTGGTGCACAACTGGTGCGCCGCGGTGAGTATTTTGACTACGAACTGTGGCAGTTCAGCCCCTACGCGAATGCGTTGCAGATTGCCGCGCAACTGCGTCAATCGGGCTGGTTTGAGGTGGCAGACGCCAACTGGCGCATTGAGCTGGCAAATTGGACGCCCAACGACCCGCTCTATCCACAGCAGCCCGCACTGCCGTACATTGGCGCGCCCCAAGCATGGGCTCTGTGGCGCGGCGACGACCGGTTCATTATGGCAATCCTAGACACGGGCGCCCGATTAGACCACTTAGACCTGCAAGACCGCCTGCTGCCAGGCTATGACTTCGGTGGCGACGCTGACGGCAACCGCGACGCCGTGCCCGACGATCCATTTGGACACGGTACTTTCGTGACGGGCATCGCCGGCGCTGTGACCAACAACAGCCGCGGCGTGGCAGCGGTGGCTCCGCACGGCAAAATCCTGCCTGTGAAGGTGTTCCGCGACTCTGGTTCTGGCTACCTCGGCGACATGTTGGATGGTATTGGCTACGCAGTGGCTCAGGGGGCCCACGTAATGAATCTCAGTTTCGGCAGTCGTTATTACGCGCCTGCGTGGGACCTTGTGCGCGATGCGCTAAACGCAGCGTGGAACGCGGGTGTGGTCGTGGTAGCGGCGGCAGGTAACGAAAACAACACGAACCCCTTTTACCCCGCGTGGTATCCTGTGTGTATTGCGGTTGCCGCGTGCAATCTTGATGGCACAAAATCCGCTCAATCTACTTTCGGCAGTTGGGTTGATGTTGCAGCGCCCAGTGGCGATGTGTATTCCACCACTAACGCCTCTAACAACAGCTATGGGCGCCATACTCAAGGAGCCACTTCATACGCTGCCCCATTTGTAACGGCGCAAGCCGCGATGCTCTACGCGTTGGTGGCGGATGGACCTACCGATCGCTCGCGTGCGCGGGCTGAAGCGGTGCGCGAACTTATTGAGAGCACCGCCACACCTGTGAGTTACGTTGCACATGGCATTATCAACCTCCGGGCATCAGTAGAGAAGGCGCTCACGGTGCCTGTGCGTGGGCAGGTACTGATTGTGGGCTATGCGGGCAGCTACAACGGGCGTGCGGTGGAAGTGCAACTGCGCCCGCTGGGCGGCGGTTCGCCGGTTGCCACTGCCAACGGCACCTTAGACGCCAATCGCACCTTCCAAGTGAGCTTCTTCAATCGCTTGGGCTACTTTGACCTTGCCGTGCGCGCACAGGGCACTCTTTACAAGCGTGTACCCAACGCGCGCATGCGCTACCCGGGCGTGAGCAACTTGAACTTGGTGCTCATCCCCGGCGATGTCAACGGCGACAATGTGATCAATGACGCCGACCTGCTGCTGGTGCTCTTCAACTTTGGCGCGAGCAACGCGTCGGTAGACCTAAACGGCGACGGCGTGGTGAACGATGCCGATTTGCTGATGGTGTTGTTCAACTTCGGCTTGGTGGGTGAATGAGCCGAACGCGGTTGGGGCGTCGGGGCGAGGCAATGGCAGCGCAACACCTGCAGGCGCTGGGCTATCACGTGCTGGCGTGCAATTGGCGCACGCGCGCGGGCGAGCTCGATATCGTCGCTTTAGACGGCGACACGCTGGTGTTTGTGGAAGTCAAAACGCGTCGCACGCACACCTTTGGCGCACCTGAGGAGAGCATTGATGCCCGCAAGCAAGCGCAGCTTGCTCGCCTTGCCGAACTGTTCCTCGACGCCCACCCGAACCTTACTTTCCGCGAGTGCCGCTTTGATGTGGCAGTGGTTGATATGACTGTACTACCCCCGCAGGTGCGCCTCTACCGCAACGCTTTCTATCCACCCGAGTGAGCCTCTACACCTCCAGCGACGGCACGGGCACAGGCACCCCGCCTTGCCGCGCCGATTGCCACGCTGCCTCCGTGAAGGCAATCACGCGCAACCCATCCTCGGGCTTGGACTGCACCTCCTCGCGCCCCAAGATGGCGTTTACAAAGTTGATCACAGGTTGCGAGCCAGGCGGCAGCTGCTCGTGGCGATAGCGATTGCCGTGCGCATCGCAAATCTCCAGCTGGTCATAACGGATGAGGTAGCTTGCCTCGCTGCCGACGACGGTAATCTCCTCGTGCCAACCGACGGTCGTGCTGCCAATAATGGAAAGGTTGCCAATCGTGCCGTTGGCGAACTCAAACGCTAATGCCGAGTTGATGTCCACTTGGCGGTCGAAGTATTGCATATATGCGCTTACCTTGGTGGCGGGGGCGGGCACAATCCATGTGAGGAAGTCCACAAGGTGCGAGCCCGTGTCATTGATTTGTCCGCCGCCCGAGAGTGCGGGGTCTTGACGCCAAGTGTTGGCGGTGCTGCGCATCCAGTTTTGCAAGTTGATGGCTTGTACAAAGTGCACCTCGCCAATCTCGCCACGCCGAATGCCCTCATAGATATAGCGGTACACGGGAATGTAATGGCGTTGGTACGCCACCAGCCCCACCTTGCCTGTTTCGCGAAAGCGCCGCACCAAAATACGCGCGTGCTCCAGCGTACACACCATCGGTTTTTCGATCATTACGTGCAGCCCTTTATCCAGCGCCGCCATCGCCTGCTCAAAGTGCAGCGTGTGAGGGGTCACGATGATCACGCCGTCAAGCTCGGCTTTCTCCAGCATTTCACGATAGTCGTCGAAAAACGGCACTTTTTGCAGGTGGGGGAACCGTTCGGTGGTGGCGTTGCGTTGGTTGGGGTCGGGTTCAGTAATCGCCACCAATTCCGCTTCGCTAACTCCTTGCAGCACATTGATATGATGGCGTGCCATGCCGCCACTACCAATAAGTCCTAATCGCACTTTGTTCATAGTGCGCCTCCGTTCGTTCTTGCGTGGGCTTCGTGCCCCGCGCTTGGTTCGCCACAGGTGGCACTGTTCCTGCCTGCGGCAGGGCGGTTGGTGAACACCCTTGTGGCGTGTATGAGTGCTGCAGGCGCTGTCAGGGGCACCTTGCCAAGCGGGTAGAATTATGGGCGTATGCACTTGTCGTTGCCGAAGGTGAGGCTGAACCACCTGCAGCATCTGCTCACGCCGCTGGGGATCTGGCAGCATACGCGCTATGCAGAGCCGTGGGTGGAATACGGCTTCTCTATCGATGACCAAGCGCGTGGCATGATTGTGGGCGCGTGGCTCTATCGGCTTGCGCCGCGCCAACCTGAATGGCTGGAGCTGCCCGCACCCGACTTTCCACAACGCTTGATTGAGGTTTGTCTCAACTACATTGAAGCTGCGCGCCTTGACAATGGGCGGTTTCACAACTTCCGCGATGCCAACGGCAACTGGATAGACGAAGTGGGCAGCGAGGACTCGCACGGGCGCACCGTGTGGGCGTTGCACACGCTCATCCAGCTGCTGCCAGACACGGAGTGGGCACAGCGGGCACGCCCCCTGCTGGAAAGCGCACTGCAACACGCGCGCCTAATCCGCTGGCCACGCGCGATGGCGTTTATGGCGCTAGCTGACAACCATCACGGGCGGCTGCTTCACTGGGGACGCGAACTGGCGGAACTCTATGAAGCCACGCGCGAACCTGAC
The DNA here is from genome assembly GCA_030550775.1 of Armatimonadota bacterium. Taxonomy (GTDB): domain Bacteria; phylum Armatimonadota; class Fimbriimonadia; order Fimbriimonadales; family GBS-DC; genus GBS-DC. The sequence goes on from JAUQOS010000066.1 coordinate 8,386, forward strand.
TGGCGCTGGTTCGAAGAGTCTCTCACCTACGAAAACCCGCGCCTGCCTCAAGCCCTCCTACTGTGTGGCGTGCGCACCCGCACCCCGCAGTGGGTCAAAATCGCTCGCGAGGCGTTCGAGTTCCTGGCGCAGGAAACCTTTGCTGAAACGGGCTACTTCAACCCTGTGGGCACCGACGGCTGGTATGTGCGCGGCAGAACACGCGCCGTGTTTGACCAACAGCCAGTTTGTGCGGGCGCAACCGTAGAAGCTTATTTAGACGCTTGGCAAGCATTTGACCAGTATAAGCCGTTTTTGCAATACGCTGCCCGTGCACTGATGTGGTATCACGGCGACAACATCAACCAGATTGCGCTTTACGACCCCGAAACGGGCGTAGTGTATGATGGTTTGAATGCGCTGGGCGTAAACCTCAACCGCGGCGCCGAGTCAGTGCTTAGCTACTTGATGGCGCGTATCAAGTGGGAATTGTACACGCAGGCATAGCCCTACGAAGGGGTAACGACCGCTTCACGCTTGCCCGCAAAGATGTCGCGAATAATCTCGTCGACCTCCACTTCCTCAATAGTGATATCGTGTACGGGCAGCACCTGTAAAGCTTCACTGGCAATCCGACTTACGTGCTCGCGTGGTACCTCCAGTACGGCTTCCAGCCCGTCGGTGCGCACGACGCGCCCGAAGCGGCTCAACATCTCTGCTGGCACGGGACGCTCAAACTTCAAGTGCAGCGCTTTGGAAGGGCTGTAGCGTTCCACCAGCGCACGCAAAGTGTCATCAAAAATCAACTGTCCGTGATGGATAATCAATACGCGCTGCGCCAGCTCCTGCACATCCTGCATGTAATGGCTGGTAAGCAGGATAGTGGTACGTTCGCGGCGATTGTATTCCATTAGGAACTCGCGGATGCGCTTTTGCGACACCACATCCAGCCCGATGGTTGGCTCGTCTAAAAACAGCACGCGCGGGCGATGCAGCAGCGCAGCCAACAACTCACATTTCATTCGTTCGCCCAACGAGAGACGACGCACCTGCGTATGGAGCACATGGCGAATCTCCAGCATCTCCGCCAACTCGTGCACGCGCCGTTCAAACGCGTCGTCGGGCACCTCGTAAAGTTCCTTGAGCAGGATGTACGACTCATAAGGGGGCAAATCCCACCATAGTTGCATTTTTTGCCCCATCACCAGCGCAATTTGGCGTTGCATTTCGGGGCGTCGCTCCCACGGCACATAGCCCAACACGTACGCCGTACCCGAAGTGGGGTAGATGATTCCCGACAGCATTTTAAGCGTGGTGGTTTTACCCGCGCCGTTAGGTCCCAGAAAGCCCACCAGCTCGCCCTCTTCTATAGTAAACGAGATGTCGCGTACTGCGTGCACCGCGTGCCGCTCGCGGTAGAACAGGCTCTTGACGGCGTTCCACAAGCCGGGCGGGCGTTTGTAGGTGTAGTAGGTTTTCGACAGGTGTTCCACCACAATCGCTGGCATACAGCACTTATTATAACCCAAGTTGCCACCTACCCCCTTGAGAAAAAACCGCAGAGGGTGAGCACACTCTCTGCGGTAGAAAAATGTCTCAAATAGAGTATGCCATTGGAGTTTTTCTGCATTTTAGGCACCGAAGTCGTGCGACAGCAGTATGGGGTCACCGTAGGCACCGAGACGATTCGTCGGTTTCTGCGACGGACAGGCTTTGGGTGGCGACGCACGCGGTATGGGGCTGCCAAGCGTCCTGACCCGCACGAGTACGCCGATGCGCAGCACGACTTGGCGTGGCTCAAAAGGGGGCTGTGCAGCACTTGTGGGAGTTATGGCATGTGTACGAAGCAGAATGTAGCCTTAGCCGCCGAACCGACCTCCACTGCGTGTGCGGTGAAGCAGCCGGTATGCGTGCCGAAGCGACCTGGCAAGCCGTCGCGGGTGAATGTGATGGGGCGTTAGTACTGTGCGGCAGACAGTGGTAGTGGGCGTGGCAGTTCGTGGAAGGCACGGTCAAAGCCGAGGCGGTCGTGGCATGGCTGGAGCAGTTGGCGGGTCGTGCGTCGGCGGAGCATCCTGTGGTGGCGTGGGATTAAGCATCGTATCACACGGGGTGAGAAGTGCCTGATAAGGGTACAACGCTCTCTCTCAACCTGAGCGTAGTAGCCCTGTTTTCTAAGAACCCCATCCTTCGGGTCCCCCCTACGGCGTAGGGGGAACCGAGTGAGCTTTTCGGTTCCCCTCGCGGAGCGGGGGGAACCTTACGGAGGGGGGTAAGGCGGTCGGTGGAGCCAAATCGGTCGCTGGGACAGCCGAGTTGGATCCAAGCGTTGTACCCTTGTGCAGGTGAGAGGTGCGGGAACGGTTGCACGAGTGGACGGTGTGAGCTGCGTGTGTATCTCTTGCCAGTGTACCGCCCGCAAAAACCGCCAGCTTCCTAAGTTTGTCACAAACCTGTCACGTTCCTTCGTTTATAATAGCACACACCGAAATGGAGGGTACAGGTATGGGTAAGACTCGATACGCTCTGACTTTTGCAGGCGTTCTTGGAACTGTGGCGCTGACTCTCGCGCTGAGCCACGCAACCGTGATCGACTTCGAGAACCTGAACCTGGCTTCTATTCCCGACGACTATGCTGACCGCGTGAACGACTCGGGCTTCGACTCGCAAAACCGCGGCGGTTACAACCTGACCTTCGGGGCAACCCCCAACGTGCAGGTACGCATGTTTAGCGCGGACTACCAGAACGGCACATGGAATCGGCTGGGCACGCTGTTTCTCTGGAGCAGCAACTATGCTAACCTGGTGAATGTCGCCTATCACAGCCCTTCGAACCAGGGCGCACGGTTTATCTTCACGGCAGATCCGGGCTACTGGGTGCGCCTGCACAGCTTTCAGATGGGTGGTTGGCCCAACACGAACCAGCCTTTGCCCTTCCTGCAGGTGTTGGTGGACGGCAACCCCGTGTTCACGCAGCAGAATATCACCATCAGCGGCAGCACGGCGGACACGTTCAACTTTGACCCAAATGTGGTCAAAGGCGGCGTGATCGAGATTCGCTTCGGCGGGAACTGGAACGTGGGCATTGACAACATTGGTTTCTCGCAGGAGCTGATTCCAGAGCCGGCGTCGCTACTGGCACTGGGCGCAGGGCTGGCAGGGCTGATGGGACTGCGCCGCCGAACTCAGTAAGCGCATAGGAGCAACGCAGTAAAAACAGAAGATACCTCGCCTGCGGCTCGGAATGACAGGTCTGCTCGACGGTAAACGATGCTGTCATTCCGAGCTGTCATCCCGAGCGGCTCGAGGAGCTTCGACGTATTCGGCGACTGGTACACAATATCTTTTGGTGTGCACTTACCAGCGTGGAGGTCCTCTATGAAAGGTGTTCTTGGCTTGATTATAGTGTTGGCAGTGATGAGCACAGGATGCGCTCAGCGCATCGTATGGCTGGGCAGCTTGGCGGCAGGGTCGGGCAGCGCGGCGTGGGGCGTGTCGGCGGATGGGCGCACGGTCGTCGGCGTCAGCGGCGCGTTCGGGCAGCGACGGGCGTTTATCTGGCGCGAGGGCGTCGGGATGCAAGCCCTGCCCCAGTTCGACG
>JAUQOS010000067.1 GCA_030550775.1 Armatimonadota bacterium
CCTCAAGAGGCGCATGGTGGAACTCTGGCAGTGTACCTTGCTCAGACGGGGTATTCGCTTAGTGCAGCAACGCGAATAACCTGCCGACAAACTCTTTGCTGTTGAAATAACTCCTCCAGCATGGAAAACTCTACGCAGGAACCCACGTTGTACACGATCAATCTAAGTGAGCAAGGAGATGGTAGTATGTTGTGGGTCTACCGATTTTTGTGGATTGCTTCATCGTTGGGCGCAGGCACCTTGCTGATCGTGGCTTCCAATCCGCGACGCGAGTACACTCTCCCTGCGAACGCGACGGTTGCTGTGCAGCAAGGTCGGTTTAGCCTCAAAGTGCCCGCAGGCTTCCGCGTGCACCGCGACGCGCTGACCCAAATGGGTATGAACGACCCCAACAGCCCCATCCAGCTGATTGATGCCGTGCGCATAGCGCGGGGCGTGCGCAGTAGCCTCAAACTGGCGTTGGTTACGGTACGCACTGACATGTTGCTTTCAGGCGAAGAACCAGCGATGAGCGGCGAGCGCGGCAACGCGCGGCTGCTTACTCGTGTGCACGCCACTCAACTGCAAAACCTGAGCAAAGCGCTGAGCAACTTCAGAGAGACCAAGCAGCGCCCCATCTGGCTTCAAGGTGTCTACGGGCTGCGCACCGACTACGAATGTAGGCTCACGCATTGGGTGCCGCTGATTGATGTGCCCGTGCGCGGCTTTCTCATCACGGTGCCCGTGTCGCAGACTGAGGCGTTGCACGCCATCGCCTACTGCCCACCTCATCGATTCGAGGAGTATCAAGCTATCTTTGAGCAGATACTCAATACGATGCGCCTTAACACTGCTGCTGGAGGTGAGCGATAATGCCGCAGAACCCTCTGTATCAGGCTGCCGAAGAGGCAAAACAGGTCAAATGGCTCTATGAAGTCAGCACGGGCTACACGTTGGGGGCACGGCTGGAGCGATTCTTCGGCGTCGCGATGACGCTCGCTGTGCTGAACATGATTTTCCTGCTGTGGCGTCCTGAATGGGGGCTGTGGAGCAACTTGGCGACCCTCTTTTTCATTGGCATCTGGCTGCCGAACTCCTACCTCAGCGAGAAGCTGGAAGACATCGGCGCGTACCGCGACTTGCTGCTGTTGATACTGCTGCACGGGCTGCTGGCAAATCCCGTCGCAGCATTTTTGGGATATGGGGTCTTTCTGATGATCGCGTGGGTTGCCACGCGCGGCGAGCTGAACACCTCCGCATTGGGGTTCGCGCTGGCTTACACGGGCTTCCGCTGCCTATTTGACGCCACGCTTGTCCTGAAGGGCTACTTGGATTTCGCCGATTGGCTGTTCCTGCGAATCGACTTTATGAACGCGCTGCCGCTGCTGGGCATGGGCGTCGGTTGGTTTGTTGGCAGTTTGTTCCGCAACGACTGAAACTGCCTAACAAATTGCGCCGCCCAAGTGTATGTAGAGGTAGCGAGGTGTGCTCCATGCTCAGAAAGACGCTGGCGGTTGTCCTGCTTACAGGCGCAGTTGGCATGGCGCTCGCGCAAACCAGCAACTCCGTGTGGGTTGATCGCCTTCACGGTTTCAAAGTGCGCCTGCCTGAGGGATGGGGCGTTAGCATCATTGGCGGGCTGCCCGTATTTCGCAAAGACCATAACTTTATTGTGGTGGGCGCCACGCCCTACGAGCAGAGCCTCAAGGAGGTAGCGCAAAAGTTCATCCGCACATTGCGCACCATCCAACTGGAGCAACCACGCTTGGCATACCGCACCATCCCTCAGGGCATTCAGGTGGTAGGCGAGGGGCTAGGTTACCCCTACGCGCTCAACCCACATGTGATTATGGGTCTCACTCCCGCACCTACGCGGTTTAGCCTTGTGGGGCTTGTCCTCAAGGGACAAAAACTTGCGCTCACTGTGTGGTTCATCTTTCCAGAGGATGCGCCTGCCAGCATGCGCAAGGAGATGGGCGAACTGATCCGCTCTCTGGAGTTCCTCCCTGCAAATCAGCGTGTGAAATGGAGAGTACACACGCTGCACGACCCCATGCTGGGCATGCCCATCGCCACTCTACATGTGCCTGAAGGCTACACGGTTGAAGGCGGTCCCTTCCGCCAAGAGGCTATGTATCTCTACCGATACGAAGTCAAGCACACCGAGTTCGTGCTGCGGATGGATGCCGTCAAGCTCATCACCTATGTCGTCACCAGCATGGGAACGACTAACGGCTCGTCTGTGCTGATGTACAACGGGGCGAGCGGACCGATGGCAGCCCCTATTGTGCTGCGCACTCCCGAAGAGGTCGAAGCGCTACTGCTGGCGCTCTGGCAAAAAGAAACGGGAAACGAGTGGCGCGTAGTACATCGTCGGACCACACCGCAGCCAGACCTGCCTTCATCGGCACCCTCGCTGCCAGGCAGCGTCGCCGATAACAAACGCTGGCAACTTTCCCTTACTGCCGAAAGTGGCGACAAGATGCGCAGCGTACAAGGCATGCTGCAAATCGCTACCACTCAACAACCCGACCCTGTTGCCGCCAGCCTTTTGAACCAGGTGTACCTATACCTTGTTCTGATGGAAGCGCCCAAGGCAAAGCGCGAGTGGTACGAAAGCATCGCGGCGGGGATTGCCAGCTCCGTCCAGGTGGATGTGGGGTGGTCATTAGCCGCATTCGAGCAATTTACCAGGACCACTAAAGAGATCAACAAGCAAGTGCAGGAGATGGTAGGGCGCATGCGCGAGGATAACAGCCGAATGGCGCGCACGTGGGCAAACGCGCTCAGCGACCAAACCTACATCCGCGACCCCGAATCGGGCGAGGTGTTCAAGGTCTACAAGCGTGTGTGGGATACCGACCAGTTCTGGCGCGAGCCAGTGTTTGGCACCATTATCGGCACCATTGGCAAGGAGACCAAACTAGGCGAGTTGCTTCGAGAAGCAGGCTGGAAAGTGATGGACGAGTCGCTGGCTGGATTTCCCTAAACGGGGTATACTCCTGCCACGGATGCGCTTTCGTTCGTCGCCCGAACAGCTGATTGAGGAAGCCGAACGCGCCCTTGCGGAACTCGACTTCCGCAAAGCGCGCCGAGTTGCGGCCCAACTGCTCCGAATGCGCCACACCGCGGGCTTTGAGTACGAAGCCCGCGCCTTGTGGGAAATGGGAGATGCCGAAGGAGCCATCAATACTCTGCAACAAGGGCTACAAGTCGCCCCCACCCTCTGGATCCTGTGGGAGTATCTGGGACATTATCTTTCCGACTTGGCGCGCTACCCGGAAGCGATAGACGCCTTCCGACAGGGGCTGGCATGTGAGGGCGCCCCACGCGACAGCTTCCTGCTCAACTTGGCGATTGTGTATCAGCGGATGGGCGACGACGACACCGCCCTCCAGATGCTAGAGCAGGCACTGGCGGCACTGCAAGCTGTGCCGCGCGCGTACCTGGAATGTAGCCGCGCCTATAGCCTCATTCGCTTGCAGCGATACACGGAAGCCGAACGGGCACTTTCCGTCGCCGAGCAGACCGCCTCGGAAGCCAACCCCGACCTACAAGAAACCATCTATGGAATGGTCGCCGCGTTCAAGGGGCTCATCGCGTGGCAACGCGATAACGACCTTGCCCGCGCTCAACAATACGCCGAACAAGCGCTTCGGCACGACAAAACCAACCCAGATGCAATCCACCTGATGCGCGCGGGCAACCCTATCGCAGACCGCCCCACTCCACTGTGGCACATCCTTGTGGAGGGCGTTTGGCACGAGCCTGTGGAAGGGCTGCAAACGCCAATCGGCTACTTTGCCAACTATTGGGTGATTGCTGAGACCCCTGAAGAAGCGCTGGAGTACATCCGCCCGTTTGAGCCGCCCGCTTCGCGCCCTACGCTTCGAGTGGCAGAAGCAACCATCGAAGCCACCGTACAAGGAGAACGCAAAGGCGTAGTGCGCACACTCGGGAACTATCTGTTCTTTAGCGAGAGCGAGTAAGGCAGAAAGTTGCGTGATACACCAAGCCATCAGGTGAGCCGATGCGTTGGACGCCTGAACAGCGCGCCGCGATAGAGCACGGCGATGGGCTGTTGGCAGTGGTTGCAGGGGCAGGCTCGGGCAAAACGGGTGTGCTCACCGAGCGGTTCGCGTACTTGGTCGCTGAGCGTGGGGTTCCGCCCGAGCGCATCCTCACTATCACCTTCACGCGCGCTGCTACCGCCGAGATGAAAACGCGCATCATCCGCAAGTTGGAAGCGCGGGGCTTGCGCGAAGCACGCACTCGCATCGAAAGCGCGTATATCCACACCGTGCACGCCCTGTGCCGTCGGCTTTTGCAAGAAAACCCGTTCGAGGCGGGCATAGACCCAGAGCCCAGCGTGCTACCCAAACCTGCCGCAAACCATCTCAAACGCGAGGCGTTCCACCGCGCCTTAGCTGAGCTGCTCAAGCAACCACGCGACTTCGAGACCGATCCTTTGATAGATCTTATCGGCGATTACCTGAATTTGGATAGCACGCGTGGCGACCCGCTGCAAGCACTATTTGCGCTGGTGGACAAAGTTGCTGAGACGACGCGCCATCAGGGGCTAACAGCGGACGACCTGCGCCGTTGGGCACAACACTACCCCAGCGCGGAGGCGTTGGCAACTTACTATTTGCGTCAAGCCGCGCAAGCCCATCTGAACACTGCCCCCCGAACACCCGCTATGGACACCTCTGGCGATATTGCGCTCACCACGCTGGACAACTTGCGTAGCATCGTGGCTGCGCTCGCCTATAACAACCCTGCCGCCCGCGCCCACTTAGAAAGCCTCATCGGAGGTTTTGACCGCGACCTCGAAGCGCGCGCCCGCGAAATTGCCCTCGCCCTACTCCAACTCACCATCGCTTACTTAGATACTTACGAGATGCTCAAATCGCAGCAAGGCGTGCTTGACTTTGATGATATGCAAATTCGCGCCCTGGAGATGTTGCGCCGCTCAGCCACTGTGCGCCGCCGCTACCAGCGCCTGTTCGCCTACACGCTGGTTGATGAAACCCAAGATATCGACGGCTTGCAAGCGCAGATTATTGACATTCTGTCGGCGGGGGGCAACCTGATGGTTGTAGGCGACACCCAGCAATCCATCTACGGCTTTCGCCACGCCGATCCGCGCGTGTTTGAAGGCTGGCAGCAGCAGGTGCACACAAACGGCGGGCGCGTGGTGCTCCTACAGGCGAACTTCCGCTCGCACCCCGACATTTTGGCGTTTGTGCAGCTGGTGTTTGGGCACCTGTGGGGCGAACGGTTTTTGGTACTGCAGCCGATGCGCCCCAACACCTCCTCGCCCGAGGAGCCGCGCGTCCAAGTGTGGCGCCTCCTCCGAGCCAACGTCACCCAAGAGGCACAACTGGTCGCCAGCCAAATCCATCACTGGGTCGTCACCCAAAGCCTGATTGTGCACGACCCTGAAACAGGCGAGGAACGCCCTGCCCGCTATGGCGACTTCGCACTACTGTTTCACCAGTTCACACGGACAGCGCGCTTCGAGCAGGCGTTCCGCGAAGTGGGCGTTCCTTACTATGTGGTGGGTGGTGGGCGTGGCTACTGGGCACAGTACGAGGTGCGCGACTTGGTGAATCTGCTTAGCGCGCTCACCAACCCCGAAGATGATCTCGCCTTGCTTAGCGTGTTGCGCTCACCGTTTGTGGGGCTCAGTGCCGATGCCTTGATGACCCTTGCGCTACGAGCGGAGCAAACCGAACTGCCCGTGCGGTTTTGCCTCGGCGATACAACTGGGTTAGACCCTGTTGATGCCGAACGCCTGCAAACCTTTTGCGAATGGTTTGAGCCACTCACTCAGCGCGTGGGCGAATGGAGTGTCGGTACCCTCATCGCACGGGCGTTGGAAGCCAGCTACTACGAAGCCAAACTGTTGAGCACGGGCGAGCCGGGCAGGCAAGCCGTTGCAAATGTGCGCAAACTGCTTCAGATGGCATTGGATCAGCCCACCACCGCGCCCCACGAGTTCGCGGAACAGCTGGAGCTGACCACCCGCGTGGAGCAAAGCGAGGGCAACGCTCCAACTTACGAGGAAAGCGCCAATGTGGTGCGCTTTTACACCGTGCACGGCGCCAAGGGGCTGGAGTTTCCTGTGGTGTTTGTGGTGGATACCGCGTTTCGTCCGCGCCCACGCGAGGTGAAAATGGAAATTGACACCCAAGTGGGTGTCATCGCCCTGCAGGTGCTACGCCCAGAGCAGCCCACCCCTTACGAATCGCTGCCTCTACGCTACCTGCTGGAACGTGCCGAACAACGCGAGCAAGCCGAGTCGCTGCGTAAGCTTTATGTTGCGCTCACCCGCGCGCGCGACTACCTCATCGTGGTACTCACCGACGACCCACGCAACCCGTGGAGCAAAGGGCTACGCGGCGCGCTGGCACGCTACTTAAACCGCAACGCCTCCGAAATTCCGCTACCCAACGGAAGCGTCGCCAAACTTATGCAGTTCGCTGATCCGCCGGATTGCCGCCCATCCGTCTTGAGTACCCGAGATTCCTCGCCACGCTCGGAATGACAGCGTTACCCCTCACTTCGCTCGGGGTGACAAAACACTCTCGGCGTCCCAGCGCTGTCGTTCCGAGTCGAAGGCGAGGAATCTTTGCAAGGATTATTCTGAGATTCCTCGCTGCGCTCGGAATGAAAGTGTACTTGGCGGTCAGGAATGTGTCATTCCGAGCCGAAGGCGAGGAATCCCACAGAGGTAGCAACTTGGGCTGAGTGATAATCAGGGGCAACGGGCACATCCCGTGCCCACTTGAATCGACACCCCCTGTTTGTGCTACAATATAGGCGGGGAGAGTAGATGCCCTGTTGCCGATAATAAGCCAGTGGGCACTCCCCCGCGAATTACAGGAGGTTTTATGGAAACACTCTATCGAGCAACGCGTGTTTCAACGGATTATTTATCTGCGTTGGAGGGTCGAGCATGATGTGGCAACGCTTTACAGACCGCGCTCGGAAAGTGATTTTTTACGCACAGGAAGAAGCGCAACGGCTCGGCGAGACCCAAGTCAGCACGGAGCACCTGCTGCTGGGGTTGGTTCGCGAGACCGATAGCGTCGCTGTGCGGATTTTGGATCGGTTGGGGGTAAGCCCGCAGCGGATTCGCGCGGAGATTGAGCGCTACGCTACCCGCGGCGAAGCCCGCTACGGCGCTGAAATGCAACTAACCTCGCGCGCCAAGCGCGTGATTGACCTTGCTTACGACGAAGCACGGCAACTCAATAACAACTACATCGGCACCGAACACCTGCTGTTGGGCTTGATCCGCGAGGGTGAGGGCTTGGCTGCCCGCGTGCTGCACAAGCTCGGCGTTGACCTCGACCGCGCCCGCCGCGAAGTGATGAACCTGCAAGAACACGAAGGGCAATCTCCGCCGTCGCGCCCACAACGCTCGCGTACACCCACCTTAGACGAGTTCGGGCGCGACCTGACCGAAATGGCGCGCCAAGGCAAGCTCGATCCCGTTATCGGACGCCACAACGAGGTCGAGCGCGTAATGCAGATCTTGGCACGCCGCACCAAGAACAACCCTGTGCTGGTCGGGCCACCTGGCGTGGGTAAAACTGCCATCGTAGAAGGCTTGGCACAGCGCATCGTGCAAGGCGATGTGCCCGAGCAACTGCGCAACAAGCGCATCGTCTCGCTCGATCTCGCTGGACTGGTTGCAGGCACCAAATATCGCGGTGAGTTCGAAGAGCGCATGAAGCGCGTCCTGGAGGAAGTGCGCAAAGCCCAAGGCGAGGTCATCCTGTTTATTGACGAGCTGCACACAGTGATTGGCGCAGGCGCCGCCGAAGGCGCAATCGACGCATCTAACATCATGAAGCCCGCGCTGGCGCGCGGCGAACTGCAGTGCGTCGGCGCCACCACCCAAGACGAATACCGCAAATACATCGAGCGCGACGCCGCCCTTGAGCGACGCTTCCAACCCGTGCAAGTGCGCGAGCCATCCGTAGAGGAAGCCATCCAAATCCTCAAAGGGCTGCGCGATCGCTACGAGGCACACCACCGCGTCATCATCACCGACAGCGCCATCGAGGCGGCGGTCAAACTCTCCAGCCGCTACATCACCGACCGCTACCTGCCCGACAAGGCAATTGACCTAATTGACGAAGCCGCCTCGCGGGTGAAACTCCAGCAAACCCTGCCACCGCTGGAGCTGCGCAAAGCCAAAGGCGAACTGGAGATGCTCCAGAAAGAAATCTCCAGCGCCCGCCAGCAAGGCGACTATGAACGCGCCGAAGAGCTTGAAAGCCGCAAAGTCGCCCTGCAAGAGCGCATCGAAGCGATGGAAGAAGAGTGGCAAGCCGCCCGCCAAGAAATGACCACCTTGGTCACTGACCAAGATGTGGCGCACATCGTGCAAAGCTGGACGGGCATCCCTGTGGCACGCCTTGTGGAAAGCGAAACCCAGAAACTGCTCCACATCGAAGAAGAACTCCATCGGCGCGTCATCGGGCAACACGAGGCGGTCTCCGCGGTGGCACGCGCCCTGCGCCGCGCCCGCTCCGGTCTGAAAGACCCGAAACGCCCGATGGGCACCTTTATCTTCCTTGGACCCACTGGCGTGGGCAAAACCGAGCTGGCACGCGCCTTAGCCGCCTACCTGTTCGACAACGAGAACAACCTCATCCGCATCGACATGAGCGAGTACATGGATCGCTTCAATGTCTCGCGGCTTATTGGCGCCCCGCCTGGCTATGTGGGCTATGAGGAAGGCGGCGTGCTCACCGAAGCCGTGCGACGCCAGCCCTACAGCGTCGTGCTGTTCGACGAGATCGAAAAGGCGCACCCCGATGTGTTCAATCTGCTGCTGCAGGTGATGGAAGATGGGCGCCTGACCGACTCGCAAGGGCATGTGGTCGACTTCCGCAACACGATTATCATTATGACCAGCAATGTGGGCGTGCGCTCGGTCATAGAAGAGGCGGGCATTGGGCTCCGCCGCGATAAACAGACCAACCCCGAAGACCCGCGCGCCTACGAAGCGATGAAGAATCGCATTCTGGAAGAGATGAAAAAGCTCTTCCGCCCTGAGTTCCTCAACCGCGTGGACGAGGTGATTGTGTTCCACCCGCTCACGCGCAACGAGATCCTGCAGATTGTGGATTTGATGGTCGGGCGCGTGCAAGAGCAGCTGGCAGCTCACCGCATGAAACTGGTGCTCGAACAACCCGTGAAAGAGCTGCTGGCACAAAAGGGCTACGACCCGAACTACGGTGCGCGCCCGCTGCGCCGCGTGGTGCAACAACTCATCGAAGACCCGCTGTCGGAGCAGTTACTGTTGGGGCGGTTCGAAGAGGGCGATACCATCATCGCCCGCTTGAACGAGAATAACGAAATCGTGTTCGTCAAGGGCGAAGACCTACCGCCCGCGGGTGAGAGCGACCTCACCACCGCGGCGCTGCAGTAAACGCCCCACAGGGCAAACCCGCCGACGAGCGGCGCAACGAAATAGGGCGCAGAGGTCGTCTCTGCGCCCTTACTGTTTTGTAAGCCGACACCTAACTCAACCTCAGCAGCCCTGACCGAAGTTAAACAGCACCACCAGCAGGTCAGAATCGTTGACAACGCCGTCGCGATTCACATCACCTTGCACGCCAGAGCCTTCATGGCCGAAATTGAACAGCCCAACCAACAAGTTCAGAGTCGTTCACACAGCCATCGCCGTTCACATCGCCGTCAATGCCGCCACCGATCTCCGTACCTACAACCTCAATCAGGTCGTAGCGGAGGGTGCTGCAAATATCATAGCTGCGACCGGGTTCTGCCGCAGCGTACTGATTTGTCACGGGGTCAACCACCGTCACCCCACGAAAGGCAAATTGCGGTTTGTTATCGGCGTCGCTGTCCAAGTCCCGGCTCGCCGTAGCCGTTAGAGTTAGGTTCGCTATGCCAGCGGTCGCCGCGCTTGGCTTCCAGCACACGCACTTGGTTCCAGTTTATACCACCATCTGTGGTGTACTCCACAGCACGGTATTTGGATGAGGTGTTGCTCCAGCGCACATCGAACTTGATAACAATGTCTTTGCATCCTGTGGTGGGCACGCTCACCACGATACCTGCCTGCCCCGAGTTTTTAGCGCAGGGTACTGGGTGGTCTGACGCCCCCAAGTTGGGAGTGTTGGGGGTGATCTTGGTTGTTTGGATCAGCAGGCGAGCCACGAAAGCCCGTGTTGTTGTTGAAGCGAAACTCCGCCAGGGCTATCGCAAGCTGCGCTTGTGCGGCGAACACGCCACCATCGGCAGCCAGCGTCGCATTGTCGTCTAATGGGTTCGGCTCGTTGAAGTTTCAGAATACTAACTGCGTTTGTGCCGCGCTGATAGCAACGGCAGCAAATACCAAGCTGAGCGCGCTCAAGGCGCGAAAAGCGGCTAATCCTTTCATCGCTACCTCCTAAATGAAACACTTGCGCAAGTATGAACGACGGACGATTACGGACAGGCTAAAACACACGCATCCACGCGGGCAGCAGTGCCAACGATACAACGGTGGAAACCACCACCACAGCCGACGCCAACTCAGGCTCTACTTTGAATGCGGCGGCGTACACCGCACTGACCATCACCGTGGGCATCGCGCTTTGCAGCAACAACGCACGCGCAACAAAATCTGGCATACCCGTGAGGTGCAACAACCCCCACATCAACATGGGCATCACTAGCGTTTTGAATGCAACAATCAGCGCTACCGCCTTCCAACGCCTGCCCAACACCTGCCCGCGCAGCATGCCGCCCATCGTCAGCAGCACCAAGGGCGTGGTGGTCTGCCCCAGCTTCTCCAAGGTGAACAGCACTGGCTCTGGCAGGCGCAGCTGCATCAGCATCAGTCCGTAGCCCACCAGCGTCGCCCAGAACACAGGTAGCTGCGCGAGCCGTTTCAGCCCGTGAACGCCATCGGCAACACCTCGTGCAGTGCCGGAGTGCATCAACAAGCGCACGCCTACCAAGTGAATCATCAAGCTCGTTACGCCCATGTCGTAGGTTATAGCGGCAGCAATCAGGGTCGGCTCGTGCTGATAAAGCGAAGCGATGAGGGGCGTGCCCAAAAAACCCGTGTTGCTGACGCTCCCCTGCACAATTAGCACAGCGCGCGTGGTTGGCGCGAGGCGCAGTATGCCCCCCAAAAGCCACGCTAACCCCATTCCCAGCCACACCGACAGTAGTCCCACCAGCCACGCGCCCAACAACGCCAACGAAAACGATGCCTTTGCCAACAGGCTAACTACCAATGCGGGCAGAGGCGCCAGTGCAACCAGCCGCGCCAGCCACACTACCGACTCATCCGTGAATACGCCCCTGCGCCGCAAGCCATAGCCCAATAGCAACAGGAGCACAAACATCCACAGGTAGTTGCCGACCATCTGCAGGATAATTTATTTATCGATCTGTGCTTGGTTGCCTGCATGGTACAATCTGCGCAGAGGTGCGTCCGTGCGACTGGAGGAGTTCAAGCAACTCGTGGAAGCCGAGTTCGGTCCCAAGCTGCGCAACGCCACACCCGCCAATGTCCGCGAGTTCTTAGACCGCTTGCAGCAGGAGGCATGGCAAGAGCAGCGTCGTCATAGCGACCGCTATGAGATGCCCGTCGAAAACGCTCGCACCTATGAGGAGGTAATGAAAGAGTTTTTCGTGGATGTGCTAGAGCTGCCCCCTGAAAAGGCGGTGATGCTCCTTTGGACGCTTGCCCTTGATTTAACCTTCGCCGCGATTGAACATCAGTATGCGGAAGTGCTAGACCCTTTGTTTCGCACGGGCGATAATCTTGATAGCGAATAGCCCCCGCTGCCTGCAGCAGCGAGGGCTGTACAATGTGCGACTAGCGTGGCTTAGCGTCGGGCGCGGCGACGCAGCCCAACAAGCCCTGTCAACGCGGTGCCCAGCGCAATCAGGCTGGCAGGCTCAGGCACAGGGCGAATCAGCTCCCACG
>JAUQOS010000068.1 GCA_030550775.1 Armatimonadota bacterium
GGCGTTAGCGACTTACCGAAATCACTAAAACCTGTGTGCGAGGGCTCGCGGAGGCGCGCCTAACACGGCGCAACAGGCGTAAACCGAGGCAAGCAGCCGCCCCGTTTGACGACTAATCGCCCAATTGTTCTAACCGTGCTTTCAGCCGTGAATGCTTGTCCAACAAATCGCGCTCTTGTTGGCGGGTTTCTTGCACCACTTCGGGCTTGGCGCGCTCTACGAACTGCGGGTTGCGCAAGCGGGCTTGCACTTGCTTGATTTCGGCTTCCAATTTTGCCAGTTCCTTTTGTAGTCGCTCGCGTTCGCGGGCGACATCAACCAATCCTGCGATGGGCAGGTAAACCTCTGCCGCGCTGGCGGGGTTCATCAAGGCGCGTTCGGCGGGCTGCCCGAAGTGCACCTCAGCGCACCACGCCAAGTGCCCAATCATCGCCGCGTGACGTTGCAGGCGTTCTGCGCTCTCGGCGTCGGTAGGATTCACCCACACGGCGGGGATTTGTGCCCCCGGCGTGATTTTCACCTCCGCCCGCAGGTTGCGAATGGCGCGAATCACCTCAAATACCTGCGCGATTTCTGCCTCGGCGGCTTCGTCTATGAGGGCGAGGTTAGCCACTGGAAACTGCGCCTTGATCAGTGCTGGTTCGTGCTCCGTTGCGCCAATCGCTTGCCACAATTCTTCCGTGATGTGAGGCATGTAAGGATGCAACAGGCGCAATAGCTGATCGAACAGGTATAGGAGCATTGCTTGAGTTTGCTCGCGTCGGGTAGGGTCTTGCAGGCGCGGTTTGCATGCCTCGATATACCAATCGCACACCTCGCTCCAGATAAACTCGTACAGGGCGTTTGCGCCGTCGTCGAACTGGTAGCTGGCGAGGGCGTTGTGAACGGCTTGCGTGGCGCGTTGCAAGCGGCTGAGCACCCAGCGATCGAGCGCGTCGGCAGGTTGCGCCCCTTGCTGACGCAAAGCATTCAGGTCGGCGCCTTCCAAGTGCATCAACACGAAGCGGGTGGCGTTCCACACCTTGTTCGCAAAGTTGCGCGCGCTCACCACGCGCTCTTCATAGAAGCGAATCGATTGCTGCATGCCTGCCTGCTGCAGCAGCGACCAGCGCAGCGCGTCGGCACCATACTTATCAATCAGCTCCAACGGGTCAATCCCGGTGCCCAGCGACTTCGACATCCGCTTGCCCTCTTTGTTGAGCACAGTCGCGTGGATGTACACATCGCGGAACGGAATGTCGCCCTTGAAGTACAGCCCCGTCATAATCATCCGCGCCACCCATAGATAGAGAATCTCTTGTGCGGTGATCAGCACATCCGTGGGGTAGAACAGGCGCAGTTCTTCTGTGTCGCGGGGCCAGCCCAGCACGGTGTGGGGCCAGATCGCGGAGGAGAACCAGGTATCCAGCACATCGGGGTCGCGTACGAGGCGCGTGCTGCCGCAGCGTGGGCACCGCTCTGGCGCGGTTTTTTGCACAATCGGGTCTTCACGCTTGAGAATCTCGCCCTGTTCTCCGAAGTTTTCAGGGTGACAATCCATGCAGTACCATGCGGGGATCTGATGCCCCCACCAGAGTTGGCGTGAGATGCACCAGTCGCGGATGTTCTCCATCCAGTGGAGGTACATCTCTTTGTAGCGTTCGGGCAGGAAGCGGATTTTGCCCTGCTTGACGACTTCAATCGCGGGTTGCGCAATCTCGTGCATGCGGCAGAACCACTGTTCGCTTAGCAGCGGCTCGATGACGGTGTGGCAGCGTTCGCAGCGTGCTAAGGGCACGGTGTAGTCTTCCACTTTCTCCAGGTAGCCGCCCTCTTGGAGGTCGTGCACGATTTGCTGGCGTGCTTCGTAGCGGTCTAAGCCGTGATATTTTTGCAGGTAGGGGTTGTCGTGGGCGTTGAGGCTGTCGCGCAGGGCTTGGGTGTCAATTTTGCCGTCCAAATCCATAATCACGGGGCGGGGCAGGTTGTGCCGCTGCCCGATTTCGAAGTCGTTCGGGTCGTGGGCGGGGGTGACTTTGACGGCGCCCGTGCCGAAGGCAGGGTCGGGGTAGGGGTCGGCAATCAGCGGGATACGGCGTTCCACCAGCGGCAGGCGTAGATGTTTGCCAATCAGCCCTTGGTAGCGGGCGTCTTCGGGGTTCACCGCGACTGCCACATCACCCAGCATCGTTTCGGGGCGCGTGGTGGCAACCACCACATAGCCGTCGCCATCCTCAAACGGATAGCGGATGTGATACAGTTTGCCCGGTTCGTCGGATTGTTCCAGCTCAATGTCCGACAGGGCAGTGCGACAGCGGGGGCACCAGTTGATGACGCGCTCGCCAATGTAGAGGTGCCCATCCTGCCACCAACGCACGAACACCTCCAGCACGGCATCCACATACTCAGGATCTAAGGTGAAGCGGGTATAGCGCCAGTCGTACGAGCAGCCGAGTTTGCGAAACTGCATCAGGATGGTGTTGCCATACTGTTCGCGCCACTGCCAAACGCGCTCCAGAAACTTTTCACGCCCCAGATCATGGCGGGTGAGCCCTTCTTTGCGTAGTTCGCGTTCCACCACATTCTGAGTGGCGATGCCCGCGTGGTCGGTGCCGGGCACGCACAGCACATTGTAGCCCTGCATGCGCTTCCAGCGCAGCAGCACATCGTGGATGGCGTTGTTGAGCGCGTGCCCCATGTGCAGCGAACCTGTGATGTTAGGGGGCGGAATTGTGATGCAGTAGCGAGGTCTGCCGTCGTCGGCGATGGTCGCCTCGAAATCGCCGCGCTCCAACCACCACTGATAGCGCCGCTCCTCTACCTGATGCGGGTCGTAGGTCTTCGGCAGCTCGTACATAGCGGGAAATATTGTACCTATCAGGCAGAGCTTTGGGTTGCCAACGACACGAACTGATCAATATCACGACGGATGGTGTCAAAGGCGCCGCGCCAGAAAGCGGGCGTGCGCAGGTCGAACCCGAACTCTGCGGCTAAGGTGGGCGCGTCCGCCATGCCGGTGCGCGAGAGTAGATCGTCATAGCGGGCGCGGAAGCCGTCGGGGTCGTCTAAGTAAAGCGCGTACAGCCCCAGCCCAAAGAGTAAGCCGAACATATACGGGTAGTTGTAGAACGCGCTGCCATAGTAGTGAGGTTTGGCTGCCCACATGTACGGATGTAAGGCGTTATCGTCCAGTCCGTCGCCGTAGGTTTGGAGTTGGGCATCGCGCATAATCTCGCACAGCTCGCGTGCACTGAGTTCGCGCTCGTTGCGCCGCTCGAACACGGTCTTTTCGAAGAGGAAGCGGCTCGTGATGTCCACGACCACTTGGCATGCGCCCTGAAGCGAGGCTTCCAGGATGGCGATTTGCTCGTCGCGATCGGCGTCGCGCAACGCGGCTTGGCGGATAATCGTTTCGCAGAAGATGCTGGCGGTTTCGGCAAGCGTCATGGGGGTTTGGCGCTGCAGGTAGGTACGCTCTGCAAGGCAAAGATTGTGGTAGGCGTGCCCCAGTTCGTGGGCGAGGGTGCTCATGCCACCGAACGCAGGCTTGTAGTTGGTGAGGATGCGCGATTCATCTTTACGCAAGCGCATGCAGAACGCGCCGTCGCGCTTGCCTGGTTGGGGTGGGGCGTCAATCCAGCGCTCTTCAAACGCGCGGCGGGCGAAGTCGCTAAGCTTCTGCGAGTAGGTTGCGAACTGCTCGATGATAAACTGTGCTGCCTCGTCGTATTCCCAGCGGCGAGGTTCCTTGCCCACAGGGGCGAAGATATCGTACCAAGCGCATCGCTCAATGCCCAGCAAGCGTGCCTTGGCGTGCAGGTAGCGTCGGAAGTCGGGGAACGCTTCGTAGGCTGCTTCCAGCATCGCGTTTAGAGTGGCTTCGTCTATCGCGTTGCGAAACAGTGAGGCGTGCAGGGGGCTATCCCAGCCGCGCTTGCGCGTTAGCAGGTTTGTTTCGCCTTTGATGGCGTTCAGCGCGCTGGCGATGGGCATCGCATGCTGTTCCCACGCTTTCAGTTCGGCTTCGTAGGCAGCGCGGCGCACCTCGCGGTCGGGATCATAGGCTAAGTTGCGCAGCATGCTCATCGTGAGGGTTTGCTTTTCGCCCTTGATTTCGGCTTCTACTTGGATTTGCGAGGTGTAGTTGCCGTAGAACTTGCTCCACGCGTTGCTCCCCGTAAGTTGCATTTCTGCGGCGAGGGCTTCCTCAGCGGGCGACATCATGTGTTCGGCGGCGATGCGGGCGCGGCGCAGCCAGTAGGCGTGCTGCTTGGCTTGCTCTGAGCGTTCTATAAGTGCTTCCACGTCCTGCGAGCCAGCCCACGCGGTCAGGCGCGTGCCCAGCTTTGCCAACCGCACCGATTGGCGTTCCAGCTCGCTCAGGCGCGCCTGAGCATACTCATCGCGCGAATCGACGCTCACGAACGCATATACATACGCCCCCAGGGTCCACGCTTGATCGTTGAGCGCGTTGTAGATGGGCAAAACGCGCTCCATCACGCCAGCGGCAAGGTCGGGGTTGAGAGGCGTGTCGGTACGGTTGATACCTGCTTCGTCAAACAGCCCTTCTAACTCATCAATCGCGCGCACAAGGCTCCTGAAATCGCGCTCATATTCGGGCGAGTCGAGCCCGGGATAAACCACGCTCATGTCCCAGCGGGGTAGCTCGGTTTTCATAGCAGAGAGGATTGTACCTGAGTACTTGTGTTGCCCCTCCACTTGCTGTTCACACGCCCACTACGCCCCGCGCGTATAGTTCGCGAATGACTACTGCTTGTGGCGGCTGTGTGTTGCGCACGGGCACATACATCGCGCCGATGCGCCGACACGCTTGCTGGATTGCCTCGTTGTGGGCTTTGAGCCTGCGCTGATACTCCTGCAGCACGCCGCTGGTGGCGGTGATGTCTATTGCCTCGCCCGTTTCGGCGTCAATAAGCCTCAGATCGCCCTCCAAGTCGGGGTCTAACTCCGCTTCCGAGAGGATGTGTAGCAGCACCACCTCGTGCCGCCGCCCGCTAAGCGCACGCAGGGCGTCAGGAAACTGTTCATCTAAGCCGTCGGTGAGGATAAACACCATCCCGGTGGGCAAGTTGGCGTGGGCGAACCGCTGGAGGCTCGCTGCCAAGTGCCTGCCGTCGGGTTGGCGGGTGCGCAGCCACTCCACAAGGCGCGTGAACGCCGCACGCCCGCGCAGCGGGCGTGCCTCCGAGGGCTGGTGGTGCAGCGCCGTCGGATAGATCGCGTCACCCGAGATCAAGCCGATGTAGCCCAAACACGCCGCTAGCGAGCGCGCCGCGTCAAACTTCGTTGGCTCACCAAACGCCATGGATGCCGAACAATCCAGCACCAGATGCACGGGCAACTCTTGCTCGTCTTGGTAGGTGCGTAAATAGGCGCGGTCAAGGCGCGCCAAGATATTCCAATCCAAATGGCGCAGGTCGTCGCCGGGCACATAGTGGCGATAATCGGCAAACTCGATTGAAAGGCCCTTGCGGGGCGAAAGTCGCTCGCCCCGAATGGCGGCTGCATGCGTGCGGCGCGGCTGTAACCGGTAGCGTTCCAGCGACGCCAGTACCTCCACAGACACCCCATCCCACGCCATCGCCGGATTTTACCCCCCATCGGTCGCTGCCGCGGTGCGCTCCACTAACTGCCCGCGCTTGTACAACTCCCAGACGCGAAACACCGAGTTCTTATGGGGGCGGATTTTGCAGTGTTCGTCTTCGTTGCGCTTCTCGTCGCAGTAGCCCAACGGCACACACTTAGGCACCAGCAACCTGCCAAAGTAAGGGTCTACCGCCATCAGTTCCTTGCGGATGAGCTTGAATAACTGGCGAATCTCCCACTGGGCTAAGGTGCACAAGCGCAATCCTGCCATGTGCATCAGCTGGCGCAAGTTCACGGTCATAATCAGGTTGGTCGTCACAGCATTGGGGAACACGAATCGGGCGTCTTCTGCGGGGATGCCCTGCGCCAGAAAGCGGTGGTAGATTTCTTCGCTCACATCGCGGAAGCGTTCAAACTCGCGCAGGGCGTCGGGGTTCGCCTCAATGCTGGGAGGTACCACATACTGGGGCTCTTTATACTTCACATAGCGTTGGCTTTGTTGATCGAAGGCGACCCCGATGCGGTGGCGCACCAGCTGATGCGACAGAGCACGGCTCACGCCCGAAATAGCGAAAGTGAAGCTAATGTGCTCAATCGTGCTGTGATGCCCCGATTCGATCACATGCTCAATCAGTTTCAGCACCCGCTCGGGGGGTGTTTTATCGGCGAGGAATTCGCTCCAGATTTGCTGGGGCGTTTTCTCGCTGTAGCAAGTGCGCGCTGCAAGGTAAATGAGCCCCTTGTAGTAACGGCGAATCACTTCGCCTTCGGGGAAAATCAGCGACACTTCCATTACGCCGCGTTTTGCCATAGCTGGGCGATTCGTGCGGGCGGGCGTAATTCCTGCCATTGCATGCCTCTAGAGCGTTGGTATCTTCGCTGATGGGTCGTCCGCAAGCCCCCGCGTTAACCTCCTTGGGCAGGCACAAGCCCCAATCAACAGGAAACTGCCCGCCAAGCGCGTATATAGCCCCTTGTGCAAAGTTGGCGCATAACCCCTGCCAAACGCGTGCGCGGTGTGTGGCGCCCGCCTGGCGATAAGTCTATTACGCATCGCGCCGTGATTTTGGGTTTGCTGGCGCGGGGCACGACCGAGATTGAGGGTTTTCTGGAAGCCGACGATTGCCTACGCACACTGCAGATTGCCCAGCAGTTGGGCGCGCAGGCGGAGCGTGTGGGCGAGGCGCGTTGGCGCATCACAGGAGTGGGCGGCACGCTTCTGCACGAGCCATCCGATGTGCTGGACGCGGGCAACTCTGGGACGACGGCGCGCCTGATGGCGGGTGTGCTCGCCTCGCAGCCGATCTTCAGCGTGCTGACGGGCGATGCCTCGCTACGCCGCCGCCCTATGCGCCGAATCGTGGAGCCGCTGCGCCAAATGGGCGCCCAAATCGACGGCAGAGCCGACGCCACGCGCCTGCCCCTGAGCATTCGGGGCGACGCACTGCGCGGCATTCGTTACCTAACCCCCGTCGCCAGCGCGCAGGTGAAATCATGCTTGCTCCTGGCAGGGCTGAACGCGCAGGGGATCACCGAAATCACCGAGCCTGTCCTCTCGCGCGACCACACCGAACGCATGCTGCAAGCCTTTGGCGTGGAACTGGAAACCCGCCTGAGCACTGCAGGCGCGCACTGCGTACGCCTGCGCGGCGGACAGGTGCCCGAAGCCCAAGGAGTGCGCGTGCCCGGCGACTTCTCATCAGCAGCGTTCTGGATCGTGGCCGCACTGCTGCTGCCCGGTTCCGACCTGGTAATAGAGCGTGTGGGCGTGAACCCCACGCGCACGGGGCTACTGCAAGCCCTCGCGCAAGCAGGCGTGCATCTGGAATGGAGCGCGATAGACGAACAAGCAGGTGAACCTGTGGCGACCTTGCGCGTGCGCCCGCAGCCCGTCGGTGCGATGCGCATCGGGGGCGCGCTCGTTCCAAGCCTTATTGACGAAGTGCCCATCCTTGCCCTGCTGGCGACCCAAGCCGAAGGCGAAACCGAAATCCGCGACGCCGCCGAACTGCGCGTCAAGGAATCCGACCGAATCGAGGCAATCGCCACCGAACTACGCAAGATGGGCGCAGCCATCGAGCCACTGCCTGATGGCTTGCGCATTCGCGGTGCCACGCCCCTGCACGGGGCGCACGTGCGCAGCTACGGCGACCACCGCATCGCAATGACCCTCGCCATCGCAGGGCTAATCGCCCACACAGGCGAAACCCTCGTGGAAGATGTGGAATGCGTGCAAACCAGCTTCCCAGAGTTCGAACAACTGCTGCACACACTGGTAGAGCGTTAGGCAGGGCAGGTATACTTGCAAGCGCGTCGCCGACGACGCCCTAACCGCACGGACAGCCATGAAACCGCTTGGGCAAATCACCGTTATCTGCGGCAGCATGTTCGCCGGCAAGTCGGAGGAACTCATCCGCTTGGTGCGCCGCGCCACCTACGCCCGCAAAAAAGTGCAAGTGTTCAAACACGCGCTGGACGACCGCTTTGCCCGACACGCTGTCGCCACCCACACAGGCGTACAGCTGGACGCCATCCCCGTGCGGAACGCCCGCGAACTACTGTGCAAGTTGGACGCCGATACCGAGGTAATCGCCATCGAGGAAGCACAGTTTTTCGATGAGGAGTTGGTGCAGCTGTGCGTGGAGTTGGCGGATGCTGGCAAGATGGTGATCGTGGCGGGCTTAGACCAAGATTTCCGTCGCCAGCCGTTTGGCATTATGCCCCAACTGATGGCGGTTGCGGACGAGGTTATCAAACTGCGGGCAATTTGCGTGCGCTGCGGGCGTACTGCCAGCCACACTCAACGCCTTGTAGACGGTCGCCCCGCCGCGTGGGACGAACCAACCATCCTGATTGGCGCGGAAGAACACTACGAGGCGCGCTGCCGTAACTGCCACGAGGTGCGTCGTGTGCCTCCTGCCCACCGCAAACGCTTACTCAAGAACCGCCGCTGCCACGAGGAAACCCCATGAAGTTCCGCTGGTCAGGTGCCGTTGCTTATGATGCCGAAGCCGCTGCTGAACGCCTTGCCCAGTACTTTGAGGCGATCGGCTATCAAGCGCAAGCCGAGCTAAGTTGGACGCGCGGCAGCCTGTGGAAGGCGTTGGTCACGATGTCGCCGCGCCAATTACCAATGCACGTGGAGGCAAAGCTCCAACCGTGGGGCACACAAACCTTGATTGACCTTACCTATGAGTTCCCACGCACGGTGCGCTCGCTCAGCACACTGGATGCCGACCTGCTGGTGGCAGAGCTGCGCGAATTGGTGAGCTATCTGCAACACGGCAGCGCAGACTTTGAAGCGATGACGCAGTTGGAGCGACAAGCAACGCGCCGTGCGCGCCACGCTTTGCTGGGCACACTGTTCGCCATCATTTTGCTTTCAGTGCCGATGGCATGGCTGTTCCACCAGCTGGCGTTGCCTTCGCTGGGGGCGTCGCTCCTCGGCGGCGCGTTCGGCGGGCTGCTAACCAGCTACCTGTTTTGGCGACTGCTCCGACGCCCCTAAAAGCAGGAACACCTACTCGGGTGCCGAACCGTCAAACCACACAGGTGAGTGCGATGGACAAAACCCAAGCGATGACGCCCGGCGATCCGAACCGCACACAGGCAATGCCGATGCCCGACCCGATGCGCACGCAGGCGATGCAGATGCCTGTGTTGGACCCCACGCGCACTCAGGCAATGCCGATGGGCGCACCTGCCCAACCCTCGCTGAGCATGGAGGTAGTGTTAGGCAGGCGCTATGCTTTAGCCCACAGCGTCGCCCGCGAGGGCTTGCTGGTGATAATCCGTTCCGTGCAAACGGCGATGGGACGCGCTCCGCTCAACCTCTGCCTCGTGTTAGACCGCAGCGGCTCAATGGAAGGCGCGCCGTTTGAGTTTGCCAAACAAGCCTGCACCTACCTCGTTGACCAACTCACCGAGCAAGATGTACTCTCTATCGTCACCTTTTCCGACACGGTCGATGTGGTGATGCCCCCGCGCAAGATCGTCAACAAACAACTGGTAAAAGAA
The DNA here is from genome assembly GCA_030550775.1 of Armatimonadota bacterium. GTDB lineage: Bacteria > Armatimonadota > Fimbriimonadia > Fimbriimonadales > GBS-DC > GBS-DC. The sequence continues at coordinate 9,604 of JAUQOS010000068.1, forward strand.
CACATTATGCGCCTCACGGTGGGCGACACAACCAACATTTACGACGCGCTGGTGATGGGCATCCAACAACTCACCTCTGTGAACCTGCCGGGCTATCAAAGCCATATGGTGCTACTCACGGACGGCGAGCCGACGGTGGGCATCAAAGATTTCCAAACCATCGTGGGGGCAGCTGCCCGCGCGAAAGAGTTCGGCTTCCACATCACTGCCTTGGGCTTTGGACCCGACTACAACGAAGAACTGCTGGCAGGCATCGCTCGCCGCAGCGGTGGTAAGTACTACTATATTGACCAACCTCACAAAATCCCCGAGGTGTTCCACCAAGAGCTGGTGCGCCTGATGACGGTCGTGGCACGCAACCCGAAGCTGGAGGTGCAACTGGCGCGGTGGGTGCAGGTGCGCCAAGCCTTTGGGGGCGAACTCAAGCTGCAAGGGCGCACCGCCACCTTATCTTTGGTGGATGTGGAGCGCAATACCACGCTCACTCCCCTGCTGGAGCTGGAGTTCCCGAACCACCCCGCAGGCATCTACCGCATCGCTAAGCTCACCCTCACTTGGGACGATGTGGTGACAGGGCGCACGGAAACCCTTACTGCCGACGCCGTAATGGAGTTCACCACCGACCCTGCCTTAGCGAACCAGCCGCAAGACCCGCGCGTGGCAAACGAACTGCAAGTCTCTATCGCTTCGCGCGCACTGGAAAAGACGATTATGGGCATGCGCGCCCAACAGCTGGATCGCACGCAAGCGTTGGCAGAGCTGCAGCGCACCCAAGCCATCTTGCTTAGTCAGGGGCGCATTCAAGAGGCGCAAGAAGTGACGCAAGCCATCCGCGCCTTACAAGGGCAGGATGTCAACACTGCCGAGAAAACCCTCATGGGCACGCTGGTCAACTTAGAGCAGGGCAAACGCGAGAGCTGAACCTACCACGCACGCCCTTCCTTACCGAGCGTGCCTGCGTGGGGCAACGCCTCGCGCACCAACACAGGCGGTTCGGTAGTGGGCACCTGTGGCAGGGGCAACTCATCCTCGCTCCACTGGGCGCGATACACGCGATAACCCCGCGCTGGTACCGCCTCCACCCAAAACGCAAGGTCAAATCGCCATCGGCGCGTGCCCATAGGCATCAGGCGCACCCTGCCGTCGGGCAACCGCCACTCCGAAACAGGTTCCAGCTGACTGTTTATAATCTGGCACGGCACGCGCACACCGTCGGGCGTCCACACCGCTGCGTGGCGCGGTTGCGCCTCAGGCTTGAGAGGCATATCCACATGCAACACCACGACCCCTGTGTAGGGCACCTCCGTAGGGTTCAGCACAATCAAGGCGCGATACTCACCTTCCACGCCCTCAAAGCGCGTATCAACTGCCTCTGCCAGTGCCTCTAAGCGTTCGTGAAGCGATGGCTCGCGCATCTACCAGAATCTACCCGCTCGAGACACTCTGTTGGGGAGGTGGTGCCTCGCTGAGTGTTAGCCCCCTGTGGTATACTTCGGGCAGGGGATAACATGGCAACCATTCGAGTTGAGGGTGAGGAAGTTGAGCTGTTGACACCAACCCAAGTGTGGCAGCTGTACGCAATCAGCCAACTGCGCAAGCTGCTCCCATTGTATGAGCAGACACGCGACCCCGCCGTGTTTGAGCAAATCCACTACTACACAAGCCAGCTCCCGATGGAGGATGAAATCCCGATGGAGAACTTGTGGCACAGATTCCAGATGTACTTGCTCATAGAGTTGGTGTACAACTTGTGGCGCGATCGCCACGATTTTCTCGCGGGTGGGAACAACTTCATCTACTACAGCCTCGAGCAAGCAGAAGGCATCGTGCGCAAGCAACGCGACACTTACCGCGGTCCCGATTTCTTCTTAGTCACGGGGATAGATCCGCACAAGCCGCGTGAAGCGTGGGTCGTTTGGGAAGAGGGGGGCAAGTTCCCCGATTTGATTGTGGAGTTTCTTTCCATCTCCACCGCCGAGGAAGACAAAGGCAGAAAGCGCGAAATTTACGAGAAGGTCTTTCGCACGCGCGAGTATGTAATGTACGATCCGTTCAACGACGAGATTATCGGGTTGCGTTTGGAGGGTGACGAATATCAGCCGATTCCTGCGGATGAACGGGGTTGGATCTGGAGCGAGGTGTTGGGCGCGTGGATGGGGCAATGGGAAGGCGAGTACTACCGCCATCGCTTCAAGTGGTTGCGCCTATACTACCCCGATGGCAGCCTTGTGCTGACAACAGCGGAGGAGCGCGCGCTGGAACAGCAGCGCGCGGAGCAGGAACGCCAACGTGCCGAGCAGGAGCGCCAACGCGCCGAGCAGGAGCGCCAACG
>JAUQOS010000069.1 GCA_030550775.1 Armatimonadota bacterium
CAAGGAATCTTTGCGAAGACAGCCTTGCCATTCCGAGCCGAAGGCGAGGAATCTGTGGCAAACCACAGCCAAGATCCCTCGCTGCGCTCCTGACAAGGGTATAGGGCACTGCCCGAACTGCCCAAGCCGTTACTTGACTTTCCCGAACCCCCTCCGTAAGCCTACTGGTAGGGGAACCGGGCATTTTTTCGGTTCCCCTCGCTTGCGGGGGGAACCTGCAGGAGGGGGGCAGCAGCATTTTTTCGGTTCCCCTCGCTTGTGGGGGGACCTACAGGAGGGGGGCAGCAGCATTTTTTCGGTTCCCCTCGCTTGCGGGGGGAACCTACAGGAGGGGGGCAGCAGCATTTTTTCGGTTCCCCTCGCTTGCGGGGGGAACCTACAGGAGGGGGGCAGGATTAGAAAACCCACTAGCGAGACAGGAAAATCGGTTGCGAAAAGTGCGCAAGGAACCCAAGCGATGTACCCTCGTCAGTCGCTGCGCTCGGGGTGACATTGTGTTTTTGCAACCAAAAGTTTTGTCATTCCGAGCCGAAGGCGAGGAACCTCGTAGAGGTATACTTAGCATCAGGCGCGTTAGGTTGCTGCGCGCCTGTTGACAAAGCAAGTGGCAAGTCGAGCAAGGACGCCCTTCCTTTCTCGCTGCTCTCTGGGAGGGAAGCAATGCGACGACCCTTGATTGCGGGCAACTGGAAAATGAACCTTACGCCGTCCGAGGGGGCGGCGCTAGCGACGCAACTGCGCCAGCGGATCGGTATGCGCTCGGATATCGAAATCGTGCTCTGCCCCGCGTTCGTGGCACTTCCTGCGGTCGCCGAGGCGATTCGCAACAGCGAGCTAAAACTGGGGGCACAAACCGTGTTTTGGCGCGATGCGGGCGCATTCACGGGGCAAATCTCGCCCCCGATGCTGGTGGCTGTCGGCTGTGAGTATGTGATTTTGGGACACTCAGAAACGCGCGGGCGGTTCGGCGTAGACGATGCCGATTTAGACGCCAGCGTGTTGCCCTACTTCAGCGAGACCGAAGCAACTCTAAACCGCAAAATGCGTGCTGTGCTACCACACGGGCTGAAACCCATCTTGTGCGTGGGCGAGACGCTCGCCGAGCGCGACGCTGGGCACACTGAACAGATTATCCGCGCGCAGCTGGAGGGCGCGCTGGCAGGGCTGTCTGCTGACGAGTTGTACGAGTTGGTAATCGCCTACGAGCCAGTGTGGGCTATTGGCACGGGGCGCGTGTGCGAGGCCGCCGAGGCAAACCGCATCGCAGGCTACATCCGCGAGGTACTGCGTACCTTGTACGACGAGGAATTGGCGCAAGTCGTGCGTGTGCTCTACGGCGGCAGCGTGAAGGCGTCAAATGCACAGCCGATCTTGCATCAGCCAGAGATCGACGGAGCATTGGTGGGCGGCGCTAGCCTAGACGCCGATGAGTTCGAGCAAATTACCTACTGTGCTCCCACGCGCTGAAGCCCCATATAGGGCTGGCGAGCAAGAGGTCATCTAATTAGCTGCCCCGTACGGCAGGAAGGGGAGGCATTGGGACGAACCCGTTCCATAGGGACGTAAGAGTGTCAGGGGAGCATGGAACGCACAACCAGTGCCCAGCCAGTGGACGAAAGAGAGCGGATTCGCGCTTTAGATGCCCTGCGCGGAGGTGCCCTGCTGGGCATTTTGATGGTGAATATGGCGGCGTTCAAGGGGCTCTCCACGCTGGAACAGTTTCCGCGCCCCGAAAGCCTCCGCGCGACGACAGACCAGATTGCCTACTTCGTGATTCAGGCGTTTTTCACGGGGAAGTTCTATCCGATTTTTGCGCTGCTGTTTGGGCTGGGGTTCGCATTGCAGATTCAGCGGTTGGAAGCGCGGGGGATCGCGCCCACGACTATTATGCTGCGACGGCTGATAGTGTTGCTCATCATCGGCGCGCTGCACGGACTGTTTATCTGGACGGGCGATGTGCTATTTGGCTATGCGCTTTGCGGGCTGATATTGCTGGCAGTGCGGGGCTTGTCGCCCAACGCTCTTCTGACAGCTGTGCTAGCGTTGTGGGGGCTGCAATTGGTGTGCTGCTTGAGCTGCGCCGGAGTTGCTGTTTGGGCAGCACAACTCGGCGAGTTTCAACAGGAGGGTTCCAGCGATCTGTTTGCAGCCTATGTGGAGCAGGCACGCCAAGCCTACGCGCAGCCGAACTATTGGCAAGCTCAACGGTTCCGCTTCACAGAGTGGGCGCTGATGCAGGTCAACATGCTTTTGATGATGCCCAACATTTTGATGATGTTTCTACTGGGGCTATATTTTGGGAAGGTGGGGCTATTTGGGCAGTTGAAAGAGCATCGTCGGCTGTTGCTGTGGCTGACCTTTGGCGCGCTGCCGCTGGGGCTGGCAATCAACGCGTATGGTGGCTACGGCATGCTTGAAGCCGCGCGAACAGGTGACGTATGGCGCAGTCTTGGATGGATGCTGGTGTTGTTGCCGTTGGGCGCAGTGTTGTCGCTGGGGTATGTAGGGCTGTTTGGGCTGTCGTGGTCGGCGCTGCCGGGGCTGCAACGCGTGCTGGTGCCCGTAGCACATGCCGGACAAATGGCACTGACGAACTACCTAATGCAGTCGGTAGTGTGCACGCTGCTGTTTTATGGCTACGGGTTAGGGTTGTACGGCAGGGTGGGTATCGCGCAAGGCATGGGGCTGACAGTGCTGATTTGGCTACTGCAAGTGGGGTTTAGTGTGCTATGGCTATCGCGGTTCCAGTATGGTCCAATGGAGTGGCTGTGGCGCAGCCTTACCTACGGGCAGCGACTGCCCCTCCGACGCCCGGTTCGGGCTGCATAGAGGCTGGTGGAACCCTCTTCAAGCGAAAAATCGCGCCGTGCAGGGCGAGAACTGCACGGCGCATCGTTTACCCTCGCGCAGGCATTAGGGGAGAGGACTCTAAGCCTCCCGATGATTGCGCCTTCATTATGGTTTGTGCCCAGTTAACCGAAGGTTAAGGCGTGTTAGGGGCTGGTTAAATTTTGGGGCACGGTTGGTAGGGTATGCTTCTACAGATGTGGCGCACGATATTGCTGATAGGCATTGGTGGCTTTGTGGGGGCAAACCTACGCTACTGGTTGGGTGGCTGGATTGCCGCGCGTTTTGGCGTGCTGTTCCCCATCGAGACGATGTGCATTAACATTGCCGGCTCGTTTTTGTTGGGGCTGTTTATGACGCTGGCGCTGCACTATACTTGGTCGCCCGAGTGGCGTCAGGTGATCGCGATAGGCTTTATCGGCTCGTTCACAACTTACTCTACCTACGAGTACGAGAGCTTGCGCCTGCTGCAGGAAGGGTTATGGCTTAAGGCCATGCTGAACCTGTTCGGCAGTTTGGTGCTGGGGCTGATTGCAGTAGCGCTGGGGGTAGCCCTCGGACGATGGCTGATTGGAGGGGCTGAGCCATGAAAATCGAAGGACAAGCGAAGTTGCTACGCATCTACATCGGTGAGGCAGACAAGTGGCATGGGCAGCCGCTATACATGGCGATACTGCTCAAAGCCCGCGAGATGGGGCTGGCAGGGGGCACAGTGATACGAGGCATTGCGGGCTACGGTGCCAATAGTGTCATCCATACGGCCAACATCTTGCGCCTATCGGAAGACCTACCGATTGTGATAGAGATTGTGGATAGCGCGGAAAAAATCGCAGCGTTCCTGCCCGTTTTGGATACGATGGTGCGGGAAGGGCTGATCGTGCTGCGTGAGGTGGAGGTGGTAAAGTATAAGGCGAACAGTTGAGGGTGTTTTGCGAACACAGGCGCTACCAGATGCGCCCAGCGCAGCATTGAGGAATCTGCGGGCATCCGGGTCTGTACGGGTAGAGGGTACACTAAGGCATTATGCAGGCAGCATATGTGGTAGCAGCGGTGAGAACGGCGATTGGCAAGGCGCCGCGCGGAAGCCTTCGCAACACACGCCCCGACGACCTCGCGGCGTTTGCCATCAAAGGCGCGTTGGAGCGCGTGCCGCAACTGGAACCGAAGCAGATTGAAGATGTGGTGCTGGGCTGTGCCGTGCCCGAAGCCGAGCAAGGCATGAATGTGGCGCGCATCGCGGTGCTGCGCGCCGGACTACCTGTGGACATTCCCGCCGCCACAGTGAACCGGATGTGCGCCTCTGGCTTAGAGGCGATCGCCATCATCGCTCAGCGCATCCAAACCGGGCAAATTGATGTAGGCATCGCAGGCGGCACCGAAAGCATGTCGATGGTGCCAATGGAAGGGCATGTGTTCCGCCCCAACCCCTACCTGACCAAGCATTACCCCGACGCCTACTTGGGAATGGGCATGACCACCGAAAACCTTGTGCAGCAATACGGAATCACACGCGAGGAAGCCGACGCCTTTGCTTTGGAAAGCCACCACAAAGCCCTGCGTGCCCAAGCCGAAGGCGCGTTCGAAGGGGAAATCATCCCCGTTGAAGTGCACGAGAAAATCGTCAAAGACGGCACCGTGTACGAGAACCGCTTTGTGTTCGACCGCGACGAAGGTCCCCGCGCCGACACCAGCATGGAGGCGTTGGCAAAGCTTAAGCCCGTGTTCAAAGCCGACGGCACGGTGACCGCAGGCAACGCCTCGCAGCGCAGCGACGGCGCCGCGGCGGTAGTGCTGATGAGCGAGCGCATGGTAAACCAGCTGGGCATCCAGCCAATAGCGCGCTTTGTGGGCTACGCGGTGGCGGGCGTGCCCCCCGAAACAATGGGCATCGGTCCTGCGTTTGCTATTCCCAAGCTGCTGCAAAAGCACGGCAAGCAACTTGAGGATATTGATCTGTTTGAAATCAACGAAGCGTTTGCAGCGCAGGTGCTGGCGGTGCTGCGCGAATTGCCCGTGCCACGCGAGCGACTAAATGTGAATGGCGGCGCTGTGGCATTGGGGCATCCGCTGGGCGCAACCGGCTCGCGCATGACCGCCACGCTGCTGAATGCCTTGCGTAAGCGCGGCGGCAAGTGGGGCATCGTAAGCATGTGCGTAGGCGGCGGCATGGGCGCCGCAGGCTTGTTCGAGATGGTCTAACCCTGTAGCCGCGGTTCCTCCGCCGAATCGTAGACCGCGCTACCTGTACGCGATCCCTCGGCTGCGGCTCGGAATGACAAGGCTTTTGACGGCACGAACAGCATGCCACTCCGAGCGCAGCGAGGGGTCTTGACGATGTCTAGATTTGTCACCCCGAGCATAGCGAGGGGCTCAATCGCAGGGTTTGTGCAGATCCCTCGCTTCGCTTGGAATGACAGGGCTTTTGACTGCAAAAACACAATGTCGCCCCGAGCGCAGCGAGGGGTCGCAACGATGCCCTGCTAGGGATTCCTTGCCTGCGGCTCGGAATGACAAAACTTTTGCTCGCAAAAACATCAAGCGAAGCGAGGGGGCTCGCCACCGTCATTCCAAGCGCGGTGGGGAATGACGCTCGCTCAAAATGAATAGACAGCAACTTGGCTTTCAGCGTCCATGCCGACGAAGCGCTCACAAGATCTGAACGCTTCAAAAACCAACGCTCCTTAGGTACACTGAAGGCAAATGGCAACCTACCGCTGGCGCGTGCGAACCACCGACTTGGCGCGGGCGCAGCAGTTAGCAAAGGAGCTGAGCCTAAGCCTGCCCATCGCGCGTCTGCTAGTAGCGCGCGGCTACACAGACCCCGAAATCGCTTACCGCTTCCTGCACCCCTCGCTACACGACTTGGCGAGCCCACGCTTGCTACCTGACATTGAACCTGCCGTACGCCGCCTTGCTTTAGCTGTGCAGCGCAAGGAACCCGTACTGGTATACGGCGACTACGATGCCGACGGCGTCACGGCTACTGCGTTATGGCTAACAACCTTGCGCAAGCTAGGCGTGCCCGCGCACCCCTATGTGCCCCACCGCGAACGCGAGGGCTATGACTTGCACCCTAATGCCATCGAGGCAGCGCGGGCAATCGGGGCGCGGCTTATCCTCACCTGCGACTGCGGTATTCGCGCCCACGAAGTCGTAGACGCCATCAATGCGCAGGGGCTGGAGGTGGTGATTACCGACCATCACGAACCCGATACCACTTTGCCTAATGCACTGGCAGTGGTCAACCCCAAACGCGCCGACTCGCGCTACCCGTTTCGCGACCTCAGCGGCGTGGGCGTGTCGTTCCGCGTTGCTGAAGCACTGCTGCGCGAACTCAAACTACCGCTCAACGGCTTCTACCAAACGATGCTGGACTTGGTCGCCATCGGTACCGTTGCCGATGTGATGCCCTTGCGGGGCGAGAATCGCGTGTTGGTCAAGTACGGGCTGGAGCGCTTGCATCAGACCAAGCGTTTAGGACTTCAATCGCTCAAGCAGGTGGCGCGCTTGGGCAATCGTATCCCTACCGCACGCGACATCAGCTATGCGCTGGCGCCCCGCCTCAACGCCGCAGGACGCCTTGAAGACGCTTCCCTTGCGCTTCAGCTGCTGCTCGAGGAAAACCAGCTCCAAGCCCAAGCCATCGCAGAGCAGTTAGAGCATCACAACCGCGAACGCCAACGCCACCAAGAGGAAGCCTTCCAAGAAGCCGTCGCCCAAGTGGAACTGGAGGGGCAAACTAACCAGCGAGCCTTGGTCGTGCACTCCCCGAATTGGCATCACGGCATCGTAGGGCTTGTGGCAGGCAAACTCAAAGAGCGGTACTACCGCCCCGCTATTGCTATGACGGTTGATGCCGAAGCGGGCATCGCGCGCGGCTCCATGCGCAGCATTCCCGAACTTGACCTAACCTCCCTTGTTGAGGCGATGAAGCCACTGTGCCTCAAGTGCGGCGGACACGCCAGCGCAGGCGGATTTGCTGTGCCCATAGATCAAATGGATGCGTTGCGCCAACTCATCATAGACTACGCCAACGCCCACCTCACCGACGAAGACCTCGTGCCCACGCTGTTGATTGACCAGCCGATTGAGGCGCACGAAGTAAACTCACGCTTGGTACACGAGCTGAGCATGCTGGAGCCGTTCGGCACCGGCAACGAACCGCCGCTCTTCGTCGCGCGCAGCATTGAGGTAGTCGGCAGCCGCACCAGCAACGACGGCAAACATCTGTTCCTGAAGGTGCGCGGTGAGGGCAGCATCGTGTTCGACGCGGTGTTATGGAACGGTGGCGATTACCTTCTCGAGACAGGCACCCTAATAGACCTCGTGTTCGTGCCCGAAGAGGATAACTACTTCGGCTATGGGGCAGTGCGCTGGGTAGTGCGCGATTTCGAGGAAGTGCTATAGGCAGGTATAATCGCGCTATGCGCAGCGTCGCGACGGGCTATGTCATCGGCGTGGATGTAGGCACAGCCAGCGCACGCGCAGGGCTGTTTGATTTGCACGGCAAGCGGCTTGCCCTCGCCACTGAACCCATCCAGATCCACCGCCCGCAACCCGAGTACGCCGAGCAGTCATCTGAGGACATTTGGCGCGCTGTGTGCAAAGTGGTGCGCCAAGTGGTAGACGAGGCGCGTATCCACCCCGAAAGCGTGCTGGGCATCGGCTACGACGCCACCTGCTCGCTGGTGGTGGTTGACAAGCACGACCAGCCAATTAGCATCTCACCCACAGGCGACCCGCAGTGGAACATCATTATGTGGATGGACCACCGCGCCATCGCCGAAACGGAACAGGCGAACGCGGGCGACTACGAGGCGCTGCGTTATTCTGGGGGCGCCCTCTCACCCGAAATGGAGCCACCCAAACTCGCGTGGCTCAAACGCCATAAACCCGACACCTTTGAGCGCGCAGGCAAGTTTTTTGACCTCGCGGACTATCTGGTCTACCGCAGCACGGGCAATAACCTGCGCAGCGAGTGCACAATGGGCTGCAAGTGGACCTACCTGCCCGCCGAGAAGCGTTGGGATATGCGCTTGCTGCAGGATTTGGGCATCGAGTCGATTCTGGAACAGGGGCGCGCGGGCGAAGCAATCTTACCGCTGGGCAGTGCCGCAGGCACCCTCACACCCCAAGCCGCCAGCGAACTGGGGCTATCTACCAACACCAAAGTGGCTATTGGCATCGTGGATGCGCACGCCGGCACGATCGGGCTGCTGGGCGCCGTGTGGGCAGGCGAACCAGAGCCGCGCTTAGAAAAACTGGAGCACGCGATGGCGCTAATTGCAGGTACTTCCTCGTGTCTGATGGCGCTATCGCAGCAACCGCGCTTCGTGCAGGGCGTGTGGGGACCTTACTACGGCGCGGTGCTACCGAATCTGTGGATGAACGAAGGCGGGCAATCGGCAGCAGGCGCGCTGATTGACTATACACTGGAACACCACCGCCAATACCCTGCCTTAGAGTTGAAAGCCGAGCGCGAAGGTATCTCGGTCTATGAAGCTGCCAACCGCCTTGTGGACGAGCTGACGCGCAATCTGCCATACCCCGCGCTGCTGACGCGCCATCTGCATGTGCTGCCCGACCACTACGGCAATCGCGCGCCTTATGCCGACCCCCACGCGCGCGGCGTGGTGGACGGGCTAACACTAGATACCAGCCTCCACGCACTGGCAACGCTTTACTATGCGACGCTGCAAGCGTTAGCCTATAACATCCGCGATGTGTTGCGCGCGATGAGCGAAGCAGGCTACGCGATTGACACCATCTACGCAACAGGCGGCAGCGTGAAGAACCGCTATTGGCTGCGCGAAACTGCCGACATCACAGGCTGTCGCGTAGTGGTGAACCGCGAGCCAGAGGCAGTATTACTGGGCAGCGCGATCTTGGGTGCGGTCGCTGCTGGCGCGTACCCCGACATTCCAACTGCCATGCACGCGATGACCGCGCCCGATTTCGTCGTGGAACCGAACCCGGCTACTTTTGAGTACCACGCCACCAAGTTCACGCTCTTCCGCGAGCTGTATCAGCAGCACCGTGCTCGGCGCGAGGTGATGCGCCGCTTCGAGCCCTAACGCCCTTTCATGGGTGGTGGCGCGCCGGGCACTTCCGTGCGCACCACATCGGGGGGCGGACCAACTTCCTCCACGGTGGGTTGCCCTGCCATCGGCTGTGGGTATGCCGAGTCAGCAACCCTGCCCGAAGCCCCCGAAGCGGCACGCAGTTGCCACAATAACGCAACCAACGCTACAAAGATTAGCACCAACAACCCGACTATCAGCAACGGGCGGGAAGGTTTCTGCATAAAGACAGCCTCCTTAGTAGTAATCGTCCATGTCCCACATGTACGTCTCTGGGTCAACAATGAAGCCGTTCATACACGGCCGGGCGTCGCAGCCAACAGTCAGTTGGCGCGGGGTGAACGCTTTCGTGTGCCCATCGGCAAACGCCACCGTCATCCGCTCACGCCGATGCCACGGCCAAGTGCCCCCAAACTCCAGCCAAAGACACCACCCGCGCGCACTTTGAAGCAACCATCCTGCCCCAGCCCAGTCACTACAGCCGCAGTAAATTCCGTAACTATACCACCGGTGCGCACGCACAGGCGTGTAGAGCATTGTGAAAGTGTCCACCGATTGGTTGGTACGCGGGTCTCGCCAGAAGCGACACGGCGGCATTACCACCCAGTTACCACCACCTTCCGGGGCGCCCGTACGCGTGTTGCGGAACCAGACGCTATCTACAAACACAATCGTATTAGCAGGAGTACGAATCCGCGCCTCGTGCGCAGGATTGTTGCGCCATCCATACAAGTAATCGCCACACTGGTTGACACCAAAACACGCCACTGGCGACAGATACGCATAGTTGTAGCCGAGATTCGTGGTCAGCGAATAGCACTGCAGTCGCTCAATCTGGTTGCGCGGCGGGCGTCCGTGGCAACTTCCCAAGATTTCGTCGGTCGCGTTGGGATCGGAGGGGCAGCGAAACATCGTCCAATCTTTCACATACGGCTGCAGCAGCATCGGTAAGTAACGATTGTGTGGATTGTCCACATTCGCCCACGAGGAAAAGTATTCCGTGAGGGGTTGGTAATTGTCGAAGTCTGCACTGTAGGCCGCCAATGCCCGCGCTACTTGATAAAAGCGCGACATACAGGTTGTTTGACGCGCACTTTCGCGCACCTACGCGAACACCGGGAAAAGTATCGCTGCCAATATCGCAATGATAGCAATCACCACCAACAGTTCTATCAGTGTGAAGCCACGCAAGCGCATTGCGCACCTCCTTTGTGTCGCAATTATAGTACGCGGGGCACTTGACAAGGGTACGGTCAGAACCCCTACAACGGGCTGTTGCTTAGTGTGCATGTTTGCTGGTGATTGCGCCTCCTCACCCCCCGCGTCAAAGTACCATCCTAAGACGCCCTCGCGCAAGCGTGGAATTTCAAAGGTTATGCTACTGCCCTACCATCATAGATAAGGGCGCGGGGGTTGCCCCGCGCCCTTACTTCGCTTACCGCTCGAACTCTACCTTCACCGTCTTCGGCTTCGCCGACTCGGCTTTAGGCAAGCGCACCTCCAAGATGCCGTTCTTGTACACTGCCTTCACTTTGCTCTCGTCGATGGCAGTGGGCAGCGTGTAGCTGACGGTGAACTTGCCGTATCCGCCCATGCGGCTCACGTAGTGCGCTTGCACATTCTCACCCTCAATCAGCGCCTTGCGCTCGCCCGACACCGTCAGCGTGTTGTCGCTCAGCTCCACATGCAAGTCTTTCTCCGACACGCCCGGCGCCGTGACAAACACCACAAACTCCTCAGGCGTCTCGTACACATCAAGCGCAGGCGTGAACTCAAACTCGGTCGGCGTCACCAAAGACGGGCGGTAGTCGAAGAAGCGGTTAAACAGCTCATCCATTTCGCGGCGGAACTGCTCCAGCTCACGGAACGGATTCCAGCGCGTCAGTGTGGTCTCCGGCTCGCGTCGTGCCAAGATTCGCATCGTTCTCCCTCCTTCTCCTTAGTGTTGGTTTGGAAGGTCACTTGAGTGCCTTCCACTCAAGTTTACGATTCAGGGCATCCAAAAGTTCCCAATGGCGGGGGATTTGCCCGCAAATTTGCGGGGGCTTCGGGGAGCGACAGAAGAATCTCGTCTCGGTAAGGACGCAGGTTCTTATCGCAGCTTGAGTTGATACCTATCGCTCGTGATAGGCGTCAACAGCGTTTACGAGAACGATTTCGCGGTGCGGATGGTGTGGTGTATGTCTTTACCTATCCTAACCCAAACACGGATCCGTTCTCGAACTCTCTTTTCAATCTGTGGCGCGAGAACCAAAATGTGTTAGACAGCGTGCTTGGTTCGGCAAACTACGATGTGGGGCACTTGTTCACTCTCGCGGACCTTGGCGGGTATGCTGGAGGTATCGGCACTGTGTGCCGCGCAAGGCTGAATCCGCTCTTCCGCTCGCGCTCGCCCTCGCTTAGCCTGACCCATTTTTTCCACGCCTACAAACCGCATGAACAACGCCACTGATCGGTGGGAAACGCTTCCGACTGCCGATCGCACAATGACCTTCCGCTGCGCAGTGCGCGATAATCGCGCAGGGGGGCGGGGGCATCCGCATCGCCACCACGCAAGTAGTGGTTAGCGGCGCGCCCTTCCGTGTCACCCAACCCGCAGCAGGTGCAGTCGGGTAGGTTGGCGGACACAGGCGATTATCTGGCAAATCGGAGGCCGTTCGGTACCACAAGCGCTGGATCACTGGAAGACCGCAACGGCAATGGAGTTGTAGACGACACCGAACTACTATTGGTGCTGTTCAACTTCGGCAGCGAGTGCTAACCCGAGCCACGTGTGACTGCGCAAGGATCATCCGCACAGAGGCGGCAGGTTGCGACCTTGCCTCCCGATGCAGCTGCTGGCTGCTGAACCAATGCAATTTTGCAAAAATGAGCCCGTTGTTCCGAGCGCGACGAGGGATTGCACCCGCTCAAAACAGATGGGGAGCCACTTGGGTTATAATATGCATATGCGACGCTACGCACTGGCACTGCTAACCTTCTTGTGGGCAACGGCGCTGG
>JAUQOS010000008.1 GCA_030550775.1 Armatimonadota bacterium
TGGGGTGGGTGTTGAGTTCATTTATTTAGTGTAGCTAAGGAGTGCGCGAGGGGGTGGTAGACATTTGTGTTGAGTTCAAAGGGGGTGGGGGGTCGCGCAGTGTTTAGCATGGCTAAATAATGGCGTGATTGCGACAGCCGCGCAAGCGATAAGCACGCTAATCAGCGGTCAGTGCGACGACTCGGTCGCGGGTCTGCACCCAAGGTACACTAACCTAATGATGCGCCGCGTGCGCTTCTACTGGCGGTTGTACAAGGCGTTTTTGCGCACCAGCTTAGTGCGCGAGATGGAGTTCCGCGCCAACTTCTGGGCAAAGGTGTTCTATAACCTCCTGTGGCTGGGTTTTTTCCTTGTCACCCTGAAGATCATTTTTCGCCACACGGACTCGATTGCGGGCTGGAATGAGGCAGAAGCCCTCGTCTTGGCATCCACGCTATATCTGATTGACGCGTTGATTAGCACGCTGTTTTACTTCGGTTTGTCGGAGCTGCCCGCGATGGTGCGTCAGGGCACGCTTGACTTCGTGCTGTTCAAGCCAGTGGATGCGCAGTTTTGGCTTTCGCTTCGGCGTATCAACTTAGACCAGCTCGGCTCGCTGGTAGTGGCAGTGCTGCTGGGCATTTACGCGCTGCTGCAACTGGGCTACATACCGCCTCCGGTGAATGTGCTTTTGTACCTCAGCATGGTGCTCACGGGGGTGTTGATTTTCTATTCATTTCACTTTATGATGATGACGCTGAGCATCTGGTTGGTGCGTGTGGAGAACCTATGGGTGCTCTCGGATGTGTTTGCGCAGCTTGGGCGGTTTCCAACGGATGTGTTTGACCGTGTGTTGCGGCGTGTGTTCACTTATGTGTTGCCGATTGCTTTCTTGGCGACGATTCCCGCCAAGGCGTTGTTGGGCAAGGCGTCTGCGGTGTTTTTGGGGTTTGCAGTGGCTTGGGCGTTTGTGTTTTTCGTTGCGGGGCGGCTGCTGTGGAAGTTTGCCCTGCGCAGCTATACCAGCGCCAGTTCGTGAAACGGGTACAATCTGAAGCAGGGGTTTATCTTATGCGACGGTTGGGCTTTACGCTGGTTGAACTGCTTGTTGTAATCGCGATTATTGCGGTTTTGGCGGCGTTGATTTTTCCTGTGTTTGCCAGTGCACGCGCCAAAGCCCGCCAAACCAACTGTATCTCGAACCTGCGTCAAATCGGAATGTCTATTGAGATGTACGCGATGGATTACGACGACCTATACCCATTTGCGGTAGACCCGACCGACAAGTATACACCTGAGATTTGGTGGGAGTATCCGCAGTGGCAGGCGTTGATACCTTCAATGCCGATGCTGCACGAGGTATTGCAGCCCTACCAGAAGAGCCGTGAAATCTGGCGTTGCCCTGCGGATACAGGGATGGAAGTGCAAGATTTCACGGGTGTGCCGTTTCCCGCGCGCCCGTCGCTTTACGAGCGGTATGGTACCAGCTATTTATTCCGTACGGAAATCGCCTTTCGGCAGATGCGCGTGGGCGGTTTCCAGTATAGCGCGCAAATCAATATGCTCTTTGATGGCACAGGCAAGTGGCACGGGAGCAAAAGCCTTTTTCGGGGCGACTACCCACCAGACCCAAACTACCGCTACAACTGCCTGTTTGCCGACCTGCATGTGAAAAACATCACGCTGGAGCAGATGTGGCAAGCATGGAACACGGAACTGTGATTCTTCGGGCGAACTTGGTGCTGCCGATTAGCCACGACCCCTTGCCCGACGGCGAGGTGGTGGTGGAGCATGGGCGGATTGTGGAGGTGCGCCCGCGCAGTACGCTGGCGGGCGACGAGGTGTTGGAGTTTGGCGATGCGATTGTGATGCCAGGGCTCATCAATGGGCATAGCCACCTTGAGTACACCGCCTTGCGTGGATGGAACGACCGGGTGCCGTTTTTTGAATGGATTCGCGGGCTGGTGTCGCTCAAGGCGAAATGCCCCGCGGAGCTGTGGTTGCCTTCGGCGATGTTGGGCGCAGCGGAGTTGATTGCCAGCGGCGTGACTTTCGTGTCCGATAACACCGACTCTGGGGCAAGTGCCGAAGCGTTGGCGCGGCTGGGGCTGCGTGGGCGTGTGTACCAAGAGGTGTTCGGTGTTGAGACAGAGCCCGACGATGCGACCATCCTGCGCGAGTTGGATGCCAAGTTAGACGCCCTGCGCCAAACACTGGCACGCTATGAAGCCAGCGACCGAATTGGGCTGGGCGTTTCGCCGCATGCCATCTACACAGTACGCGATAGTTTGATGCGCGCGCTGCGCCAGTACGCCCGCGAGCAGAACTTGCCGCTAAGCATCCACGCTTCCGAATCGTCGGAGGAGGTGGCGTTAGCGCGTTCTGGCTCCGGCTCGTTCGCTGAGATGTTCCGCGAGCGCGGCATCAACTACCTGCACCCGCGTGTGCCGCCGATTGAGTACCTTTACAACGCGGGGATCTTAGCCAGCGATGTGCAGCTGGTGCATGCGACCCGTGCAGAGCCACGCGAGATCGACATGATGGCACGCACTAAAGTGAGCGTAGCGCACTGCCCGCGTTCTAACGCGCGCCTGCTGACCGGTATTGCCCCCGTATATGCGATGCGCCGTCAGGGCATTCCTGTGGTGGTGGGCACCGACGGTGCCGTCAGCGCGGGCAGCTTGGACATCTGGGAGGAAGTACGCTTCGCAGCGTTAGCGCAGCGTGCTGCCAGCTATGCGGCGCAGCCCTCGTGGCGCGACTGGATTGGCATGCTCACGCTTGAAGCGGCGAAAGCGTTCGGTGTGGATGCCCATATCGGTTCGCTGGAGGCGGGCAAACGCGCCGATATGGTTGTAGTGCGCACCACGCGCCCCGCATTCAGCGGCGTTTCCGACCCCTACGCCGCCCTGGTGCTCCTTGCACGCAGCGAGGACGTTGCCCTTACAATGGTGGATGGGCACATCCTCTACCGCGACGGCAAGCACACAGAACTGGATGTAGACGCCCTGCGCCACAAAGTAGAAGAGATGACGCGTCACGCGCTTGCTGAGCACCCCACCTAAAGGGGCAGGAATCTCGAACCGCTGTTCGAATCGCTTCCACCATGAACCGCATCGTGGTCAAAAGCCCGGCGGATGGCGCGGTTGTGGGGGAGGTGCCCATCACGCCTGCTGAAGCGGTGGCTTCGATGGTAGAGCGCGCTCATAGAGCCTACTTGGAATGGCGTGCCGTGCCCCTTGTGGAGCGCGCGAGCTACCTGCGGCGGCTCAAACGCCTAATGCTCAAGCGACGCGAGGAGATAGCCACCTTAGTCGCCCGCGAGCAAGGCAAACCGCGCATTGAGGCGTTGATTGTAGAGCTGTTTCCGCCGCTGGATGTGAGCGCATTTTTGATAGATGACGGCGTGCGCCTGCTGCGCCCGCGCTCTATCCGCTCCAAAAATCCTTTCTTCCGCGACCGCCGCAGCACTTATTATTTTCACCCCTACGGGGTGTGGGCTGTGATTGCCCCGTGGAACTACCCATTTACGATTCCGATGACGCAGCTAATGGCGCTCACGTTTGCGGGCAACGCCGTGTTGCTCAAGCCGTCGCCGCTAACGCCTCTGACGGGCGCGCTGATTGGCGAGCTGTTTGCGCAGGCGGGCTTTCCTGAGGGGCTGGTGCAGGTAGTGCAAGGAGGTGCGCCGCAAGGCGAGGCGATGTTAGAGCACCCGCTGGTGCGCGGCGTGATATTCACAGGCAGCGTGCCTGTCGGACGCCTAGTGGCTGAGCGCGCTGCCAAAACCAACAAGAAGGTTATTTTAGAGTTGGGGGGCAAGGATCCTGCGCTGGTGCTGGCAGACGCTGACCTAAGGCACGCCGCGCAGGGCATTGCGTGGGCAGCGATGGTCAATGCAGGGCAAACCTGCGCGTCGGTGGAGCGCGTGTACGTAGAGCGCCCGATTTACGAACCGTTTCTGGAAGCACTGCGCGAGGAGCTGGCACGGATTCGCGTGGGGCACCCACTTAGCCCCGACACCGATATGGGGCCGCTAACGGCACGCTTTCAGCTGGAGCGTGTGCAGCAGCATATCGCGGATGCGTGTGCGCAGGGCGGGCGCATGTTGCTGGGCGGGCGCGTGCGCACCGACTTGGGCGAACTCTACCACGAGCCTACCCTCATTGCCGATGCCACCGATGCAATGCTGGGCATGCGCGAAGAAACCTTCGGACCGCTGGTAATGGTGCAGCCTGTAGATAGCCCTGAGGAGGGCATCCATAAGGCAAACGACAGCGCGTTTGGGCTAACCGCTTCTATCTGGACGCGCGACCCGCGCAAAGCCGCCGCGCTCGCCCCCCAACTGGAGTGCGGTTCGGTGAGTGTGAACTCGCATATCGTTGCTTACGGCGACAGCTACGGCACTTGGGGCGGGTTCAAAGACTCTGGCGTGGGGCGCACCCACGGCGAGTTCGGCTTATACGAACTGGTGCAGGTGCAATATGTGAGCGAGGTGTACACAGGCAAACCTGAGCTGTGGTGGTACCCCTACAGCGCGCGCTTGCAACGCATCACCGACTGGCTGATGGAGTTTTTGGCAGAGCCGAGCGCGCGCTTGGGGTTGAAGACCGCACGCCGCCTGCTGCCCGAAATGCGCTACCTCACACGCCACTTCACACCACTTGCTACCACGCTCGGCTTCTGGCGCTACCTGCGATACTAACAGAGGGTATCCTACACGAAAGGTGGAAGCGGAACATAGGCGCGACGAGTGGGCCGAAATTCAAGGCTTGGTTATTCGAGTACTTCAACAGCGTGGCACCCCTGAAGGTGAGCAACACGCCAATCGCCTACTGACCCTGCTGCGCCCGCATGTGCTGCAGTTAGTGCGCTCGGTGTGTCGCGACGCCGACATCGCAGAGGATATCACGCAAGAGGTGCTTGCGCGCCTGTGGAGCCGTTTGGATAGCTATGATGCCACCATCGCCCCGTTTCGCAACTGGATGGCGCAGGTGATCATCAACGCCACCTACAACGCGATGCGCGGACGTGCCCGAATCAACCGCCACGAGCTGCGTGAAGCCGACCACCCAAGCGTGCCCAACAGCGAACCCTCCACATCGGTTGGGGAGCTGAGCACCGCCCCCGAAGACTTGGTGGAGCAAGTGGCCGCCCGCGAACGAATGGAGCAGATTCTCGCGATTGCGCGCGCCACGCTTAGCCCCGACGAATACTTGGTCTGGCTGGAGTATACAGTGAACGGTTCCTCGCATCGAGAAATCGCGCTGCTGTTAGAACGCAACGAGAGCTGGGCACGACAAACTTTGTTGCGTGCTCGCCAGAAACTCGCCGCGGCGCTCGTGCTGAGCCCCAGCGTGCTCAGTGATGAAGAGTTAGAAGTTGCGATTGAACGCTGTCAACGCTCTAGTGAGCCACTCAGCGCACAAGAGTTACGCCTGTTGCGCACTTACCTTGCTCCTGGCGGGCGTCGTGCGCCTGCATGGCACCACCTGGCACGGTTTCGGCGCATCTGTCTGAAGCTGCTCAATCACCTAACTTAACACACTAATGACACAATGCAATGAGCACGACCTTCGCAACGAACGCTGTCACGAAAACCTTGCGACTGGGGTACAAGAAAGTGAAGCATTTCGCTGACCCCGCCCAGTGTAAGAGGCGATACCTATGCGACAAGGACAATCAGGCACGGATGCACGAACGCCGTTAGAGCGGCGTTTAGGACACCACTTGAGCGCGCAACCGTCGGGCGAATGCTTATCGCTGGAGCAGCTGACTGCCCTAGCGCGCTTGGGGCGCAGAGCGCCCGAATACCGCGAGCTGATGCACCATGTGATTACCTGCCCTGCATGTCGGCAGGCGTTGTTGCAAGCGCGCGCGTTGGTACGCGCCCAGCGTCCCCGCCCGCTGATATGGCTGCAGGAAGTCCTGCTGCCGCGCCCGCTGGTATGGATGCCCGCGTTGGGCGCACTCGTTATCGTGGCGTTGTTGGTTTGGTATGGGCGCGGCACGCCGTCGCAGGTGGCAAGCGTTGCCCCGCGCGAGCCAGCAACAACCGCTGCTCCTATGCACGAAGTACCCACCCCGCCCGCAAAGCGCTCCAGCCAACCGACCCCGCAGTTGGCGCAAGAGCGCGTCAAGCCGCCTGCCTCAGCCGCCCCGCCACCCTCGCGCGAAACCCCACAACTGCCTGCCAGTCAACGCGAACTGCAAGCCGCGCGCCAATATGCCGCGTTCGTGCAGCAGGCGGTGAGGCTGTTGCAGCAAGCCACAGCTGCTTTGGAGATGCGCACTATGCCCCGCCCAGCGACCCCGTGGCTGAGCTTTGTCGAGCCCGATTTGCTCAACAACGCCGCGCTGGAGCCAAATACCCGTCGCTTCCGCTGGCAGCCCGTACCCGACGCCGAAGGCTACGAAGTCAAGCTCATCCGCGCAAGCGATGGCGCAACGCTGGCAGCCGCGACGCTGGATGCCGCGCAAACCGAACTGGTTTTAGAGGCGCCTCTGCCAGCGGGCAGCTACGAACTGCATTTAATCGCTTTTCAGGGGCTACGACAGCAAACCGCGCATGTGCGGTTTTATGTGCTCAATGCGGAGCAACTGCAACAGCTGCAGTGGGCACGCCATCACGCTCAAGACAAGCCCCTACTCAGCGCAGCCGTGTTCTACCAAATAGACCGCTATAAAGAGGCGTTAGAATGTCTGGAGCGTGCCGCGCAAAAATATCCGAACGACGCGCAAGTGGAAAAATGGCGTGCCGTGGTACAGGCACGCCTGCGCCTGCGCGCCAGCGAGTTTGCTCTGTAGCTGCGCCAATCGGAGGCTAATCGACAATCTCCACGCCCATTGAGCGTGCCGTGCCCGCGATGATGCGCATGGCTGCTTCGATATCGTAGGCGTTGAGGTCGGGCATCTTGCGTTCTGCGATCTCGCGCAACTGCTGGCGTGTAATCTTGCCCACCTTCTCGCGCCGTGGGTTGGAGGAGCCTGACTCGATGCCCGCTGCCTGCTTGATGAGGTCGGAAGCCAAGGGCTGCTTCACGCGGAAGGTGAAGCTGCGGTCTTTATAGACCGTGATTTCCACAGGCAGCGTGAACCCCTTCAGGCTGGCGGTGCGCTCGTTGAACGCCTTTACAAACTCCATAATGTTCACGCCCGCCTGACCGAGGGCAGGTCCCACTGGCGGCGCGGGAGTTGCTTGACCCGCAGGCAGATTCAGCTTGATTACCGAGACGACTTCTTTTGCCATTATTTACACCTCCTACGAAATCTTCTCCACTTGGTCGACTTCCAGTTCCACAGGCGTTTCGCGTCCGAAGATGTTGATGAGGATTTTGACTTTGCTGCGTTCGGGGTCTACGCTCTCCACTTTGCCGTTGAAGTCAGCGAATGCCCCTTCGATGACGCGCACGGTGTCGCCTGGTGAGATGGCGATGCGTGGGCGTTCCCTACTCTCCAGGATTGAGCGTTTGATTTCTTCTACCTCTTCAGGCGAGAGGGGCACGGGCTTGCCACCGGATTCCACGAAGCCCGTGACGCCGGGCGTCGTGCGCACCAGTGTCCACGTCTCATCATCCAAAATCATTTCCACCAGCACATAGCCGGGGAACACGCGCCGCGTGACGGTTTGCTTTTTGCCGCCTTTGGTGCGCACCTCTTGTTCGGTAGGGATAAGCACTTGGAAGATGCGGTCGTCCATGCCGCGTGCTTTCGCGCGTTTTTCGATGGCGAGTTTCACCTTGCTTTCGTGTCCCACTAAGGTGCGCACTACGTACCAAGCGGTTCGGGCGAAGGTGCTCATCGTGTCCGCTCTCCTATCGCTGCAGCGATTCGATCCAAGCGTCGATGCGCGTGGTGATGGCGGTCAGCACTACATCCCAGAAGGCGAACCACAGTGCCACAACGAGCACAAAGCCGATGACCACCAACATCATCTGAGTGGTCTCTTCAGGTGTGGGCTTGACCGCGCGGCGCAGTTCGGCGAGGATCTCGCCGAACCAAGTGCGCAGGCGCGCAATTAGTCCTGGGCGCTCCGTTTGCGTTCTAAGTGATGCCATCGTCGCTTGCCTCGCTGTCTGAGCGTTCGGGTTTCAAGTATACCCTATCAGCGTCTAAGTTTCGGTTGCCCACTCTAATACGGCTGCGCGCACATATACGCCGTTGCGCACTTGGGCGAGGATGAGCGATTGCTCGCCGTCGGCGACCTCGTCGGTGATTTCGATTCCGCGCTGGATGGGTCCAGGGTGCATTACCATGCAGGTGGGTTTAGCAAGGCGCAGGCGTTCGGGGTTGATTTGGTAGTCGCGGCGGTAGGCGTCGAGGCTAGGCAGCAGCCCCTGTTGCATGCGCTCGGTTTGAATGCGTAGCGCCATTACCACATCGGCGTTGCGTACCGCTTCATCAGCGTCGTGGGTGTGGTGGGCGTTTGGCAGGGGGGCATCGGGTTGGAGGGTGGGCGGGGCACATAGCCACACCTCGGCGCCCGCTTGAGTGAGCAAAATCAGGTTGGAACGCGCCACGCGGCTGTGGCGAATGTCGCCCACGATGGCGATTTTGCGCCCGCTGAGCCAACGTGTAGCAGGATCAGGTTTGCCGAAATGGAGCCATAGTGTGTACAGATCGAGCAACGCTTGGGTGGGATGCTCGTGCGCGCCGTCGCCTGCGTTCAAAATGGGCGCGTTTGAGACTTGCGCAGCAAGCCAAGGGGCGCCTGCGTGGGGATGGCGCAGCACAATCGCGCAGATGCCTTGCGCGTTCAGCGTGCGCACGGTGTCTTGTAAGCTCTCGCCTTTGGCAACGCTGCTGCTTTCGGCAGTGATCACCAGCGGGTGGTAGCCGAGTAGCACGGCGGCTTGTTCAAACGCGGCGCGCGTGCGTGTGCTGGGCTCGTAGAACAGCAACGCCACCAACGCAGCTTTGGGTTGGATAGGTGGATGGGGGGCGGCGGCAAGTCGCTCGCGCCATGTGTCGGCGCGGCGCAACAGTTCCGCTACGGGCAACGCGGCAGCTGTGAGCACATGGGGCATTATGCGCCTCCTACGGCAGTTTGGGCGTGGCTTTGCGCAATACCACGCGGTCGCGCCCTTCCAGCTCCATCAACTCCACCAACACGAACTCGCTGCGGCTGGTGGGCAGGTTTTTGCCCACATAGTCGGGGCGGATGGGCAGCTCGCGGTGCCCGCGATCCACCAACACCGCCAGTTGGATCAAGGCGGGGCGACCTAACTGCATAATCGCTTCCATCGCGGCGCGCACTGTGCGCCCCGTCTGGATGACTTCATCCACCAAAATCACGCGCTTACCTGTGATGGGGAACGGCACATCGGTTTGGCTGCGCGTAAGCGTGCCGGGCTTGCGTTCCACATCGTCGCGAAAAGGGGTGATGTCCACGCTGCCACACGGGATGCCCACCCCCTCAATTTGCGAGAGTGTGAGCGCTAGCCGCCGTGCAACGGGCGCGCCCCTGCGCTGGATGCCAATCACCACCAAATCCTTCGCGCCCCGATTGCGCTCCAGAATTTCATGTGCAATCCGCGTGATGGCACGGCGGATGTCCTCCGCGTCCATCACTACAACCTCGCCCGACTCTGTCATTGATAGGGAGTATACCTTTCAGGAGCGCACACGCGCTGCGATGGCAGCAATCGCATAGCGCACGCGCTCGCGGGCAATGTAGATAAAACCGTCTTGCGAGAGCGCGCCCGCCACAAACAGCCCCGACACGGGTGTTTCGTAGGTGTTGGGGTCGTGGATGGGCTTGCCGTCGGCCCCAAGGGGCACGCCCAGCGGCTCAATCAGGCGCCTGTCAGGCTGCAAGCCGATAAGCGCCAGCACAAAGTCCACGGGGAGGCTCTCCACGCCCTGAGCACAGCGCAACTCCACGCAGTCGGGTAAGATGCGTTCAAGGTGCGCCTCCGTCAGTGGCGTAATCCGTTGTTCTTCCACGCGCAGCAGCACCTCGCGCAAGATAAATGGGCGGAATCTACACTGTTCCAGCGTAGGCGGTTCCACTGCCAGCCACACTTGCGCATCGGCGTCGGCGAGGCGGATGGCTGCCTCGCCTGCGGAGTTGCCTGAGCCGACAATCAGCACGCGCTTGCGCCAAAAACGAATAGGCTCGTCGTAGCGCGTGAACACATGGGGCAGGTTCGCGCCGGGCACGGTTAGTTGGCGGGGCGTGCCCCAAATACCTGTGCAGAGGAGCACTGCTTGCGTTTCGTAGCGGGCGGGTTGGCGGTGTGGCAGGCGTTGTGTGTGCACCACAAAGCCGTGCGCGGTGCGTTCAAGCCGCTCCACACGCTCGTAGGTATGGATCGGCAGGTTTTCCGCAGAGGCAACTTTGCGGTAGTAGTTCAGCGCAAGTTCGCGCGTGGGCTTCTCATCGTGGGGCGTGGGGAACGGGTAGCCGCCAATTGCCAGTTCGTCAGCAGGCGAGTAGAAGCGCATGCCGCTGGGGTATTCCACCAGCGATTGGCAGATGGTGCCCGCCTCCACGATGAGAAACCGCAGCCCGACGCGCTTGGCTTCTATGCCTGCCGCCAGCCCCACAGGTCCCGCCCCGATGATAATCAGCTCATACTGGCTCATGCGCGGCTAACAAAGGATACCTAACAGCTGCGGGCGTCAGCAACCTGCGCCAAAGTGGAACAGCACCACCAGTAGGTCGCTGTCATCTACGGTGCCATCGCGGTTCAGGTCGGCTTGGGCGTTGGTGCTGCCAAAGTTGAACAAGACGATCAGCAGGTCGCTGTCGTCAACACATCCATCGCCGTTCGCGTCGCCAGTGGGGGTAAGGGGTAGGCGAATGCGCCACATGCCGCGCCCGAAAGTGGCCGCCATCAGATAGCCCGTGTGGGGCACCACGCGCACGGTATTGACCTGCACATTCGGCAAGCCGAACGGCTGGGTGCCGTTGCGCCAAGTTGCGCCACCGTCTAAAGTGTAGAAGAAGCCCACATCGTTGCCTACATAGATGATGGTGTCTGGCGCGGCGGGGTCTAAGGCGACGGAGTTGGTGTGCACATCGGGGAGGGCTGTGAGCCCTGTGCCGCTGATGTCAATCCACTGGGGTGTGGGAGCGCGTGTATCGTCGCAGCGGTAGATATGGGGTGTGCCCGTGCCACCCAGCACGACGTACACCTTATAGGGGTTTGTGGGGTGCACTGCGATGTCGCTGATGGAGCGGTTGGGCAAGTTGGCGTTGATGCGTCGCCAAGTGGCACCGCCGTTGGTGGTCATCCAGAGCTGCCCGTCGTCGCCACCTGTGTAGATGACATTGGCATCGCTGGGTGCGCCCGCTATCGCACGCAAGCGACCATTGGTGAGCGGTTGCCCGCCTAAACGCGGTGTCCACGTTTGGGTGGTCTCATCCCAAAGCCAGAGGTAGTTTGTGCCTGCTAGCAGCCAGCTGGGGCGCGCAGGATGTACGGTTAGCGGGGCAATAAAGGCGATTCGATCAGAACCGTAGTCCGGAGTGATGTTTTGCAGGCTGCTCCAGTTGTTCGTGGTGCGATAGATCCTTAGATACTGAGTGGTGCCGTACTGGAGGCTGGGGTTGAGCGGGTTGTAGGCGCAGTAGCCCCCATCACCTCCGATGATGCACTGCCATTGGTTGAGGGTGCCGTTGGCGCGAATGGTGGCGTTGTCCTGCGTGCCGCCCATCATGCGCGTGGGGTCGGTAGGGTGGAATGCTGCCCAGTAGATTTGCGTGATACCAAGGGTGGCGTTCAGCCCCTGCACACTCACCGCTCCTGTGAGGGGGTTGTAAGTCAGTCGGTAGACGCCCCCATCGTTGCCGATCAGTAGTTCGTTTGGGTTACGTGGGTTGATAGCCATGCTGTGCTGGTCTACGTGGATAATCGCGCGGTCGGTGAAGCCCTGCCCGATGGAGCGCCAGCCCCATCGGGGCGTCCACTGCACCAAGTCTACCAAGCCCAAGTAGAGTACATCGCTGGTGCCGTCGTGCGAGACGTGCAGCGTAGCGTCGTACCACGATTGGTAGTAGCCGCCGTCCACGCTGGGGTTCATCGGGGTCCAAGTGTTGCCAGCGTCGTCGCTGACCCATACTTGCTGGTCGTCACCTGAAAATAGATAGACGCGCTCGGAGTTGAGGGGCGAGGTGGCAACGCGCAACGCACGCCTGTTGCCCGCTCCAAACGGCGGCGTGAGCACCGTCCACGTTTGCCCCCGATCAGTGGAGCGCAGGATGCGCCCTGGATTGCCGTGCCCGACGGCGTAGTAATAGCGCGCCCCCGTAGTGGGGTTGCGCGCGCTGACTGCCATGTCGCTCCAAATCGCGCTGATGGGGCTGACGCGCGTCCAAGTATTGCCGCCGTCCGTGCTGCGCCAAATGTCGCCTGCAACGCGCAGGTACGGTCCCCATCCTGTGCACACGGTGATGATGTTGGGCGACTCAGGGTCAATAATGATGTCTGACACGCAGCGGTAGCCAAACAGCGCCGCGCCTAAGCTCTCCCAAGTTTGCCCCCCATCCAGCGAGCGCATCACGCCTTGCGAAAAGGGGCGCATCCAACCCTGAAAGTCACCCGTGCCCACATAAAGGATGTTCGGGTTCGTGGGGTGGACGGCGATGCTGGAGACCTGCAGAAACTGCCAGCCGTCCGAAAGTGGTTGCCAAGTCTGTCCACCGTCGGTGGTTTTCCACACCCCACCTTGCGGCGCGCCGAGATAGTACACATTTGGGTTCACGGGGTCATACGCAACGGCGTTCACACGCCCCGATACGCTGGCGGTGCCGAAGTAGGTGCGGTACGGCGGCGTCGGGTTGCGCGGTCCCACAAACTCCCAACGCGGGGTTGAGGCAGGATAGAATAGCCCTGCCATCTGGTCGCGGTGCTCCGCTGCGCGAAGGTAAGCCAGCCAGTCGACGAAATCGTTGGGGTATGCGCGCACATACAGGTAGTCCCATAGTGCCTCGGCATATTCGGGTCCCTCTTCTAATTTGTGGCGGTGTTTGGGGTGGAGCGCGACACCCGATTGTTCCAGTTGTTCCACGCGCTGCTTGGCGCGCTGTTTCTCGCGGTCAATCCACTCTTTGAGTTGCTTGAGCGAGTGGTAGGGCGGCTCGGCGCGCTGCTCGTTTGCCACCGTGGGCGCCTCAACAGCTTTGACCTCCTGTTGTGCTATCCCTAAACCCAAGAAGCACACTGCGATTGACCCCAGCAGTGCTATCCATCGCACCATAGCATCCTTGTTATACCTTTAGAGGCGCTTCAAGAAACAGACAGCTGAAGCCGTTCCTGAGCGAGCTAAGCCCGCCTACGCGGGCTAAAGCGTGGCGTCGGCGTCTCGCTGACGGAACGCATCGGAGCGTCGGCGTCCCACCGACGAACAAAAGCCGATGCTGAGCCGCTTCGTGAGCCCAAGAACGGCTTCAGCCATCTGCTCAAAGGCGCATACTTCGCTGCTTGGTGAACCGATGTCTTGATTTGCTAAACACCCTTTGAGCGTCTAACCGATTAGGATGAGAGTGCACCTGAAAGTATTGAGCTGTGTGCTGGTAGTGGGCTTGATGGCCTGCCAGCCTGTGCCTAAAGAGCCATGGACGCCGTTGGCGACATTTGCCACCTCGCTGGAGGGGCGCACGCAGGGGCAACGCCACAATGCGGTGCTGGCTGCCAAGCGCCTGCATGGGTTGCAAATTGCCCCCAATGCCGTCTGGTCATTCAACCAAGCGGTGGGGCCGTGGGTGCGCTCGGAGGGGTATGTGCGTGCCCCTGTCAGCTACGGAGGGGTTTTGGTGCCCGCGTGGGGTGG
The DNA here is from genome assembly GCA_030550775.1 of Armatimonadota bacterium. Classification (GTDB taxonomy): domain Bacteria; phylum Armatimonadota; class Fimbriimonadia; order Fimbriimonadales; family GBS-DC; genus GBS-DC. Next base: position 13,756 of record JAUQOS010000008.1, read on the forward strand.
TGGGGTTTGCCAAACTTCCACGACGCTCTACAACGCGGCGTTGCTGGCAGGGCTGGAAGTGGTGGAGCGCCACGCCCATACGATTGCTCCAAGCTATGTGGCAGCAGGGCGCGATGCCGCCGTCGCCCAAGGGGTTGCCGACCTGAAAATCCGTAATCCGTATCCGTTTCCGTGTCGGGTGGAGTTTGTGGTGCGCGGCACGCAACTGATGTGCATAATTTCGGCGCGCGCGACACCGAACGAGGTGCAGCGACGGGTGCCTCGTTGCAGGCTTATTGCTGAGGTTGCCAGCGTTAGCCCTGCGCCACGGGTGCACGGGTTTAAGGCGCAAACGGGTCGGGCGGGGGTGCAGGTGCGGCTGTGGCGCGTCTGTTCGCTTGGTCAGCAACACTGGCGAGAACTGTGCCACGAAACACGATACGCGCCGCTGCCTGCCAGCACTGCTAATAGGTATAATTTCCAACCACACGGAGGTAGGCGTTGACCCGCGACCGACTAGTACGGATGGAGAACGATGTGGTGCGGGCGTTGGTACGGGCATTAGAGTTGGCGCATCCGCACCTGACGGGGCATAGCGAGCGCGTGGCTTCCTACGCGGTTGCCGTCGGATGTGAGTTAGGGCTGAGCAAAGCCACCCTGCGCGGGTTGCGCATCGCAGCGGCGTTGCACGATATCGGCATGCTGGGGCTGCCAAACGAGCTGTTAACGATTGCCCCACTTAACCCCCAACAGTGGCAACAGATTCAGCAACATCCGCGCCTGAGTGTGCAGCTGGTGCGTCGCATCCGCCGCTTTCGCGAGCTTACAGTATGGATCGAATGCCATCACGAGCGTTGGAACGGCACGGGCTACCCCTATGGGTGGCAAGGCGAGCAAATCCCTTTACCAGCGCGGATACTGGCAGTTGCGGAAGCTTTTGATGGCATGCGCACCGAGATGCCCTATCGCCCTGCCCTGTCGGAGCAGCACGCGGTGGAACTGATTCGTCAAGGGGCGGGCACGCTGTTTGATCCTCGTGTAGTGGAGGCATTTTTGAAGGTGCAGCCCGTGCTGCAGCCTGTAGGGCGCGAGTAGGGCTTAGCCAATGGGCTTGATATATCGCTTCGGAATGCCCCAAGGCGCGCGCCAGTTGCGAGCCAGTAGCGCGTTTGCCTCCCGATCGCCCACGATGCGCGCCTGCTGCGCGTCCCAGCGGATGCTGCGCCCCACGCGATAGGCGATATTGCCCAGCAACGGCACAAGGGTCGAGCGTACCCCTGTGAGCACATCCACCAACAACGGCACGCCCTCGCGAATGGCTGCCAAGAAGTTCTCGGTGAAGGGTTCACTTTGAGCGGAGCCACCCCGTTTGTAGGCAGGAATCCGCTCTTTTTCGGGGTAGACCTCCAGCCCCTCGCGGCTCACATAGAGGCTGCCGTTGGTGCCGAAAAACATCGTGCCGTAGCCGCGCCCATAAAGCGGGTGTCCGTTCGCGGCGCGGTGCGTGTAGACCAGCGTCCAATCGTTGAACTTCCAGATACACTCTATCGTGTCGGGCGTTTCGCGGTTGTCGCGCAAGGCGAACTTGCCGCCGTAGGCACACACTTCCGTTGGATTGTGCTCGCCCATCGCCCATAACACGATGTCAATTAGGTGCACGCCCCAGTCGGCGACCTTGCCCCCTGCGTAGTCCCAAAACCAGCGGAAGTGGTAGATGCAACGATTGGGGTTGTAGGGGCGTTTGGGGGCGGGTCCCAGCCAGAAGTCCCAGTCTAAGCCGGGGGGTGGGTCACTATCGGGCGGGTTGCCGATGCCGTGAGGGGTCTCGTTGTCCACATTCCAGCAGTGCACCATCGTGATTTTGCCCAGTTTACCTGAGCGCACGATGTCCACCGCTTCTTGGAAGTGCTCGCCCCCGCGTTGTTGCAAGCCGATCGCCACCACGCGCTTGTGCTCACGCGCAGCGTGCACCATCGCTAGCCCTTCCGCCACATTATGCATTGCGGGCTTCTCGCACAGCACATGCTTGCCTGCCTCGCAGGCGTCAATGGTGATACGCGCGTGCCAGTGGTCGGGCGTGGCAACCACTACGGCGTCAATATCTTTCCGCTCTAAAATCCTGCGGTAATCGGTGTACGGTTCAATATCGGGGCGTCCAGTAAGTTGGCGGAACTCGTCCAACTGCTTTTGATACACATCGCAGGCAGCGACCACTTCGCACTGCCCGCGCAGGCGATTGAACTGCCGATAGTGGTGGCGTCCGATTCCTCCGCAGCCGATGATTGCCACGCGCACGCGATCGTTGACCCCATAGCGCCTCATCGCTCTGCCTCCGCCGACTCCATCATCGTCAAGAATTCGTGGAAAAACGGGCGGCTATCCCACGGACCGGGCGCGGCTTCGGGGTGGTACTGGAGCGTGATTACTTTCCAGTCGCGGTGGCGCACCCCCTCGACGGTGTGGTCGTTGAGATTTATGTGGGTTAGTTCCAGCCCGGTGTCGCGTAGGCTATCCAAATCCACGGCATAGCCGTGATTTTGCGAGGTGATATCCACGCGCCCTGTGAGCAGGTTTTTCACGGGGTGGTTTGCCCCCCGATGCCCGAACTTGAGTTTGTAAGTACGCGCCCCTAACGCCAAGCACACCAGCTGATGCCCCAGACAGATGCCCGCGATGGGCACTTTGCCCAGCAATGCGCGTACCGTGTTAATCACAGGCTGCAAGCGTGCGGGGTCGCCTGGTCCGGGCGAGAGCAACACGCCGTCGGGCTTGTAAGCCAAGATTTGCTCGGCGGGGGTGGTCGCAGGCACCACGATGGAGCGGATATTCAAGCTTGCCAGACGGCGCGGAATGTTCCATTTGACACCGCAGTCCAGAATCACTACGCGCTTGCGATAGCGGGTATCGGGCGCGTCCATTGACTCGATGCCGTTGTAGCCCCACTTGTAGGGCTGAGGCGTGGTGACGCGGTAGACATAGTCTTCCTCGTCGTAGCGCGGTACGGTCTGAAGGCGATGGAATGCCTCATCGGGGGTTTCATCGGTGGTGATGGTTGCCATCATCACGCCGTGATAGCGCACACGGAGCGTGACGGCGCGGGTGTCCACGCCGCTGATTGCTACGACGCCTCGTGCCGCCAAATAATCGTGGATTGCGCTGCGGGCGCGCCAGTTGGAAGGGGTCTCGCACGCTTCGCGCACCACGAAGCCCGCTACCTGCGCTTGGCGCGACTCGTCATCTTCGGGGTTCACACCATAGTTACCAATCAGCGGATAGGTCATCAACACAATCTGCCCTGCGTACGAGGGGTCGGTCAAAATCTCCTGATAGCCTGTCATGCTGGTGGTGAACACCAGCTCGCCCGTGGTGTGCCCTGTTGCGCCCAGCGACTCGCCTTCGAACACGCTTCCGTCTTCCAGCACTAAGTAGGCTTTCATTTGAGGAGTAGTATACCTGTCTTAGGTAAGCATTTCGCGCAGGCGCACGCCCAAGCCAGGCGCGTCGGTTGGTAGCACACGCCCTTCAATCAGCTCCGCGCCTGCAAATGGATCATCAAGAAGGTTTAGGTGGCTATCCAAATCCAGATGGTCAGCCAACGGGGCAATTTGGGCTGCCCCGCTGATGGCGAGGCTGCTGTCGGAATAGCAGCCGTACATCACCTGCAGCCCCAGCGCGCGCGCTGTGTGCACCATCCGAAGTGCCTCGCTGATACCGCCCGATTTCATCAGTTTGATATTGATGCCGTGCACGCGGTCGGCGAGGCGCACCACATCGTGGCTGTTGAAGCAGCTCTCGTCCACGAAAATCGGTAGGGGCGACTCGCGGTAGAGCGTGGGCAGTTGCTCTTCTGCGCCGCGCGGCAGGGGCTGCTCCACATACTCCACGCCGCGTTCGGCAAGCCAGCGGCACATGGTGATGGCATCTTGCAAGTTCCAGCCGCCGTTGGCGTCCACACGCAAGGCGATATCGGGTGGTGCTTCGGCGCGAACGGCTTCAAACATCGCTTGGTCTGCCTCGATGCCTGCGGGGTTGCCCAGTTTAATCTTGAGCGACTTCGCGTGGGTGAGCTGCAACCAGTCGCGCACACGCTGGCGCGCGACTTCGGGCGGGTTGATACCGATCGTGACAGAGGTAGGTACGATGGCGTCGCGTGAAAGCCCCAGCAGCTGCCATACGGGCAGCCCTGTGCGCTTGCCGAGCCAGTCCCACAGAGCAAGGTTGACGGCGGCGCGCGCCGCTGAGCGAATCCCCGCTTCTATCAACACCTGCTCCGCCTGCTCGCGCAGAAGGGGGTGCAGCGGCTCCAGCAGGGGTTTGGCACGGGCTAAATCTTCGAGAATGGTTTCTGTGCTTTGCCGAAAATCGCCGATGCCGAACGGTGAGGCTTCGCCCCAGCCCTCAATGCCGTTTGCTTCCACGCGCACCCAGACATTCACCGTCTGCGCGGTGGTGCCGCGGCTAATCGTCAGCGGAAACCGCTTGTTGACCGTAAAAGTTGCCCACGCCAACTGCATGGGGCAAAATGTTGGCGATGCGAGCACAAGTTCCTGCCGAAAGTTGCCTTACCCCAACCTAAAGCTATTTACCGATTTTGAGGGCACGATTCGTCGCTGGGCGCAGCAGGTGTTGTCGATCCCAGCCATGTGCAGAGAGTCTTTGGCAGAGCGCGGTTGAGACCCCTCGCTTCGCTCGGAATGGCAGATTTGTTTTGCGCATAGCGGTTTTTTTCAATTCTGCCCCCCTCCTGGAGGTTCCCTCCACTCCGCAAGGGGAACCGAAAACATGCTGCTGCCACCCTCCTGCAGGTTCCCCCCGCAAGCGAGGGGAACCGAAAAAATTGCTCGGTTCCCCCTACGGGTAGGGGGAACCTAAAGGAGGGGGTTCGGGAAGCGCTGACAACGGCTTGGGCTGTTGAAGCAGTGCCCTGTACCCTTGTCAGTTGCTGCGCTCGGGGGACAGGTTTCTTAGCGACAACGCTGCCTTGTCATTCGGAGCCGGAGGTGAAGGATCTCACAGAGGGGAACCAGTTGGGTTATTCCACTTGCGGCAGGGGTGTGCGGTTGGCGGGACCAATGCGGTTGGGGGGCCAAAACACGAACAACGCTTTGCCTACTACGCGATTGGCATCCAGCAGCCCCCAGTGATGGCTGTCGCTGCTGTTGTTGCGGTTGTCGCCCAGCATGAGGTATTTGCCAGATGGGATGGGCTGTGAGGGCGTGCGGAGCACCATCAACCGCTCTTCCTCATCCAGCACAGGCTGGCGCATCGTGTTTTCGCCCCCCTTGCGAATGTTGCCGAAATCGTCATACTCGTAAACCCAGCCGTTGATGATTTTCATCGAGTATTGGGGGATGCCGTTGATGTACGGCTCTTTGAGCAGCTTGCCATTCAGGTACAGCCCTTCGCCTGCGCGCACCTCAATCACATCGCCAGGTAACCCGATGAGCCGTTTCACGAAATCGGTTTTGCCAGGCGTTTGCCATGGGTTAAGTGCCCAATCGGGCGCGCGGAACACCACGATGTCAAACCGTTGCGGCTCATGGAAGCGATAGTTGAACTTGCCCACAATCACGACATCGCCCACTTGTAAGGTAGGCAACATCGATTCGGAGGGGATGTAAAACGGCTGCCCGATGTAGGGGCGTATTAGCAGGTAGACCAGAATGCCCGCGTAGATGATGGCGTCCAGTAGGTTGTTCAAAAAGCGGGCGGCACGGTTGTGAAACGGCACGATGGCGAGCCGCACCAATAGACACGTTACCATCGCCACCACTACAGTGGCGACGGGCAGGCGTGCCAGCGTCTCTATCCAAGTGAGTGGTCCTGTGGGCGCGGTGTACGGCTCCATTAGCGCGATAGGTCTTCCTTCAGACGAGCCGCCTTACCCGACAGTTTGCGCAGGTAGTAGAGCTTCGCGCGGCGCACCTTACCCCGACGCACCACCTCAATCTGCGCGACCATCGGCGAGTGGATTGGGAAAGTACGCTCCACGCCCACGCCATACGAGACCTTGCGCACCGTGATCGTGTCGGCGATCCCGCGATGGCGACGGGCAATCACCACGCCCTCAAACACCTGAATGCGCTCTTTGCCGCCCTCCACCACGCGCACATGCACGCGCACCGTATCGCCCGGACGAAAGTCGGGCACATCGCTCTTTAGGTACGGCTTTTCAATCTCTTGCAACACCAAGTGATTCATCGCTGCACCTCGCTTTTTCGGTTGTGCCAGCGCATAAGGATACCCAATACCAACCGCGTATTGTGAATCCGAGTCGCTCCTCTGGTGAGATTCCTCGCTTGCGGCTCGGAATGACAGAGTTGATTGGCACAAAAGCGGCTTCGTCATTCCGAGCGCAGCGAAGAAAATGCTCACTCAAAACGGAAAGAGGCAGCCGCACTATTATACCCCTTGATTTTCGCAACTGCGCGCAGGTATACTACACGAACGCCTCATGGCACAACAACTCGGGCGAGAGCCGGCGGTTGGCGGAAGCGAGCCTCGCTTCCGCGTTTGTTGACGAGTCACCACCCTCTCGCCTAACGGGACGGTGAAGGGACAGCGATGATTTACCCAGATAACGACGAACTCAATCAGTATCCGCGCTATATCCTCGCGTTGTTGGCAGCGGAGCGGGCACGCCTGCTGCGTGAGGGCGCTAAACCCCTCGTGCCCGTTGATGGGCTGGATTTCAACCCGCTCACTGTTGCCCTCCAAGAGATCGCCGCAGGCAAAATCCGCCCGCACATCATTGATGAAAATACCGTAGAAGTGATCATCCAAGGACCCGAGCACACTTGGCAAGTGGCACGCGATCTCAAACAACTCAGCAAGCAAGCCGAAGAAGAACTCGACGAGGAAGCAATGCAGTTCTACCAGCAGGAGACAACCCTGCGCGAGTAGACCTGTGAACTATGCGCAAACCCGACTATTATGAGGTGCTGGGCGTGCCACGCGACGCCAGCCAAGAGGAAATCAAGGCGGCGTTCCGCAAATTGGCACGCCAGTACCACCCCGACGTCAACAAAGACGACCCCGACGCTGAAGAGAAGTTCAAGCTCATCAACGAGGCTTACCAGGTGCTTTCTGACCCCGAGTCGCGGGCGGTTTACGACCGCTTTGGGCACGCTGGTGCCCCGACCGCACCCGCTGCAGACTCCTTCAGCGTAGCGGAAGACCTGTTCCAGATGTTCTTCGGGCGTGCAGCTGCCCCCACACGCGGGCCTATTGATGGAGCTGACCGCCGCGTGGATCTCACCATCACGCTGGAAGAGGTGCTGCACGGCGCCACCCACACGATTGAGGTCGAACGGCTGCGCACGTGTCCGCGCTGCAGAGGCACAGGCGCCGAGCCGGGCACCACACCCGAACGCTGCCCCACTTGCCAAGGCTCGGGGCGTATCCGCCACACACAAACCACGATTCTGGGCACGATCACGCGCGTAGTGCCCTGCGACCGCTGCGGAGGCGAGGGCGAAATCATCCGAACCCCCTGCCGCCAGTGCAAGGGTGAGCGACTGGTTGTCCAGCGTGATACGCTTTCTGTAACCATTCCGCCTGGCATCGAAGAGGAAACTGCAATCCTGCTACGCGGCGAGGGCGACTCGGGGCTGCGTGGCGGGCGCGACGGCGACCTCTACGTGGTGGTACACATCGCGCCACACCCGCGTTTCCGTCGCCGCGGCGACGACCTCGCCACCCAAATCAACCTCACCTACCCCCAACTGGTGTTGGGCGACGAGGTGGAAATCGAAACCCTGGACGGCAAAGTGTCTATCGAGATTCCTGAGCTGACTGAGCCATATAGCGAGCTGATCTTGCACGGCTACGGTCTGCCCAACCCACGCACGGGCAAGCGCGGCGATTTGTATGTGCGCATCGGGCTGAAAATGCCCAAAAAACTCACTGACGCCCAGCGCAATCTGTTGCGCCAATACGCTGAACTAAGTGGCGTGCGCCTCAAAAAGTACGCCCAAGCTGAGCCAAGCAGCTTTTTCGAGAAGGTCAAACGCAGCCTACGCAAAGAGGATTGACCCCCCAGTAGACCCACGCGCGCTCCTGAGGTATCCTTTGCAGTATGAACGGCGAACTCGTCTGGAAGGGCAATATGCTGTTTGAAGGCGCGTGCGATGTGTCGGGGCACAAGGTGCTGTTCGACACCAATCCGAATGTCGGCGGCAATGATATCGCTGCTACTCCGATGGAGCACCTGCTGCTGGCAGTAGCCGCCTGCACAGGCATGGATGTGGTAGCGATTTTACGCAAAATGAAGCAAGATTTCACGGAGTATCGCATTGAAATCCACGCCGAGCGACACCCAGAGCATCCGCGTCGCTTCACGCGCGTGGTGATTACTCACCACATCCGGGGCAACAATTTAGACCCTGCGTTGGTGGAGAAGGCGGTTCGCCTTTCGGACGAAAAATATTGCTCTGCCTCAGCGACGCTGCGAATGCCCACCGAAGTGCGCAGCGAGTTCGTGATTGAAGAATAGCCCCAATGGTTCGCTCACACGATTGGCTTTACCGCACGGGCTGGGTTTTGGTGCGCGGTTTCGCGCGCTGGATGTGGCGGCTGGAGGTGCTGGGCGCGGAGCGCGTGCCGTTGGAAGGCGGGTTAATCGTGGCGTCGAACCACTTGAGCGTGTTAGACCCTCCGCTGATTGGCTGCGCTGCCCCCCGTGAGCTGCGCTACATGGCAAAAGCCGAGCTATTTGAGTATCGGCTGTTTGCCCGCTTTATTCGCCGTTTGGGGGCGTTCCCGGTAGAGCGTGGCACTGCCGATGTGGGCGCTATCAAAACCGCGCTTCGCCTGCTCAGCGAAGGACATGCGGTGCTGATTTTCATCGAGGGCACGCGCGGCACGGGCGCGTACCTGCTGCCGCCTACGCCGGGCGCAACGCTGCTTGCGCGCCAATCAGGCGCGCCCGTACTACCTACTGCCATCGTGGGCACCGAGCAGGCGTGGCGCAAGGGCGCAAAACTGCCACGCCGCGCGCAAGTGAAGGTTGGATTCGGTGAGCCGCTGAGCTATCAAAAGTTGTTCGGTGAGCGCACCGATCGCACCGCCCGCGAAGAGTTCACCGAACTGATTATGGAGCGGATTGCAGCGTTGACGCGCGAGTTAGGGCACCCTATTCCGCGTGCGCCCCGCGCAGCGGCACAGGTATAAAACCCGTTCGATCCAGTTCCGCGCCATAGAGGCGTGTGCTCACCAGCAAGTAGGCGCGTTCAGCACGGCTGAGCGCATTCGATGGCAGCCATAGGTGAAGCGTGTTTGACTCCTGACGCGCCAAGAGCCGACTGTTGGGGTAACGCCAGCGCGTGCTCTGCCAGTTGCCCGCTGCATCCACCGTAAGCAGCGCGAGCTCCAGCTGATACGGCGCACGGAACGGCTTGAGCGTCTCGAGGCTCACGCGAACGCCCTCGCGCCCGCCTTGTACGCGGACGCTGGCAAGGTCTGCATGCGGTTGCAGGTGAATGGTGGGGTTATCGTCGGTGGGCTGGAGGGCGGCAGTCGGCTCGGAAGCGAATAGCTCGGTGGTGCGCAGGAAGCTACTCAGGAAGCGCGGCATAAGCGCGTATTGCGATTCGTGGGCTTTCAACGCCTGTTCTTTGCGGAGGCGCGCGTCTGGGCTCAGGGCAAACAGGTGCCAGTGCGCGCCTTCCAGCCCCAGCGGCGGCAGCAGCGGGCGGTTGGGATGATAGCCCTGCGGCAAGGGCCAATCGCCCCGATGCACCAAATAGTAATAGAGTGTTGGCGGGCGATGAAGTTCGCCCGCGGCAAGTGCCTGTGCGATTGCCTCGCGCGTGAACAACGCGGCTGCCATGTGGTCTTCATGGTCATCCCACGGATGGGTGGTGAACACGCGCGTGGGTTGGAACTGCGCTAAAATGCGTCGCAGGTCGGCAATCAGCGCGCTTGCCGTGTAGGGGGCGCGTGGCGACCGTGCTTCGGGGTAGGGCACGGCGGTCGCGCCTGTGGCGGGCGAGCGATAGGGGCGTTCCGGGCGCAAAAGCATCGGCAACAGCCCCCGATCAGGATAGCCCAGAAACACCGCCGAGTTGCCCGACAACCCCAGCAGTTGGAGCGCGCGCCGTGCCTCAGACTGGCGCAACTTGCCTAAGGCAAGACATTCACGCGACTCGGGCATGCTTCGAGTCGCTAGCGCGGCTGCTGCCGTAAAGCCATCACCACAAGTGAGGTAAACTACTTGAACAGGAATGCCTTGCTGGGCAGCGCTGGCAATTAGCCCCCCACAGCCCAACACCTCGTCATCAGGGTGGGGAGCGATAATCAGCAAGCGGTCGTGGGCAGCTAGCGGCGGCAGGGGGCTGTGGTGTGGCACTTGCGAGAGGCTGGCGCGGTGCATAATCACCACGAACAGCAACATGCTTAGCCCCACATAGGAGCTGAGCATGCCCACTAGGGCTAGCGCGAGGCGCAACAGCCAGCGTTTCACACGCGTCTCCCCCTTCGGCGAGTGTGCCTCCTCGGTTCGTTGGCGGAGGGGGAGGGATTCGAACCCCCGTCCCACACGAGGTGGGATGCGGTTTTCAAGACCGCCGCCTTCAGCCACTCGGCCACCCCTCCGCGCGCCGGCAAGCTTGGGTGGTTAATTATAGCCCAAGCCGCGCTACCTGTATAAGGTTCCTCACCTTCAGCTCAGAATGACGAGCGTCGGTGGTCGCCGCGAAACCTGTCACCCCGAGCGCAGCGACAGGTCTCGACCGTGCTCTATCGGCGATTCCTCGGCTTCAGCTCGGAATGACAAGTTTATTTCTGCGCCAAGGGCTTCGTCATTCCGAGCGGGGCGAGGAATCCTCGCCCGCTCAAATAGGTAGCAGCCCAAGCCAAATTATACCCGCTCGCTACGGGTTGTTTTGCTGAGGGGGTGTTGGGTTCTCGTTTTTCTCTTCCTTACCTTTTTGCTCAGCTTGCTGTTGTTGTTTGCGGGCGCGGTCAAACAGCTCTTGGAGTTGCTTGGGCAGCACATTGCGCACTTCCATGAGGAACTGCTCTTCGATTTCGCGCAGTCGGCGCGCCTTTTGGTCGGGCGTGAGCGAGTTGTCGTTTTGGATTTGCTCGCGCAGTTTGTTGTAGCGCCGCGCAATTTCGGTGATTTTTTCGATTTGCTCCGGGGTTAGGCGCACATTTGAGAGGGCGCTCAGCGCAGGCGATTGCTCTTCCAGCAGCGCCTCGAACTGTTTGAGTTGCTCCTCGTTCAGTACGGAGCGCACTAAGCGGATGTACTCTTCGCGGGCTTGGCGCAATCGTTGCAGTCGCTGTTCAGCGGTGAGCGAGGTATCGCGTCGGATTTGCTCGCTGCGCTCGTTATACTGACGCCATAGCCCTTCAATACGGGCGCGCTGTTCGTCGGTGAGGTTGAGGCGTGTCGCTAAGTTGGTTGGGGTTAGCACATCACCGCGCGCAGGCTGCGGCTGAGTCGGTTGCGCTTGAACGGCAGGGCTTTTCTCGTCTTTTTCCGCAGGCGCGTCTTGCGCCCCTAGTGGCGTAAGCGCCACAAGTGCCAGCGTGGCAATCCACAGACCGAGTCGTTTCATCGTCATCGCCTCCTTATGGGGCTGCTCCCCCACGCGCCATTATACCCCACTTTGGGCTAAGGTGCGTTGCATTCGCTAGCGGGTAGAATCATGCAGTTGCCGATGGTACAGCAAAGTTCTGGGGCTGTGGCTGGGGTGCCTCCCTTGCTGGCGTATGGTGCGGCGTGGCTGCTGACGGTGGCGAGCCTACTGGCGGTGCAGTTGGCACGTGTCACGGAGTTCTCCACTACGCCGTTCTTCGTGTTGCTTACAATTGGCACGGTTTTCAGCGCGTGGCTAAGTCGCTTCCCACTTTCCGAGACCACCCGTTTGATGTTCGGCTTCATCGACGGCGCGCTGGCGCTGTTTAGCCTGTTGGGGCAGTCATTTCTGAACGCGCTGTTTGGAATCGACACTGACCCCACGATTGAAACCTACTTGAGCCTGTCGTTCTTGTGGTACCTGTGCCTGCGCAGCGCGGTGATGGTCACGATGAGCGCGGTGGTGTTTCAGAGCGTGCCCGCGCTTGCTCTGTTTGGGCTGATTGCCACCTACGTGTTGGCGGCGCAGGTGTTGTGGTTGTTCGTGCTGATGCTGTTGGCGATGCTGTTTTTGATGTTGGCAAGCCATCGGCTGGAGTGGGGCAAGGGCACGCTGGAGACGGGCTACGCGATGCGCACGGTTGCCACGATGAGCTTGTTTTCAGCGCTGATGGCGTTTGTGTTGGCGCCGCTGCTTGCGCTAACCATCGGGCAGGTGGTCTCTACTTTCGTGGGCGGTGTGCCGTTGCATGCCCCGCTGCGCCCTTCCGCCAGCACCGAAACGCCTCCCGAACTGCAGGTAGGCGCGGGCGCAACCGCCCTTAGCAAACTGGAAGTGATGCGAGTGCGCATTCAGGGTCCTGCGCAGCCCCAGTACATGCGCCTCGAATCGTACAACTTTTACACAGGGCGCGGTTGGAATCGCGGGCGCTTTTTCCAGGAAGAGATGGTACCTGTCAAGCAGGGCGTGTTTGAGTTGGCGCGCCCGTTCCAAGCCCCCCGCAATCGGCTCACGACCGCCACCGTTACGCTCTCCAGTGGCTGGCATCGCTCGCTTTATTCGCCCGGCACACCGTTGCGCGTAGAAGCCCCCGTGCGCCAGCTGCTTTATTCGCGTTCGCTCAACTCACTCAGCACCTACCGCCCGTTGGGGGCAGGCGAAAGCTACACCATTCAAGCCTATGTGCCCACAGATGACCCTGCCGTGTTGCGGCGGGTGCCGCCGACCTCGCTGCGGTTCCCCTTCCAAATGCCCGTGCCCGACGCGCGCTCTCAAAGCAGCGAGGAGCAAAACCGCGTCGCAACGCTTGCACGCACACTCACCGCAAACCAGCCCACGCAGTACGACAAGGTGATGGCGTTGGTGCGCTACATTGAGCAAAACATGCTTTACAACCTGAATGTAGAGCCATTTCCTCCCGAAGGCGATGTGGTAGATTACTTTCTGTTTGAGGCGCGCGAGGGCTACTGTGTGGAGTTCGCGACGGCGTTGGCGGTGCTGTGTCTGTATGCGGATATCCCGGCGCGGGTGGCGTCGGGCTTCATCCTCAGCGAGACCGACCCTGCAACGGGCGAGTATATCGTGCGCGAAGAGCACCGCCACTTGTGGACAGAGGTGTACTTTGAAGGGGTGGGCTGGGTAGCGTTTGATGCCACGCGCAACGCGCAGGCGGTGGGGCTGGGCGCCGACGCCGCAGCGGGCACAGGGGGCGACGACGAGCACCAAGCGCGGCGCCAGTGGCTGCAGCGTATGTTGAATGTGATGATTGGTGCGGTGGCGTTGGCGATCTTGTATTTGTTGGTGGCACCGCGACTCAACATTTGGCAGCCGCATAGCGTAAGCCGTGCCCAACGGCTCTATGCTTACCTCGTGTTTATGCTCCGATTGCTGGGTGCCCCTGCGCCTGCAGCTGGGCAAACTCCTCGCACTTATTTAGAGCAAGCCTCAAGCGTGTTGCAGATGCGGGGCAGCCGCGTTGCGCCGCTGCTGGGCGCGCTAACGCCTCAACTGGTTGAATACCTCTACGCCACACCCGCTCGCCACGCAGAGCTGGAACCGCAAATTCGGCACCAAATCCGCCAAATCGCCCGCCAAACTTTGCAGGAACTCCGCGTCGGGCAGCTTATAAGAGGGCTTGTTGCGCTGGGGCGACTGAAGGTTTATGGCAACTAAACGCTACAGCGAGCTTCGAGCGGCGGACTGGCAGGCACGCGTGTTCTTGTTAGAAGGAGAGGAACCTGTGTTGCGACGCGAGTTCCTCATGCGTGTGCGCACCACGCTCAACCTGTCGCCCGGCAGTATGGACGAAGCCACGCTGGACGCCCGCGAGACGCCCGTATCTGCCGTAGGCAGCGTGCTGCTGACTGCCCCGATGGAGGCTGAGCGACGCCTCGTCATCCTGCAAGCGGTCAACCGCTACAACGCCAACGAACTGCAAAACCTAGCGCGCTTGGTGGAGCAAGTGCCTCCCTTCGCCTGCTTGGTACTGATTCCCCTCGCCACTGAGGAAAGCGACGGCTCCAAAGCGGGCTGGAACGCACTCACCCGCGCCGTAGACAAGCACGGCGTGGTGGTGCAGTTCAAGCCGCTGACGGGTGACGCGCTCACACGCCGCTTGGTCGAGCACGCCCGTGCCGCGGGCAAACGCCTGCGCCCCGAAGATGCTGAATACCTCCAAACATTAGTGGACGGTGTCGCCGAGCTTGCCTTAGCAGAACTGGACAAACTTATCCTCTATGTGGAACCCCGCGACACGATTAGCCGTCTTGATATTGACATGACGGTAAGCCCGTCGCAGCAGGCGCAGGTGTTCAAGTTAGTGGATGCTGTTGTGGCGCGCGACGCCCCTACGGCGATGCGCCTGTTGCGCCGCTCGTTCCAATCAGGCACGCGCACAGAGGAGACCGCGCGCAAAACATTGGGGCTAATCGCGCGTCAATACCGTTTGCTATGGGGGGTAAAGCTCTTGTTGCAGTATCACCAACCGATTGACCAGCCCAGCAAAATCAGCGCGGAGGTCGCCCAAAAGCTGCCTAAAGACCCCGATGTGGTGCAGGTGCTGACCCAGCGGGCGTTTTTGCGCGACGCGCTGCGTCGGCAAGCGGAGCAGCTCAGTTTCGCCCAGTTGTGCGAGGCGTTTGAAGCTCTTGCCGACGCCGATTTGGCGCTCAAAGGCTTGCGTCCCAGTGTGAACGCTGCCGAAATTATGGAAAGACTCATCGTCAGACTGACTCTGGGCGATTCGGCAGCGGCGCCCTCGCCCCAACGACAAGGAGGTTAACACCTGTGGCGAAGCGCGTGGCGGAAAACCCGATTATCACACCGGAGATGGTGCGCCCTTCCGCACCCGATTTGGAGGTCATTGGCGCGTTTAATCCCGGCGCGGTGCGCTTTGGCGACGAAGTGATTCTGATGGTGCGCGTGGCAGAGCGTCCCCTTCTGGACGATCCCGACCTGGTCGGCGTGCCCGTGCTGAATCTCAATAGCAGCGACTCGCGCCGCTTAGAAATTCTTACCTTCCCGCGCCATTCCCCACTGACCGACCTCAGCGACCCGCGCGCCGTCACCTATGAAGGGCGCGTGTACCTCAGCTCGATTTCGCACTTGCGCCTTGCCCGCAGTAAGGATGGTGTGCACTTCGTCATCGACGAAGAACCCACACTGTTCCCCGAAAACAAATACGAGGAGTACGGCATCGAGGACTGTCGCATCACTGCGATTGACGGCGTGTACTACCTTACCTACACGGCAGTCTCGCGGTATGGGATTAGCGTGGGCATCGCTCGCACGGAAGATTTCAAACACTTTGAACGGCTGGGCTTGATTTTGCACCACGAAAACAAGAATGTCACGCTGTTCCCTCGCAAGGTCAAAGGGCGGTATGTGGCATTACATCGTACCGCGCAATCGGCGTTCAACGGTCCGAACATGTGGGTGGCTTACTCGCCCGACCTGTTGCACTGGGGCGACCACCAGTTTCTGATGGCACCACGCATCCACCACTGGGATTCGCGGCGGATTGGGGCAGGCGCGCCACCTGTGGAAACGCCCGAAGGCTGGCTAATCGTGTATCACGGCGTGAACGCGAAAGACGGTTATTGCGCCGGTGTCGCACTGCTGGATTTGGATGAACCACACAAAGTCATCTCGCGCTCCCACGAGCCGTTGATTGCCCCTTCCGAAGACTATGAAGTCAGTGGCTTCTTTGAGCGCGTGGTGTTCCCCACAGGGCTAACCCCGATGGACGACGGGCGATGGTTGGTTTATTATGGCGTGGCAGACCGCTCGGTAGCAGTGGCGGAGACCACGCTGGAGGAGCTAATCAGCGTTGCGAAAGGCGAGTTGGTGAGCGTGCGGTAAACCTTTGTAGGCGAGGTATCTTGGGCAAAGCACGCGTGAGAGACCCCTCGCTGCGCTCGGGGTGACATTGTGTTTTTGCAGTCAAAAGCCTTGTCATTCCGAGCCGCAGGCGAGGAACCTCACATAGAGGGAGCAGCTTGGGGTACAAATAAACAGCCAGTCTCAAGGAGAACCGAACCGTGCGTATCCTAATGATTGATAACTACGACAGTTTCACTTACAACTTGGTCCAGTATTTGGGCGAGTTAGGTGCGGAGCTGATCGTAGTGCGCAACGATGAGCTGACCGTCGAGCAGGCACTTGCCCTGCACCCCGACCGCATTGTGATTTCGCCTGGACCGTGCACCCCGTATGAGGCGGGCATCAGCATCTCACTGATTCAGGCAGCGGCGGGTAAGGTGCCTATCTTGGGGGTCTGCTTAGGGCATCAGGCGATTGGCGCCGCCTTTGGAGGCACGATTGTGCGCGCCCAACGCCCGATGCACGGCAAAGAATCACCGATTCGCCACACGAACACAGGGGTATTTCGCGGGCTACCCAACCCGCTGCGCGCCATCCGCTACCACTCGCTGGTGATTGAGCGCGCGAGCCTGCCCAACTGCCTCGAAATCACCGCCGAAAGCGAGGACGATCACGAAATCATGGGCGTGCGCCACAAGCAGTACCCGATTGAGGGCGTGCAGTTCCACCCCGAGTCTATCTTGAGCGAGGCGGGTAAGCAGCTGCTCAAGAATTTTTTGGAGGGCTAAGGGCGCGGTATAATCAGCGAGCAGATGGAGCGGTTATTACCCCCCTTGGAGGTCGCCTTTTACCTCCAGCCGACGGTGGAGGTAGCACGCGCCCTGCTGGGCTGCTGGTTAGTAACCTGCTCCGAGACAGGGTGGGTGGGCGGGCGCATCGTGGAAGCCGAAGCCTATACGCAAGACGACCCCGCCAGCCACAGCTACAAAGGCAAAACCGAGCGCAACGCCGCGATGTTTGGTCCCCCAGGCACGGCGTATGTGTACCTCATCTATGGGGTTCACGAGTGTTTCAATGCCGTATGTCAGCCTGAAGGGGTGGGCGAGGCGGTGCTGATTCGCGCGCTGGAGCCAACAGTGGGGCTGGAACAGATGTACCTCAGGCGCGGGCAGGTGCACTGGACGCAGCTGTGTCGAGGACCGGGTAACTTGGCGCGGGCGTTGGGCATTACACGGGCGATGAACGGCGAGTCGCTGATTACAGGGCGCGTGCAGATTTGGCGGGGCGAGCCTGTGCCCGACAGCCAAGTGGGCGTTTCGCCGCGGATAGGCATCAGTCAGGCACGCGAGCGGCTGTGGCGGTTTTATGTGCGCAACAACCGCTGTGTATCGGGGCAGGTGAGCCGATGAGCTGGCTGCTGGGGGCGGGGCTTGCAGGCGCGATTGCGCTGGGCGCGTATTATGCGCGCCTGCTCACAGCGGGGGGTGCGTGGGCAGCAGTGCTGGTGGGCACCAGCGTGTTCGGGGTGGGCGGTGTGTGGGCAAGCCTACCGATGATCGCGTTTTTTGCGACCAGCAGTCTGTTGCCGCGTGCGCTGGGGCGCCCACACCGCCCCGAGCAGCGCACCGCCGCCCAAGTGTGGGCAAACGGCTTGGCACCCACTCTCTGCTGCTGGGGCATCCTGCTCTATCCATGGCGCGAGTCAGCGTTCTGGCTGGGCTATTGCGCAAGCCTTGCCGCAGCCGCTGCCGACACTTGGGCAACTGAGTTTGGCACGCAGTTTGCCAAAGGCGCACGGCATCTTACCACAGGCAAGCCCGTGCCAAAAGGCACTTCTGGAGCCCTTAGTAACGAAGGCACCATAGGGGGCTTGCTAGGGGCGTTCCTGATTGCCGCTGCGTGTTGGCCCATCGTGGGGGGGCCAACCAGACTGTTTATCACGACGGGCTTAGGGTTTGGCGGCATGCTGCTGGATAGCTTGCTGGGTGCAACGCTGCAAGCGCGGTTTGCATGCCCTAGCTGCCGCAAAGAGGGTGAACGGCGCATCTGCTGCGGTGTGCTTGCTACGCCTGTGCGCGGGCTATCGTGGGTTGACAACAACGCAGTGAACCTGCTGAGCACGCTGTGTGTCGCAGCAGTGGGCGTTTGGGTGGGGTAAAGAGACTGCTAGCGCAGCAGCAGGGGCAGGTTGGTGCCCACCCCTGCTGACAAAGTAGTTGTGTGGTATCTGCGTTAACTTGCCTCGCCTTGAGCTTGCCGCTGGGCAAGCAGTTTATTCACAGCAGTCATCAGGCGCGACTTCTTGCGGTTGCCCGTGTTGCGGTGCAAAATCCCGCGCTTGACCGCCTTGTCGATTATGCTAATCGCACGGCGCAAGGTGCTCAGAGCCGCCTCCACATCGCCTTTGCTTGCCAGCTCCTTTGTGCGGCGCGAGTAGGTTTTGATGGCAGACTTGGTAGCGCGGTTACGCAAATACCGCTCACGCGACTTGCGTAGTGCCTTCTTTGCCGATTTCGTGTTAGGCATCCGTACTTCCCTCCGAGCTTCAAAGTATACCTTATGCTGTAGCGGTAGGGTACAATTGCGACGATGCACGACCCGCTTGTGATTGCTGGCAAGCAGTTTCGCTCGCGCCTGATGGTGGGCACGGGCAAATACCCCGATGCGGAGACGATGCGCCGCGCCATTGAAGCCTCCGGAGCCGAGATTGTCACAGTTGCGTTGCGCCGCATTGATCTGGACGCGCCCAAGCGTTCCATCTTAGACGACTTGGATTGGAGCAAGTACCAGATTCTGCCCAACACGGCAGGCTGTCGCACCGCTGAGGAAGCGGTACGTGTGGCGCGATTAGCGCGTGCGATGGGGCTAAGCGACTGGATCAAAGTTGAAGTGGTGCCCGACCCGAAGTACCTATTGCCCGACCCCATCGGCACTTACGAGGCGTGCAAGATTCTCGTGGACGAGGGGTTTGTGGTACTACCCTACATTCCGCCAGACCCTGAGTTGGCGAAACGGTTGGAGGCGCTAGGCTGCGCCACGGTGATGCCCCTGGCTGCCCCGATTGGCACAGGGCAAGGATTCGCTGTTGGGCTCGAGTCAATCCGCATTATGGTGGAGCAGTGTAATGTGCCTGTGGTGGTGGATGCCGGGCTGGGCGTGCCCTCAGAAGCGGCACTGGCGATGGAAATCGGCTGCGATGCTGTGTTGGTGAACACAGCAATCGCCAAAGCGAAAGACCCCGTGTTGATGGCGGAGGCGTTCAAGCTCGGCGTGGAGGCGGGGCGCAAGGCGTATCTGGCAGGGCGCATTCCGAAACTGCCCTACGCTTCGGCGTCTAGCCCGCTCGAAGGCGTGGTGCGCGGTTGAGCAAATGCCAGAGCGCGTGCTGATGCTGATTCTGAACTACGCGCCGCAAACCGACGCTGCACACGCGCTGTGGCTCGCGGAACAGGCGTTGCACGGCGGCGTGAATTGGATAACCTTGCGCGTGCGCGACCTGCCCGCCCGGATGGCGCTGGACATGGCGCTGCAACTACGACGGCTCACGCGCACGGCAGGGGCACTGTTGGGCATCAACCCGTATCCTGCATTAGCGGAGTGGTGCGAAGCCGACGCCATCCACTTGCCCGAACACGCACCGCCCTATCTGCCGCCAACGCCAATGTGGCTCGGGCGGTCGGCACACAGCGTGGAGTCGGCGCAGCGGGCAGCTGCCGAAGGGTGCCACTACCTGCTGGTGGGCACGATGTACCCCACTGCCAGTCATCCGGGCAAGCCGCCCGAAGGCATCCCGCTACTGCGAGCCGTGCATGCCGCTGTGCCGCTGCCCCTGATAGCAGTGGGGGGCATCACGCCTGAGCGTGTATCCGAGTGCCTTGAGGCAGGGGCACGCGGGATCGCTGTGATTTCGGGCATCGCCGACGCCCCGAACCCCGCAGAAGCCGCCCGTCAGTACGCTGCGGCAGTGTTCGGCACAACGCCCTAACGCACGCCCATCAACAACTCCATCGTAAGCTGGTCTAACTTCTCGTATTTGTAGCCCCGTGCCCCCAATGCGGCGCGGTCGAACGACTGTGCCTTGAGCCATTCGGCGTTCTCGCGCGAGTATTGCATCCGCGCCTGTAGCTCCACATCCCACTGGCGAATCTCTGCCAGCAACTCTTGGATCTCGGGGTCTTGGTTGAATCGCTCTGCCTTCTCCTTGAGGATGAGGTAAGTGCGCATGCAGCCCTTAGCGAACTCCCACACGCCTTCTTCGTCCTCGGTGCGGTAGGCGTGGGCGTCGAAGTGGCGCGGTCCGCTGTAGCCATTATCCTCCAGTAGCTTCACTAAGAAAAACGCGCCTTTGATATCTTCCGCACCGAAGCGGTAGTCTTGGTCGTAGCGAGCGAGCTTTTGCGCGTTGAGGTCAATGTGGAACAGTTTATTGCGCTCGAGGGCTTGGGCGACAGCATGGGTGAAGTTCAGCCCCGCCATATGTTCGTGGGCGACTTCGGGGTTCACGCCACACATGCTGGGGTCGTCGAGCGTTTCGATGAACGCCAACATTGAGCCGACAGTGGGCAGAAAGATATCGCCGCGGGGCTCGTTGGGTTTCGGCTCCAACGCGAACTTCAGGTTGTAGCCCTGATCTTTCACATAGTGGATGAGGAAGTTCATACACTCGCGGTACCACTGCAGGGCTTGGATGGGGTCTTTGGCGGCGTCGGTTTCGGTGCCTTCGCGCCCGCCCCAGAACACATAAATCTCCGCGCCGAGTTCCACCGCCAAGTCGATCGCGTGCATGGTTTTGTGGAGGGCATAGGCGCGCACTTTTGGGTCGTTGCTGGTGAACGCGCCATCTTTGAAGGCGGGGTCGCTGAACAGGTTGGTGGTGCCCATTACTAAGCGCATGTTGTAGTCTTCGAGGGCTTGCTTGAACTCGCGCACGATGCGATCGCGCTCGGCAGCGGTAGCATCAATGGGCACGAGGTCGTTATCGTGCAGGTTCACGCCCCACGCACCCAGCTCGGAGAGTTTTTGAACGATGCGCGTGGGTGGAATGCGGGGGCGCACTGGCTCGCCGAATGGGTCGCGTCCAACATTGCCAACCGTCCACAGCCCGAAGGTGAACTTATGCTCAGGCTTAGGGGTGTAATCCGCCATTGGAACTCACCTCGCGGGGTTAGTTCGGTTTGCAGGGTGTGATTCCTGCTCTCAGGGGCGCAGCGCCTCGCCCGTGGCGAGGTCAAACAGGTGTAGGTACTCCAAGTGGAAGCGAATGGGCAGCATCTGACCCTCGCAGACCTTCTCGCGTGCGCTCAGCTGAGCGATCAATCGTGCACTATCCAACACCAGATGCACATCGTAGCGGTCGCCGTGTGGCTCTACCACATCCACGAGGGTAGGCAAAGGCTCCGACAAGAGGGCGTCGGCGGGCGCGGTGCGCTCGGTGTAAAGGTCGTGTGGGCGAATACCCACCAGCACGGTCTGCCCCATGCGCGAGCGTAGTATCTGCTGGTGGGCGTGCAACAGGGGTACCGTTAGGGTTCCAAGGCGCAGGGCAGGCGCGCCACCGTGTGCCACCACCTGTGCCTGCAGCAAGTTCATCGGAGGCGCACCGATAAAGGTCGCTACAAAACTGTTGGCGGGCTGGAAATAGACCTCCTCGGGCGTTCCTACCTGCTGGAGAACGCCATCTTTCATTACCGCAATGCGCGTGCCAAGAGTCATCGCCTCTTTTTGGTCGTGGGTTACATAAATCGTGGTGATGCCCAATCGCTCCTGGAGTTTCTTGAGTTCAGCGCGGGTTTGGTCGCGAAGCTTTGCGTCGAGGTTAGAGAGCGGCTCGTCCATCAGGAACACCTTTGGTTGGCGCACGATGGCGCGAGCGAGCGCCACGCGCTGGCGTTGACCGCCCGATAACTCTTTCGGTAGGCGATGCAGCAGCCCCTCAATCTCCAGCATGCGGGCAACTTGGCGCACGCGCTCGTCGATGCGCTGGCGGATGATGCGCGCCTCGCTCCAGTGGGTGAGTTGCCAAAAAACGCTTTTCAACTCGCGCAGGCGCAGCCCGAAGGCGATGTTGTCGTACACACGCATGTGGGGGTAAAGCGCGTAGCTTTGGAACACCATCGCGATGTCGCGGTCGCGGGGCGACACATCGTTTACCAATCGCTCGCCGATGTAGATTTCGCCTTCGGTAGGGTCTTCCAAGCCAGCCAGCATGCGCAGTACGGTGGTCTTACCGCAGCCCGACGGTCCTACAAGCACCATGAACTCGCCCGGCTGCACACGCAGCGTGAAGCGGTTGACCGCCACTACGCTGCCAAATCGTTTCGTGACCTGCTCAAAGCGCACGCTTTCGGCTTTCATGCAAGTCCTAACTTTTTGCGCCAGTAGCGGGCGTAGCCGAGCGCGATCAGTTCGTAGCCTGCGCCCAAGTCGTAGCTGCTGGGGTTTACATTTTGGGTGCGCATTTCTTCGTTGCCGTAGTCGCGCAACTGCTGAATGAGTTCGGCATCGGAAACGCCTTGCTCAATAAGCGCGCGCGTAAACTGTGCCCAGTCCAGCAGGCGTGTCTCCAGCTCGTCCAAGTGGCGTGCCACATCCTCATACAGCCCAAAGTGGGTGAGCGCAAGCTGACGGATGGGCAGGCTGCGCAGTTTGGCAAGGCTTTGTTGCCACGCCTCCACATCTAGCTCGGGAGGCGGGGTGGGCGGGCGCACATAGGTTGTGCCCGGCATGCGCACGCCCGCGATGTCGCCCGCAAACAAGATGCCCGTTGCCTCATCCAAGTAGACGTGGTGATGGCGGGCATGCCCAGGGGTGTCGATTGCCAACAGGGTGCGCCCTGCAACAGTGAGACGATCGCCATCGCGCACGATTTGCAGTCGCTCCTGAGGCACAGGCACCACCTCGCCCCATAAACGCTCCATCATCTCACCGTAGAGGCGCGACGCGCTGGCAATCAAACGCGAGGGATCCACCAGATGCGGCGCGCCCACAGGATGCACGTAGGCAGTGGCGTTGGGCAGGCGTTGCAATAGCCAGCCCAGCGCACCTGCGTGGTCTAAGTGGATATGCGTGACAATCAGGTGGCGAACGCGTTGAAGAGGCACACCGCGCGCCTGCACCTCTTGCAGGAGCGTCTCTGCGGTGCTGGTGGGACCCACCTCCACAAGGGCTGCCTCGTGCCCATCATCCAGCAGGTAGGCAGCGATCGCCAGTGGATAGCCTAAGAAGTTCAAGTCAATCAGCTCAGTGCGCAGGTTGGTCATCAACTTGTGAGTTCACTCAAAGGGGCTTTTTTTCCTGCTGCGATTGGGTATCATAACCGAAGTTGCTGCCTACTGGTTTTGAGCAGGCGAGATTCCTCGCCTTCGGCTCGGAATGACACGCATACTTTTGCCACATGACCTTGCCATTCCGAGCGCAGCGAAGAATCTCATAGGTAGCAGCTTGGCAATCCTAATCGGCGGAACACGGAAGTTCCGCTTAGCGTCTTACTAAGTACTTGTGGTTTCGCCCCCACAAGTGGAAAAAACCGAAGGGAGGAGTTCGGATGCGCGTCTTATGGAGCTTACTGTTAGTGCTCGGCGCGGCAGGCGTTTCTTTAGCAGCTGAGCCGATGCTGCTGGTGCCGCGCAACAGCTTTATTGTTCGCCCTGTGGCGAGCGCCCGTGAGTTAGCCCATCAAATCCGCGCGGAGCCAGTCGTGGCGCAGCGGTATGCTCGCCACTTCGGGCGCGATGCGTGGGAGTTTGCAGAGTACGTAGAGAAAAATCTGCGCTTGTCGCAGTTGCAGCAAGCCCAGACATTCAATGTGTACTACGCGCCGCCCGACAATCGGCTGATGGTGGTGCGCCGTACTTTGCCGAAGGGCACACCCGTGTTTGTAGACAAGCGCACGGGTAAACCTGTGCTGAAGGCGAACTGCGGTAACCCGCTGACGCCTGCGGTGAGCCTGCCGCAAACACAGGCGCAGGCTGTGCCAACGCCCACCGTGGTGGCGCAAGTGCCCCCTATGATGAGCGAGCGCCCCACGGAAGCGGAGATGCCGATGGTAGAAGTGGTGGAAATCGCTGAGGTGCCGATTGAGGAAGCCGTAGCCGCCGATGTGCTGCCAGTGGAGATGCTGGTGGAAACCTTGCCTGAAAGCGCGCCTGAGCCAGAGGCGGTTGTCACGCCTATTGCTTCGCCGGCGACGCCCGAGCTTCCCCCGCTGATTTCGCGCGGCCCAAACCTGTTGCCGTTCTTGCCCCTGCTGACACTGCTAACACCACGCAGCGGTGGCGACTACGAGCCGATTCCGGAGCCGAGCAGCCTGTTGGTACTGGGGTCAGGGTTGGGGTTGCTTTATCCGCTAGCGCGCAGGGCGTTCAAGCGTTCCCAAAACTCCAGCCAGCGCACCGGCGATTCCAATACGCTTTCGGCATAGTGCAGCGCAGCGCGGACGAGGCTCTGCGCGTCTTCGGGGCGGGCTGTTGTCATCGGCTCGCCCCGCACCATTTGTTGGAGCACACGCATCGCTGCCGCCGATAGAGCCACCCCCTCACGCCCCTGCCCACAGCGCGCACACAAAAACACGCCCTCCGCGGGCACAAGCAACGCCTTCTCCTGTTGCTCGCTCAGCATTGCACCACACTGCCCACAGCGCTCCGTGTCGGGGCAATAGCCCAGCAAGGCAAGCCAACGCCACAACGCCCACGCAGCAATCAGCTCAGGCATCTGCGCGGTCTCCAACGCCGTCAGCGCCGTTTGCAACACCTGATACACCTCCGGTTCAGCGTGCTCGTCAGGCAGCCAGCGGTCAAGCGTCTCACACAGGGCAAGCGCGAGGCTCAGTCGCTCCAGCTCGGTGCGTTGGGGCACATAGCTGTAAACCAAGTGCGGTTGCGCCAACAACTTTTGCGCCCGCCCCTCAATCACACGCGTGCGGATACGGTTCAGCGGTTCGGTGAGCATGCCCATCTTGCTGGTGGGCTTGCGGGCACCCCGCACCCGCACACGCAGCTTGCCATACTCGGGCGTAAGGAGGCTTACCCACTTGTCATACTCACCGGCGTACCAGCGTCGCAGCACAATGCCTTCGGTCAGCACCTCGCGCGCCATCAAGACCAAATTGTACCGTCGTGCCTTTCCCGTACAAAAAGGGCGAAATTCCGCGAAAATCCCCCGAATCGATGAATCCTTTTTCCACTTTCCTGCCTCCAAAGCCCATGGAGGTATCCGACGATGCAAACCTACGCGGAGGTGGGCGTTGCGCCAGTCAGTGCGCGCGAGACCGTTCGACATCGCGTTGTAATTATCGGCGGCGGCACAGGCGGGATTGCTGTGGCTGCCCAGCTAACACGCAAAGGCGTACACGATGTGGCTATCATTGAACCATCGTCCAAACACTACTATCAGCCCTTGTGGACCCTGGTTGGCGCAGGCGTTGCCAAAGCGGAACAGAGCGTGCGCGACGAGGCGCGCTTCATTCCTAAAGGCGTACGCTGGATCCAAGACCACGCTGTTGAGATTGACCCTGAAAAACAACTTGTCTGCACCCGTAGCGGCACGCGCGTGCAGTATGACTTTTTGGTAGTGGCCCCGGGCGTCGTGTCGGAGTGGAGCAAGATTCAGGGTGCGGAAGAATCGCTTGGCAAAAACGGGATCAGCACTAACTACAGCTACGAACTCGCCCCGAAAACTTGGGAGTTCATCCAGCAAACCAAAGAGGGCGTGGCACTTTTCACAATGCCCAACACGGCTGAACCGGGCTACACCATCAAGTGTGGCGGTGCCCCGCAAAAGATTGCCTACATGGCTGCAGACTACTTCCGCATCCACAATCGCCCCGTGAAGGTGATTTATGCAACTGCGGGCGGCGTGATGTTTGCCGTACCCGAGTTCTGTCAGGTGTTGGAGGGCATCTGCGAGCGCTATCACATCGAGGTGCTAACTAAGCACGAGCTGGTAGCGGTAGACCCCATCCGCAAAGTGGCGACCTTCGCCCTCAAGGATAAACCGGGCGAGACCCGCGAAATCCAGTTTGATATGCTCCACATCGGCCCGCCGCAGCGCGCGCCGCAGTTTGTGCGCGAGTCGCCAATCGCCCACCAAGAGGGTCAGATGATTGGCTTTGTAAATGTAGACATCCATACCCTGCAGAACCCGAACTATCCGAATGTATTCGCGTTGGGCGATGCCGCAGGTTTGCCCACCTCGCGCACAGGCGCTGCCGTGCGTAAGCAAGCCCCTGTGTTGGTGAACAACCTACTGCGCGTGATGAACGGCAAAGAGCCCAACAAACGCTACGACGGCTACACCGCCTGCCCCATCGTGACAGGCTACGGGCGTTTGGTACTGGCAGAGTTTGACTATAGCAACAAACCCACGCCCAGCATTCCGTTCATCAACACCTGCAAGGAGCGGTTTGATATGTGGCTGCTCAAGAGGTACGGGCTGCCATGGATGTATTGGAACCTCATGCTGCGTGGGCTCGCTTAGACAAAGCGGTCGGGCACGGATAGAAAACTCCGTGCCCGAAACCTCTCTGCATACCCAGTTGTTGGGGTGCGGAAGCTGCGCCTCAGGAAGTAGTTGGTGAAACGGTGATGAGAGCAATGCAACGCATCGGGCTTTTCATAAGCACGTTAGGTGTGCTGGTGGGACTGAGCGTTGGACAGAGTGCGCCTGACGGGGAGTTGATGGCGCGTGCTCGCGCTGCTACCGACGCGCTGTTCGCACGCTTGTTGCAACGCCTCAATCAAGAATACCAAGCGGGCGGTGCGGAACGAGGCGTTCAGGTCTGCTCGCAAATCGCGCAATCGCTCACACGCGAAATTGCTGCCGAACATCGCGTATCCATGCGCCGTGTGTCGCTCAAGAACCGCAATCCCCGCAACGCGCCCGATGCATGGGAGCGCCAAGTGCTCCAACGCTGGGAGCGCGACCTCAAGGCGGGTAGACCAATCGGCGAAGTTGCAACTTGGCGCATAGAAAATGGGCGGCGCGTGTATCGCTACATGCGCCCTATCAAGATCGCCATGCCACTTTGCTTGGAATGCCACGGCACCCAAATCAAGCCTGAAGTGCGACGCCTCCTCCGCGAACGCTACCCCAACGATAAAGCTACGGGCTACAAACAAGGCGACCTGCGCGGCGCCTTTTCAGTCACAATCATACCAACGGAGGTGAAACGATGATTTTCCGCCAAATCTATGAGGATGGATTGGCACAGGCATCCTATTTCTTCGGCTGCCCCGCAACGGGCGAAGCGATGGTAATCGACCCGCGACGCGACATTGATGTGTATCTGCAACTGGCACAACAGCACAAGCTCAAAATCGTGGCGGTGGGCGAAACCCATATCCACGCTGACTTCCTGTCGGGCGCGCGTGAGCTGGCACACGCCACCGGCGCGACCCTCTACCTCTCCGACGAGGGCGACGAGAACTGGAAATACAAAGGATTGGAAGGCTTCAACTACCGCCTCGTCAAAGACGGCGATGAGTGGTTCGTGGGCAACATTCGCGTGCGTGCCGTCCACACGCCGGGCCACACGCCCGAGCACATTACCTTCCTGCTATTTGACGGCAAGGAAGAGACCGACCCGATGATCGCCATCACAGGCGACTTTATGTTTGTAGGCGACTTAGGACGCTCCGACCTGCTGGAAGAAGCGGCGGGCATAAGGGGCACGGCGGAACCTGGCGCACGACGCCTCTATCAGAGTCTCGTGAAGTTTATTGAAAACCCCGACTACCTGCAGATTTGGCCTGGGCATGGGGCTGGCTCTGCATGTGGCAAGGCGTTGGGCGCACTGCCTGCATCCACACTGGGCTACGAGCGTCGCCACGCATGGTGGGCACGCGATATCGAAGCCCGCGATGAAGAAGCGTTCGTAAAAGACCTGCTGGCAGACCAGCCTGAGGCGCCCGCCTACTTCGCAATGATGAAGCGCCTCAACCGCGACGGTATGCCCATCTTGGGCAAGTTGCCTCAGCCGCCGCTGCTCAGCCCTGAAGCCTTCAAGAAGGCGATAGAGGAGGGCGCTATCTTGATCGACACGCGCGACAAGTTCGCCTTCGCCGGTGGGCATATACCAGGCGCCATCAACATCCCCGCTGGGAAGAACTTCTCCACTTGGGCTGGCTGGCTGCTGCCCTATGACAAGCCCCTCATCTTGCTGGCACCTGCGGAGCAGGTAGAGACCCTCGTGCGCCAGCTAATCCGCATTGGGCTGGACAACATCATCGGCTACATTCCGACGCTGGAAGGCTACGCACCCAGCGAGCTGGAGACGGTGCCCCAAATCACTGCCGAAGAAGCGCATCGTATGTGGCAATCGGGAGAGGCGGTGATCTTGGATGTGCGCAGCGCCTCCGAGTACTACAACGAGGGGCACATCCCCAACGCACTCCACATCCACGCAGGGCGCGTAATCCAGCGCGCGCACGAAATCCCCACCGACAAGCCTGTGATTGTGCACTGCTATGCAGGCGACCGCTCCAGCACCGCCATTAGCGCTCTGCGCGCGATGGGCTTCAAGAACCTGTACAACCTCACGGGCGGCGTTGTCGCCTGGCAAGAAAAAGGCTTCCCTCTCACAACGCAGCGCAACTGAAGCGACCTTCCTTCCACCTCCCGCAGGGCGGGCATGCGCCCCCCTGCGTTTTTTTTGACACGGTTGCGATGTGCCCCGCTGAGCACCCCCACAGCGTACATCCACTCGGTAGGACGCAACGCCTGTACGCGAAACCTGAATCTTTATGCAGCGCGTGGTGGTGATACTCGGTCCCACAGCGGTGGGCAAAACGGAGGTGGGCATTGAGCTGGCACAGCGATGGAACGCCGAGATTATCTCCGCCGACTCCAGCGCGGTCTATCGCGGACTGGATATTGGTTCTGCGAAGCCCACGCCCGAAGAGCAACAACGGGTGCGCTTTCACTTGATTGATGTGGTAAACCCTGACGAAGTGTTCACCGCCGCGCGTTTCCGCGAGTTGGCGCTTCAGGCAATTGAGGACATTCAGCGTCGGGGCAAGCGCGTGCTGATTGTGGGGGGCACGGGGCTATATATTCGCGTATTGCTCCACGGTTTTAGCCTTGCTCCACCGCCCGCTGACCCCGAGATCCGCGCTCGCTGGAAGGCAGAGTTGGAGCGTGTCGGTGCGCCCGCTCTGCACGAACGGCTCAAACAGATTGACCCTGTCGCGGCGGCACGCATCCACCCCAACGATGCGGTGCGCATCACCCGCGCGCTGGAAGTATACGAGATGACAGGTGTGCCCATCAGTCAGTGGCAGCGACGCGCTGAAGCGGAGCTGCCTGCCCTCAAAATCGGGCTGACTATGCCCCGCGAACTGCTCTACCAGCGTATTGACGCCCGCGTGGACCAAATGATTCAGCGCGGCATGCTGCAGGAAGTGCAACAACTGCTCCAGAAAGGGTATAATCCAGAGCAACCGGCTCTAAAGGGGTTGGGCTACCGCCACCTGATTGGGTATATTCAGGGGCGCGTCAGCTGGGACGAGGCGGTGCGCCTGTGGAAGCGTGATACACGGCGGTTCGCCAAACGCCAAATGACCTGGTTCCGCAAAGAGCCGGGCATCCACTGGATTGACGCCAGCTACGGCAAGGATCATGTGGTTCAAACGATTGAGGCTCTGCTGATGGAGCAGGGAGGGTTTGACTATGCCGAAGTCGATTAATCTGCAGGATATGTTTTTGAATCAGGTGCGCAAGGAAGGGATCGGTGTGACGATCTACCTCACGGGCGGGTTGCAGCTACGCGGTACGGTGCGCGGCTTTGACGCCTTCACAGTGCTGCTGGAAAGCCCTGGCAAACCAGTGCAGCTGGTGTATAAGCACGCGATAACCTCCATCGTGCCCTCGCGCCCCGTGCCGGGGTATGGACCGTCGCCCCGCGCCCAACAGCAGCAAGAGCCTGAGTTTGAGGAGTGAGCGGTCTGCGGTTTACCAAGTGGCATGGCGCAGGTAACGACTTCATCCTGCTAGACGCGTTTGGACAGTCGCTTGACGCCACCCACTTGAGTGAGTTGGCACAACGCCTGTGCCACCGCCCGCTTGGCATCGGCGCAGATGGGCTGCTGGTGGTAGAACCCTCGCCTCAGGCGGATTGCCGCATGCGCTTGTTTAACGCCGATGGCTCGGAAGCCCCCATGTGCGGCAACGGCATCCGATGCGTGGCGCGCTATATGCTCGAGTGGCACCTTTCTGACACGCACGCGCTCCGTATTGAGACAGGAGCGGGCATCCGAGAGGTCTCGCGCACGGCAGACGGACGCTATCGCGTGGCAATGGGCACGCCCCACTTTGAACCGACGCCTGAAGGCTGGCTCGTGAACACGGGCGCGCTTCACTTGGTACAGTTTACCGACGCCTTAGAGGAGTTTCCGCTGGCGGTGCAAGGGGCAGCTCTACAACGCCATCCGCGTTTTCCTAACGGGGTGAACTTCACGGTGGGGCACGTGGCACGCGCCGACCTTGCGCGGGCACGCGTGTGGGAGCGCGGCGTGGGCGAAACATTGGCGTGCGGCACGGGCGCTTGCGCATTAGTGGTGGCGGGTGTGCTCACGGAGCAGCTTGCACGCACTGCCACCGTGCATATGCCGGGCGGGTTGTTGCAAGTGGAATGGGCAGACAACGGCAGCCTTTGGCTCATTGGCGACGCCGTCTGTGTGTTTGAAGGCGTTTGGTATGGCTAACCTTGCACGTCGGTAGGCGTGTCGGGCAAGGGTGTCTCCACAACAGGGGTGGCAGCAACCGCCGACGCTTCGGTAGGAGCCTCCAACGCTTGCAAATGGCTCAGCAATAGGGCGCGCAACTCCATCACCAGCGTGCGCTTGCGCGCTTCCAACGCTTCCGCTTCCGCCAACGCGCGTTGTGCCCGCGCCTCCGCCTCGCGCACAATTTGCTCGGCTTTCAGCTGCGCCTCACGCACAATGAGCTCCGCCTCCTTGTGAGCGTTGGCGCGGGTCTCATCGGCACTGCGCTGCGCCAACACCAGCGACTCCTTTAGAGCTTCCTCCATCGCCTTGTAGCGCTCCGCCTCTTGGCGCAGCCCTATCAGCTCCTCGCGCATCCGGTGATTCTCGGTCAGCACCTCCTCATAGTGCGCTGCCACCTCTTGCAGAAAGGCATCCACCGCAGTGGGGTCGTAGCCCCGAAACCGCTTGCGGAACCGCTTAGTCTCAATCTCCAGCACCGTGAGGCGTCGTGGTTCGTTCATCGCAATCCGCTCAACATAATCACCAGGAACTGAATGAGCACCAACGCAATCAAGGGCGAAAAGTCCAGCGGTAAGTAGCTAATGCCCATACTGCGCAGCAGGCGATTTTGGATCTGCCGAATCGGGTCTAAAATCGCGTCGCTCACACGGTCGATGAAGCGCACGATGGGGTTGTAGCGGGGCACGCGCCCGCCAGCGAACCGAATCCACGAGAAAATCACGCTGACGATCACAATCAGTGCCAAGATCCGCAGCACCAAGATAAGCAGGTCTATAATCGGCGTTAGCATCCGCGTGGCGCCCTCCCTTGAACGCTTTAGGAGCCGTTTTTGCGCTCCTCTTCCAGTTTTTTACGCACGCGTTGCACATTCGGTTCCACCGCAGGGTCGTTGGGGTCTAACTGTTTCGCTTTCTCCCACGCTTGCAGCGATTGTTGCAGCCGTCCGAGCCGTTCGTAGCAGTGAGCGAGCGTTTTCCACGCAAGCGCGGGGGCGTTCGCAAAGCTCACCGCCTTCTCCAAGTAAGGCAACGCCTGCTCGTATTGCCGTTTGTTGAAGTAAGCAAAGCCAAGGTCATAGTATAAGTCGTAGCGGTTGGGGTTGAGCCGAATGCCGCGCTGGTAGACCTGAATGGCACGCGCAGTCTCGCCATAACTATCCAACATCCAAGCCAGCGAGCTGATGTTTTCCACATCGGTAGGGTCGTATTCAATCAGCACGAACATCAGCGCCATCGTTTTGTAGTGCTTGCCTGTATGCCAGTACTCATCGGCAAGTTGGATAAGGCGAAACTCGGTGAGTTGGCGCAGCGCGGTCAGTTTGCGCTGTACGGCTTCAGGTGGTTTCACCTGCGCCTCTAACGAGCCAAGCAGCACCGCACAGCCCACAATCAGTAGTAGATTTCGCATCGTTCCCTCCCAAAGTATACCTATTGCCGCGCGTCCAAAAAGCGCGCTTTGGCGTGAGTAGGCGCGTTCCCTTCCGGCGCTCTTCCTACACCAAGATTTTCGGTTCCCTGCGCAGAATCTGGTAGGGGTTTAGCGCGAGACCTCGCCGATGGGCACTTCCAGCTCTATCAGCGTACGGTCGCCGCCACGCTGGAGCGGTATGCTCAGCCGTACTTCGTGCAAATAGCACAACGCTTCCTGGCCTGCGTGGCAATGGTAGACCAACAGATGCGCGTCTACGGCGGCACGCTCCGCTGTTAGTTGCATAGGCACGCGCAGTTCCAGCCCTGCGAAGGGCATCACCAGTTCGGGTTTACCCTGCAAGGTAGCGCCTTGTGCGTACAAGCGCACCTGCGATTGGGCATCGGGGTTGAGTTTATGTCCTTCAGGCAAGCGCAAACGCAGGAGAAGGGTTGGCGTCTCACTGCCAACCGTGATCGGGTTGAGCGTTTGGCGGGCGGGGGCGCGGTAGAGCGCGGGCGGTTGAGCCGCTTCCAGACCGCGTAGGCGGAATGTTTCTACGCGCTTGGTTTTCAAGTCTGCCACGCGGATGAGATGGTTGTTCGTGTCGGCGATGTAGAGCTTACCGTTGGCGTAGCTGATGCCGCCTGGCTCATCGAAGGTTGGGTTGTCGCCATCGCGCGCGCCTGCTGCGCCCGTGCCCAAGAAGGTCTCAATTCGGCGTGTGCGCGGGTCGAGCCGTTTGATTTTGTTGTTGTAGGTGTCGGCGACATAAATCACGCCGTCCACATACACCACGCCCAGCGGGTGTTGCAAGCGTGCTTCGTTGCCGAAGCCGTCTCGGTCGCCGAACTCAAATAGGTCGCCGCCCACCAGCGTTTCTAAGCTGCCGTTGGGGTTGATATCTGCTGCGCGGATGCAGCTTACCTCGCTATCAGCGAAGTAGAGTTTCTTGCCGTCGGTGGTGATGCCCGAAGGTTGTGCCAGCGCGCTGGTGCGCAGCGGTCCGTCAATCCGAGCTTCGCGCCCCGTGCCTGCGTGGGGTTCTGCCTCCAGCGTGGTGAGGTTCAGACGCCAGAGCTGGTGCGAGCCCGCCATCGCGATGAATAACGTGTTGCCTACCAGCACCACATCCCACGGCGAGTTGAGCGCGACTTCACGCCCCTTGCCCGCTCGAGGTGGATAAAAGCGGCTTTGCTCGCCTGTGCCTGCCAGCGTCGCCACCGTGCGCTGGCGCAGATCGGCTTTGCGAATAGCGTGGTTATCTGTATCGGCAATGTAAAGCACATCGGCGTCGGCGTCGTATGCCATGCCCTGCGGGTTATTGAATCGTGCCGTTTCGAACGCGCCGTCCTCCAAGCCGGGCATGCCAGAACCAATCACCATCTGCACTGTGCCGTCCTGCAGCGAGGCAACTACAATCCGATGATGGTTGGAATCGGCGATAAACAGCCGTCCCGTGCGCGCATCTGCCAACACTTTACCAGGGAAGCGCAGCACCGTGCGCGGCTCGCGGTCGCGCTCCAAACGCAAGTTCAACGCGCCGCGCTTGAGTGTGCCCTTAGCTTCGGCCGCTTGAATCACCTGCGCGATGGCACGGTCAAACACCTCATAGATGCCTTCGCCCGAGTGATAGCCCACAATCTTGCCGTTGGGGTCTATTAGCACCAATGTGGGCCACGCCCGCACCCCATAGAGCGACCACACAATCATTTGGCTGTCGTTGACTACAGGGTGCTCTATTTCGTAGCGCAAGATTGCCTGGCGAATGTTTTCGGTCTCTTGCTCGGTAAAGAACTTGGCAGAGTGCACACCGATCACAACCAGTGCGTCAGCGTACTTGCGCTCCAGTTTTTTCAAGTCGGGCAAGATGTGCATGCAGTTGATACAGCAGTAAGTCCAGAAATCGAGCAGCACCACCTTGCCGCGCAGCTCGCGCAGGCTCAGCGGGCGGTCGGTGTTGAGCCATTGGAGACCCTCTGGAAAGTCAGGGGCATTTACGATGCCTTCCATCGGTGAACCCTCCTGTGGAACGGTTGGTTTGGTGCGCCCCCAGAGTTGCCAAAGTGCCGCCACTACCACTATAAGCAACGCCAGTAGCGCAACGCCTGTTTTCATAACAGCGGTATTGTACCTGTGTCAAGAGGTTTTGGGGGCAGCAAGTGGATGAAAATCTCGTCAAAGCTCAGCACGCGCCCTTTGCGGTCGGCAAGCCACTTTTCGCATACCTGGTAGCCCCCAACCCGAAACGCCCACGCTTCTGGGGGCACGGGGGCGAAGTGTTGCGCCTCGTTCATCCACACCCGCTCGCCGTCGTAGCGCACGCGCTCCACCGTGTTGTCGCCCGCCACAGGGAACTTGCATAGCGGGATGTGCAAATCGGGATGCTCCAGCAGGTGCAGGGCTATCAGCTGCTGCCCCAGCGCGCTAAGTTTCTCGAACGCCTCGCGGTTGGGAGGCAGGGGAATGCGCGGGAAGTCGCGGCGCAAAAACTCGGCGTAGCGCGTGCGATAACAGGGCGCATGCAAAATCGCATAGATGTAGGCGAGGATGGATTCGGGGGTTGGTTTGCCCTCACCCCCAGCCCCTCTCCCGCCGCGCGGGAGAGGGGAGTCCGCTCCCCCCTCTCCCACGCCGTGGGAGAGGGGGGCAAGGGGGGTGAGGGCCTCCTCCAACGCCGCCACAAACTTCTCGCTCACATTCACCCGACGACCACCCGACCACAAACCACCCTGCACCTCCGCCGAATCGTACAGGTACAGGGGAAAAGCGTAGTTGATATCCGTGTTGAAGTGCTCCTCGTTCGGCACGCGCGTAATAAACACTTTCGACCACTGCGCCTCCTGCTGTGATTGCGAACGCACCGTAATCAACGCCACATTCTCACCTGCCAGCAAATGGCGCATCACCTCGGGGCGCGGCATGCAGTGAAAGCCCCGCGACCGGCCCGTGTAGAAAGTGTAGCGCCCATCGAACGGACGATACAGAATGGGCTGGATGTGCGCCTTCGCCCGCTCGTCGGGCACGCCCGCCTGACGCAAGTCCGCCTGCGCCCGCGCCACGCTCCAGTCGCGCACATCTTTGCCCAAGCCAAACTCCGCACGCGCCTGCTCTGGCTCCAACGCGGCGAACCGACACACCGTGCGCCACACCGCCTCAGGCGTCCAGTGAATCGTGAGGCTGTCGCGCGCCGTCACGATGCCCACGCTGTGCGTCGGAAAAATATCAGGAATGCGCCAGCCCCGCTCATACTCCGCCTGCAACGACACATCCTGCGGCACAAACAGGTACATCGGCGACTGGGGCGTCAGGGGCGTCCACTCAATATCGTCCAGCCCGTGCGCCTCCAAAAACGCATACTTCGCCTCGCGCCGCCCCCACAGGTCATAGTAAAACACGCGCGACGCCAAACCAGCGTCCGCCCCCTCGAAAGGGGTTTCGGATTCTTGAGCCGGGCTCCGGATTTTCGAGCCGGACGCCAGGATTTTCGAGCCGGGTTCCAGATTTTCGAGCCGGACGCCAGGATTTTCGAGCCGGGTTCCAGATTTTCGAGCCGGACGCCAGGATTTTCGAGCCGGGTTCCAGATTTTCGAGCCGGACGCCAGGATTTTCGAGCCGGAGTTCCGGCTTGGCGCCGTGGGGTCCGGCTCGTCGAGCCGGGAGGCGTGTTTCATAGCAATCACGATAGCCACCCCCTGCTGGATGTCGAAC
>JAUQOS010000070.1 GCA_030550775.1 Armatimonadota bacterium
AAGTCGACGAAGCGTACCTACGCGAGTCGATTGTGAACCCAACGGCGAAAGTGGCGAAGGGCTATCCGCCGATTATGCCTTCGTTCAGCCATCTGCCCGAAGAAGAGGTGGACGCCCTGGTGGCGTACCTCAAAACGCTGTAAACCTACCGCGCAGTCGCACGGCGCGCTCCTGACCGCGGGTTCAGGAAGCGGGGACACGACAACGTCGAACAACAACGTATTGGCACCGCGGTGCCCTGTGCAGGTCAGGGTTCGCTGTGCCCCTCGCAAGCTGCTACAAGCCGATCATCAACGGTGTGCACAGGCGGTATAATCGCAACGAGATGCAACCCGAGGGTACAGCGCAGAAAGAGCGGCTTAAGCAGCTGTTGGAAAAAATTTTGGCGAATCCGCCTATGAAAACCTCCCTACGCTTGTTCTTGCTGTATGGGCAAGAGCATGCGCGCGGGGTTCTACTGGAGCTGGATTGGGGGCGCGTGGCGGACGGGCTGACCGAACTATGCCGCAATATTTTGAAAGTACAGCCCACTTGCAGCCTCGCGCTGTCGGGGGGCAAAACGCCGGAAGCGCTGTACTTACTGCTGGGCACGCGCCACTATCAACGCGAAGTGGAGTGGGAGCGCGTGCATCTGTTTTGGGGCGACGAGCGGTATGTGCCCCACGACGACCCGCGCAGCAACTACCGCATGGTACGCGAGGCGTGGTTGAGCAAAGCCAACTTGCCCCCTGAAAACATCCATCCGATGCCCACGCACTATCCTAACCCCGACGACGCTGCCCGCGCCTACGAAGACGAACTGCGTGCCTACTTCGGCGACGCGGAACCCTATCCGCACTTCGACCTGATGCTATTGGGGCTGGGCGAAGATGGGCACATCGCCTCACTGTTTCCGAACGACCCCGCGCTGGAAGAGACCACGCGCTGGGTGGTGCCCAGCCGTGCGCCCGTCGAGCCGCACCAACGGCTTACGCTCACGCTGCCTGTCATCAACCACGCGTATCGCATCTGGTTTTTGGTGAAAGGTGTGTCGAAACGCGAGGCGATTGAGAAGCTGTTCCGCGAACCCGCCGACACTTCTTTGCCCGCCGCGCGCGTGGAATATAACGGCGAGCGGTTCTGGTGGCTCAGCCCCGAACTGCTGGCGATAGCCAAGCAGTAGCTACGCCGCCTCCACTTGCGATCGCAGATATGCCGAAAGCGTTGCCCAGTAAGCGCGTAGGCGTTGTAGCGCGTCAGGGGCGTGGCTAAGGTCGCCACGTTTGCCCGCCTGTTCCAGTTCAAAGGCAATCGCTGCGAACTCGTCTGCCCCAACGGAACGCGCACTGCCTTTGAGCGCATGCGCAACCTTCCCAAGCGTATCGCTGTCGCCGCTGGCAAGCGCTGACTCGAGTTGCGCAATCATAGCAGGCGTTTGCGCCAAAAAGTCGCTCAGTAGCTCCGCCAAGAACTCAGCATCGCCTCCAGTGATCTCGTTCAGATAGTCGTGGTTAAGCATTCCTCACCTCCAAACGCTTGTAGTGCTGCTTGTTCAGCGACGGCGCGCAAGCCGTCGTGCCAACGATGGGCGAGACGCCGACAAAGTGCCACGCTATGCAGCAGCACGCACATCTGCGCGTGCAAGCCATTTTGCCAAAGTAGCACGCAGTTTCTCCACTTGGATTGGCTTGCTCAAGTAATCATTCATTCCACAAGCGAGGCATTTTTCGCGATCGCCTTCTAAGGCGTTGGCGGTTAGCGCGACGATGGGCGTCGTGACGCCTTGCGCGCGCAATATACGCGTCGCCTCGTAGCCATCCATCTCGGGCATCTGGCAGTCCATCAGGATGAGATGATAGCTCTGATGGGTGGCTTTCTCGATAGCCTCGCGCCCATCGCAAGCGACGTCCACAGATACCTGCATCTTCGCCAGCAAGCGTGTTGCGACCTTGCGATTGACCTCATTATCTTCCACCAGCAAGATGCGTGCCCCCTCGAAGGCTTCAGGAAGCGTCTCGGAAGGTTCCGATTGCGCTTGTGGCGGTTCGGTTGCCGGCAGCGGCAGGTCTACATAGAACAAGCTGCCCACTCCTTCCTCGCTTTCCACGCCAATGCGCCCGCCCATCATTTCCGCGAGTTTTTTGCATATTGCCAGCCCCAGTCCTGTACCGCCATACTTGCGGGTAGTGGAGCTGTCGGCTTGTGTGAACGCCTCGAAAATTGTCCCAAGCTTGTCGGCGGGGATACCGATCCCTGTGTCCTGCACTCCAATCCATGCGCCTTGCGAATAGGCGGAGCTGGGCAGCAGCATAAGCGTTACCGTGCCTTCGTGCGTGAACTTGATAGCGTTGCTCAGAAAGTTGGCAACGATTTGGCGTAAGCGTAGGGGGTCGCCCAACACCCACTCGGGTGCGTTGGGGTCTATCTTGAGCTGAAGCACCAACCCTTTTTCGCTGGCGCGTCCACTAAAGAGCGTTACCGCTTCGTGGGCAAGCGCGTGCAGGTTCACGGGAATGCGTTCCAGCTGCATCTTACCCGCCTCAATCTTGGAGAGGTCTAACACATCGTTGAGCAACCCTAGCAAGAAGTGTGCGCTGTTTTTGAGCGTAGCCAGTAGCTCGCGCTGCTCCGCATTGAGCGGGGTGTCTTCCAGCAGCTGCACCATGCCTAAGATGCCATTCATCGGCGTGCGGATTTCGTGGCTCATGTTTGCCAAGAACTCCGACTTAGCACGGTTAGCGGCTTCCGCACGCAGCGCCATCTCGTGGGCTTCTACAAGCGCCAACTCCAGTCGTTGATTAGTTTCCTCCAGAAGCTGTTGGGTCACTTTGCGCTCATGCACATCGCGCGACAACACGATCACACAATCATCGGTGTACGGCACAAACCGCGCTTCGTAGTAGTGCCACTCCCCCTGCATAGGTATGCTGTATTCCCAGGTGAGGGGTTGGCGTGTTTCCAGCACGAACTGCACAGCACGCATTGCTTGTTCCGCAAATCGAGGGGGCAGACACTCGTCCATTCGCCTGCCCAACGCGAGAGCCTTAGGCACTGCCAGCTGGCTTTCGTCTGGCGCGTAAATTTCGCGGAACACACCGTCTTTGTCGATCACGAACAACAAGTCGGGGAGCGCGGAAAGTAGAGAGTTGAGATATTGTTCGCGTTCTTGGATTTGGCGCAACAGCTGAATCTGCTCAGTGAGATCCAGCGCGACGCCCACCAGCGTTTTGAGGTTGCCCTGTTCATCGTATAGATGCGAATAGTAGGTGCGGTAGTATCGCCCACGCCACTCGCGCTCGGTGACCAGCGCTTCACCGCTAAGGGCGCGCCGAAGGTCTTCACAAATCTCGGGGTAGTCTGCCATCAGTTCAAACAAGTTGCGTGGCGGCGGGGTATCGTGGTGGTGGTGCGGAATCTTTTCGACTGCAGCGCCCTCGACTAACTCCAGATTGCCCTCTTTGTCGCTGGCAAACACTACGATAGGCGCGTGCTGAAGCACTTGCTGGCGCAAGTGGTTGAGGTAGTGCATTTGCTGCTGTTGGCGTTGGTATGCTAACAAAATACTTACCAAAGCTGATAGTTGCTCGAGCAGCATTACTTCGTGCGCCTGTGGCAGCCGGGGTTGGGCACTGTAGAACGCTAATATCGCCACAACTTCGCCCTGACTATCTAAACAGGGCTGCGACCAACACGCCCGAAGCCCTTCAGCGAGGGCAACAGGGGCTATTTCGCGCCACAGCGGGTCTGTTTCAATGTCTGCCACCGCTACGCGCTTTTTACTGTAGGCAGCTGCTCCACACGAACCCACATCGGGTTGCAGCGATCGCCCGTTCACCGCTTGCACGTAGTTGCTTGACAAGCTCGGAGCAGCAATTAACCAGTAGCGTCCTTCGCGAATCTCAGCGATTGTGCAGCGTACTTGTGGCAAAATCTGCTCCAATGTAGCGCATATTTCCTTCAGGGTTTGTGCAACAGGCTTCCCTTGCAAGGTTCGTGCAAGTGCATCAGCATAAAGTTGTTGGGCAGCATTGTGAAAGCGTAAGCGTAATCCCATTCTATACCGAGAAAGTCCCACCCCAATAACGCTCAGCCCTACTAACAAGGCGATAATGGCAGCACCTTGTAAGTGGCGATAGTACGCTTGTTCTGCAAGTTGTAGTGCCGCCTGATAATTCGTAGCGCTTATGTCTATTCCTAGTGCCCCAACAATCTGCCCCTTGCCATTGCGTATGGGCACATATGCACACACATAGTCCCCCCAAGGGCTGGAAACCACCGGGGTCAGCTGTGGCTTACCCTCTAAAAAAACTGCGTGCATCTCAGGCGGGGCTTCGGGATATTCATCACCGATGTAAGACTTGTCCTCGACCCCGTCATTATCGCTGTCTCCGGGAGGCGTTGCATCTAAGACGAAGTATATTTTGCCTTCTTTTCTAATAAATGTGTATATAAACTTTACCTCTGGATTATCTCTTGCTATCTGTGCAAGCGGTGCGATTGCCCGCTGATATTTTTCGGTGTTCTCTTCACCGGGGCGAAAGGAGCTATGAAGATCAGGGTCGATTGTCACCGCTGTTGCAAGAGATAAGCTAAGCAGTTTGCTATAGAAACTTTCTCTTGCAATATCGCGTGTTTGATGGTAGTATTTGCGTAGAAGAAAGGCTGCGGCTCCGAACACGACAACTGCCGCCAGCACCCCAGTAGCCAAAACACCTACCAATCCTCTTTGCCGCCGAAGCATACCCACCAGTTTGTTCCATACGAGCGATGGAAGTTGAGGTAGAATCCCTCAGTGCGCGCTGAACGGCTGGAACCAGTGTTCGAGCATCTCCGTGCTCAAGGCGAAATCGCGTTGATTGCTTACATCACGGCTGGCGATCCCAGTCTGGAGCGGTTGCCTGCAATCCTGAACCTGTTGCAGGATTCGGGGGTGGACATGGTGGAGGTGGGGTTCCCGTTCAGCGATCCGCTGGCGGATGGTCCCGTGATTCAA
This sequence comes from Armatimonadota bacterium, assembly GCA_030550775.1. Lineage (GTDB taxonomy): Bacteria > Armatimonadota > Fimbriimonadia > Fimbriimonadales > GBS-DC > GBS-DC. The sequence continues at coordinate 4,973 of JAUQOS010000070.1, forward strand.
GCAGCGATGTATCGTGCGCTGCAAAAAGGTACCACGCTGGCGCGCGTACTGGAGGTAGTGGCGCAAGTCAGTCCGCAGTTGCGGATGCCGCTGATTGCGTTCACCTACTACAATCCTGTACAGCGATATGGGTTGGAGCGGTTTGCCCGCGACGCTGTGCAAGCGGGCTTCACAGCTTGTTTAATGACCGACCTGCCTCCCGATGAGGCAGACGAGTGGTTGCAGCATGCCTACGCCAATAACCTGCAACCGATTTTCCTGCTAACGCCCACCAGCACCACGGAGCGCATTCGCCTGGTGGCGGAGCGCGGGCGCGGGTTCATTTACTGCGTCTCGCGCACGGGGGTAACGGGGGCGCGCGACCAGCTGCCGCCCGACTTACCCGAACTGGTGGCGCGCATTCGGCTTTACTCGCAACTGCCGATTGCGGTGGGGTTCGGCGTTTCCAAACCCGAGCATGTGCGCCAGATTGCGCAGATCGCCGACGGCGCGGTCGTGGGCAGCCAACTGGTGCACTACCTCCACGAGTTTGCTAACTCTCCGAACTGGCAGATCGCGATTGGCGAATACCTCCGGGGGCTGAAAGCCGCCGCAAAACGCTCCTAAGCCGCCGCGCCAACCAAACGAATTGCCCCCCCAAAGCCCCGAAGAGTTTGGAATTACCCTGTGTGAGTGGGTATCCTCACTTGAAACCTGTAGGGCGTAACTACAGCCCACCCAAGCGCACTGCACACACAAATAAGGAGCCTCGGTATGCCTAACTGGAGTGGGATCGTGGCATCACCAGCCGTTGAGGATACGGTATGGCTTGCCTACTTTCCAGAGCTGGAGATTCTTATTCCCAGCGCGCAGTTGCAGGCGCGTGTGCGCGCGCTGGGCGAGCAGATTGCCCGCGATTACGCCGAGTGTCCGCCGCTGTTGGTGGGCGTGCTGAAAGGCTCACTGGTGTTTTTGGCAGACCTGATGCGGGCGATTCCGCTCCCAGTGTCGTATGATTTCGTCGCAATCTCCAGCTATGGCACAGCAACCGAGTCTACAGGGCAAGTGCGCCTGCTCAAAGACCTCGATTCGCCGATTCACGGGCGCGATGTGTTGATTGTGGAAGACATCTACGACACGGGGTTAACGCTGAGCTATCTGCTGGAGCTGCTGCGCGAGCGCGCACCTGCCAGTTTGCGCGTATGCACGCTGCTGAGCAAGCCCGCCCGCCATCAAGTGACAATACCGATTGCCTATTGCGGTTTTGAAATCCCCGACCGATTTGTGGTGGGCTACGGATTGGATTATGCCGAGCGCTACCGCAACCTGCCTTTTATTGCGGTGCTGAACACTCAGGCAGCCCAGTAGCTTCTACGCGATATACACGGTTTTGATGTTCACAAACTCGTGGATGCCAAACGCGCCCAGTTCGCGTCCGAAACCGCTCTGTTTGATGCCACCAAAGGGCAGGCGCGGGTCGGAAAACACATAGTGGTTCACAAAGCAGTTGCCTGCTTCCAAGCGGTCGCGCGCCAGCTCCTCGCCCAAGCGTAGGTTTTCGGTGAACACTTCCGCGCCTAAGCCATAGACGGAGGCATTCGCCACTTGCACCGCTTCATAGCGGCTGTTCACGGGGTAGATGGGTGCCACAGGTCCGAAAGTCTCCTCTTTCCACACGGGCATCTCGGGCGAGATGTTGGTAAGCACCGTTGGAGGATAGAAGTAGCCCCTGCCTTCGGGGATGGTGCCGCCCAGATGCACGACAGCGCCCATTTCAGTGCTCTCGCGCACTTGACGATGCAGATTCTCGCGCAAGTCATCGCGGGCGATGGGGCCGATGTCGGTAGCTTCGTCCATCGGGTCGCCCACTTGCAGGGCACGACTTTGCTCCACGAAGCGCTCCACAAACTCGTCGTAAATAAGTGAATCAACGATGATGCGTTTGATGGCAATACAGCTTTGCCCTGAGTTTTGGTAGCGTCCTTGCACGCATTGAGTGACGGCGTTTTCAAGGTTAGCATCAGGCAAGACGATAGCGGCGTCGCTGCCGCCCAGCTCCAGTACGCATTTTTTGAGTGCCTCGCCAGCGATTTTGGCGACCTCGCGTCCTGCGCGGGTGCTGCCTGTGAGCGTGACGCCCGCAATCGCGGGGTGGCGGATGAGGTCAGGAATTAGTTCCACCTCCGCAAAGACGGGGTAGAGCAGTGGGAAGTCGAACTCGGCGGCGTCGAAGGCTTCCGCAAGGGCAAGGGCACACATGGGGGTGTTGGGCGCGGGCTTGAGCATTACCACATTGCCTGCCATGATTGCGGGCGCGGCAAAGCGCACCACCTGCCAAAACGGGAAGTTCCACGGCATAATCGCCAGCAGCACGCCCAACGGCTGGAACGCCACATAGCTTCTGCGGGCTTCGGTGGCGACCTCAATGGGTTTGAGCATCTCCGCGCCGTTTTCGGCGAAGTAGCGCAGCCCACGCGCGCATTTTTCAATCTCCGCGCGTGATTGGCGGATGGGCTTGCCCATCTCCTGCGTGATGAGTGTTGCCAGCTCGTCACGGTTTTCCAGCAGGTAATCGGCGATGGCATTGAGGGCGCGGGCGCGCTCGGCAAGGGTGGTTTCGCGCCAGCGCAAGAACGAGAGGCGTGCCGTTGCCAGGCGCGCCTCTATCGAGTCCCAGTCATGCGATGGGAACTCGCGAATGACCTCCTCCGTGAACGGGTTGCGCGAAATGAACGGCATGGCTAAAAGTTCAGTGTACGGGAGACAACGATTGGCAAGGCGTCGGAGTAGGCGATGTTGAATCCACCGATGCCCAACCCTACGGTCCAACCTGTGCGCGAGGCGTAGCCCGTGCGAGCTGCCAGACCTCGCCCGAACCGCTGCTCCACACCGATGCGCACCTCGCCACGCCCCGCGCTGTTGCCAAGGTCAATCAGATCCAGCGCAATCAGCGTACCTGTATCCAAGTCTATGGCAGCGCCCAGATGGTAGGTGCGTTTGAGGGGTTTGAAGTTGAACAGGTTGCCGTTGCGGTCGGTGGCTTGGAAGCGGATGTCGGGTTCCACGAAGTTTTCCACGACCAACGCGAGGGTGTAAGTTTCATTGCCCGCAGGGCGCCACAGGAAGCCCACATCCACACCCGTGGCGGTTTTTTCGAGGTAGTCGCGTCCGCGCAGCTCGGGAGCGCGGGTGGCGCTTTGTCCCGCTTGGAGTTGGGCGCGGTCGGCAAAATAGTGCGTATAGTAGAGGCGCAGAGCGCGGATACGGATGCCCACCGCCATCTCGCCTTCATCGGAAGGCAGGCGCACGCCTGCGGTGATGTCAGGCAGGCTTATCACGCCCACGGCAATCAGCGCGGCGCGTCCATCGGGCGGGATGTTGGCGGGGTTGCCATCGGTGCGCGCCCAGTTCTGGAGCGAGGCGTTGGGTAGTAGGCGCGCATCCACGATTCCGCCCACCGAGATGCCGATGCCGTTGGCGATGATGCCGATATCGCCTGTGAGCAGCAGTTGGGTGTCGCGGCGGGCGTATTTGCGCATAATGCCTGCGGCGGTGTTGATATCCGCAGCGCTACCCCTGCGCACTTCCAAATCCCCCAGCAGGCTGTCGAGCGAGGCACCGCGCGTGGTGGTGTCGATGTTGCCCGCACTCAGGCGCACGCCGCGTACATAGGCAATCAGCGCGGGGTTTTGCAGTGCCTGTGAGGCAGGGCGACGCACCACTGCTAAGCCCGCCCCGCCCATCCCGGCACTGGGCGAGCCACCAAACGAAATATCTGCCCATAGGGGCAGCACAGATAACGCCAACACTCCTGCGATGGCAATCCGCACGCTATTTTCCTCCTCGGGTGGGCTTATTCGGCAAAAGGAATGAGATTCCTGCAGCATGGTGCTTTCGATAGGCGATAGGGGCAGGTGCGCACCTGCCCCTATGCACTGTTGCTTGGCAAGTATCCGTAATGTTTCAGACGCCGACAGCTTCGCGCGCCGCCCCTGTAGCAGTCCATGCGCGCTCGTGCTGCAGCACATAATCTGCCACTTGGCGGCGCAGCGCCATCGTGTTGGGTTCGGCGGTGCGGCGCATGTAGCGCTTGAGCGCGGTCAGCAAGATTTGTGCCATATCGCCCTCGGCGAAGCTATGGATGGCGCGGCGCGCGTGTGCTTCGATGGTGTCCATCGCGTCGTAGGCATACACGCGCGTCATTGCCAGCGGAATAGTGATGTCATAGCCTTTTTGTTGCAGTTTGCGTGTGCGCAGATACGCGCTCTCCATCGCGTAAAGCTGGATCAAGCAGTCCGCCAAATGCGCCACAATCTCTTGCTTCTCCTCCAACTCGGTGCCTACTTGTTCAGCTGCCATGCCCGCGACTGCCAGCACCGCTTTCTTCGCGTTGGCGATGTAGCGCTCAATAGCGTCCAGCGGGTCTACGGGGTCAGGGGTGGGCATCTGCGGAGTGTTCAGCTCCGTGCGAATGGCGCTGATGGCTTCCATCAAGCCGGGCAGTTTGCCCTTGAGCGCGCGGCGCATCAGCTGATCCAGCATCAGCAGGCGGTTGATTTCATTGGTGCCCTCGAAAATGCGGTTGATTCGGCTGTCGCGGTAGATTTGTGCCGCGGGGAACTCCTCCGTGTAGCCGAAGCCGCCGTGAATTTGCATCGTTTCATCGGCGACATAGTCCAGCACTTCGGAGCCGAGTACTTTCAAAATAGCGCACTCCACGGGGTACTCCTCGTCTGCCTCGCGGTATTGCGCGTTGGCGTCGGGTGCGAGCGCATCAATGCCGTGAAACACCTCATCCAGCATGCCCGCTGTGCGGTAGACGGTGCTTTCCAGCGCGTAGATTTGGATTGCCATTTCCGCCAGCTTGTGTTTGATCAGCCCGAAGTTGGCGATAGGCTGCCCGAACTGGTAGCGGTCTTTGGCGTAGCGGGTGGCGATGGTGAGCGCTTCTTTGGCGCCGCCGAGCGTGGCAGCCGCAAGTTTGAACCGCCCAATGTTCAGCACGCCGAACGCCACATGGTGCCCCTTGCCGATTTCGTGCAACACATTCTCAACGGGCACTTGGGCGTTATCCAAGATAACACGGCGGGTGCTGGAGCCCTTGATGCCAAGTTTATGCTCCTCACGCCCCACGGATACGCCCGGGAAGGTGCGCTCGACGATAAAGGCGGTAAACTTTTCGCCGTCGATTTTGGCAAACACAATAAAAAGGTCTGCCCAGCCTGCGTTGGTGGTCCACATTTTCTCGCCGTTGAGCAGGTAGTATTTGCCGTCGGGCGAGAGGGTGGCTTTGGTGCGTGCCGAGAGCGGATCGGAGCCGCAGTTCGCCTCACTGAGCGCGAAGGCAGCTATCATTTCGCCGCTGGCGAGTTTAGGTAAGTACTTTTGCTTTTGCTCGGGCGTTCCAAAAAAGAGGATGGGCAGTGTGCCAATGCCCACATGGGCCCCCCACGAAACAGCGAACGAGGCTTGCAGGCTCATCTTTTCCGCAATCAAGGTACTCGTGGTTTTCGGCAGGTTCAAGCCGCCAAACGCTTCGGGCAGGTCGGCTGCCAGCAAGCCCAGTTCGCCCGCTTTTTTGAGCAGGCTCACGGTCAGCCCTTCCTCTTGGCGTTCGATGGCTTCGTTACGGGGCAACACTTCACCACGAATGAACTGATCCGCTGCTTGCGCCAACGCCAAGTCTTCGGAGGTGAAGTCTTCGGGGGTGAACACCTTCGACGGCTCCACCGCTTTGAGCAGGAACTCGCCTCCACGCAAAGTTATCTCGCGCATCATATACCTCCTCTACAAGTATTATAGCCTGAGCGACTACCGCCGATTTTGGGGCGGGTGGAATTCCTCGCTCGCTCGGAATGACGAAAGGTTGTTTTTGCGAAAGTAATACTGTCATTCCGAGCCGCAGGCGAGGAATTTCACCGCACAAGTTGCGGCTCGGGCTGTTATAACCTGAGTCGCTACCTGCGTCGAGCTGCCTCGTCTCGGCTTGGAAAGACAAGGTGTGTTGTGAGCCCTTGTCGTTCCATGCAGAGCGTGGAACCTCGCTCGCGGGGCGTGCGCGTATTATACCCTTGAATTTTGACTCGCTGTTCGAAAACCGTGCGCTTTAGGGGCTGTTTGAAGTGTTTTTCTGAAGCCGTTCTATGCACGCGAAGCCAACGCAGGTCAGCTTCTTGATGTTTGTCACTTTTTGAGCCGCTTTTGCCCCTCAGAACCCACTTTTACCCCCTCGCGACCGATACCTCTCCCCTCACTCCAACGCCACCGCCTGCCAATCCACCCCACACCCCAACGGCACCCACCCCCTCACAAACTTGTCCTCCACCAACCCCCCGATGTAACGACTCCCGCAACGCCCGATACGACCACCGACCCATACCTCCGTACCGCCCCCGACGATACCGACCACCGCCACACCCCTTCTGACAAGGGTACACGGTTCTGCCTTAGTTGCCGAAGCCAGTGCCTGAGTTTTCTGGTACCCCCTCCTTCAGGTTCCCCCTACCAGTAGGGGGAACCGAGCAATTTTTTCGGTTCCCCTCGCGCAGCGGGGGGAACCTGCAGGAGGGGGGCTGTTTCCCAAACCCCCTCCGTGAGGTTCCCCCTACCAGTAGGGGGAACCGAGCGGTGCTTTTATGGTTCCCCTCGCTCCGCGGGGG
>JAUQOS010000071.1 GCA_030550775.1 Armatimonadota bacterium
GCAAGCGAACTACCAACAACGCACAGGTTGGATGCGTGGATACGCTTATTCAAATCCTTATAGACATCCACGGTGCCGTTGTTGGCGTTGTCCTTGAAAAAGATATACGGGATGCCCACTTCGGAGCGCGATTCGAGCACTTTTGCCCACAGGCGACGCTTGTGAGTGTCGCCTTGTTTCATCGATTCCAGCCAATCGTTGCCCACACACACGCCCCAGTAGAGCAGTTGGATTTCGCCCCCCTCGCGTTGGATGGTGAGCCACTCTTCCAAGTCGGGGTGCTCAATATCAATGTAGGCGGCGCACTGCCCTCGACGAGTGCTGCCTTGGCTAAACACTTCAATCATCCGATCGAAAAGCTTGGCGAAGGAGAAGCTGCCGTTGCTGGTGCCGTTGTCGCGGATGGGTGCGCCTCGTGGGCGCAACTTTCCGAAATACGCCGAAGTGCCGCCCCCCAGTTTGGTCATCATGCCCACTTCGGCGGCGGTGTATAAGATGGAAGCAGAGTCGTCCTCGATGTAGCTGCCGTAGCAGGAGATGGGCAGCCCGCGTCGCAGCCCAAAGTTCGTCCATACGGGTGTTGCCAGCGAGTACCAGCCGCGCGCCATATAGTTGAAAAACTTGTCGGCGAAGCCCTCAATGCCCAGCAAGCTCTCGGCGTAATCGGCGATTTGGCGGATGCGTTGCTCTGGCGTAACGCCCGGCAACAGATAATCGCGCGAGAGGAACTGACGGCTCTCCTCGTTGAGCCAATAAAACAGTGGTCTCTCCGTAGATGATTGCATCGGATGCCTCCTGCCATTAGTGAGGCACGGGCAACTTGCCCGTGCATTAGTCGGCGGGGATGCCGAATCAGTAGTGTTTGCGTCTTGCGAGCTGGTCGTCGGCGGGTGCGCCGACGCTACAAGGTTTAGAACAGCTCCTCTTCGCTGAAGCTCTTCATCTTTTTGGAGTAGGTGATGCTCCGCTTGTTGAAAAAGTCATTCTCTTTGGTGGCCAGCAGCTCTTCGTCGAACCAGCGAGTGGCCGCTATTGCTTGTTCGTCGACGCTGAAGAGCGGGCGCAGCCCCACATTCCGCAACGAGTTGTTGAAGCGGTTCTTCAGAAATTCATCCACTTGGTAGCGAGGCAGGTATTCCAGCTCGCCGCGCTCGAAAATCCAGTCCAGAATGTGCTGTTCGGCAGCGTAGGCGCGCTCCACTGCCTGGTAAACCGTATCCTCAAACTCGGCGTTGAACCATTCAGGATACTCGTGCTGCAGGATGCGCACTAGTTCGACGCCGAACATGCCGTGAATTTGCTCCTCCTTGCTGGTGGCTTCCACAATGTTGGACACGCCCTTAAATGCCGCGCGATGCTTGTTAAACGCCATGATAATCAAGAATTGCGAGAAGAGCGAGATATGCTCCACAAATGCTGAGAAGAGCAGCACGGTGAGGGCGAATTGGCGGTTGTCTGCGCTGCGGATGCCTTCCTGGGCGTGTTGAAGGTAATGCACGCGGTCAATGATCGCGGGGATGCTATGGATTTTTTCGAATTCGCTGCTTAGCCCCAGCAAGTCGAGCAAGTGAGAGTAGGCGTTGGCGTGGCGCACTTCGCTTTCGGCGAAGGTCATGCCCACTTCGGCGATTTCGGGCTTGGGCATGCGGTCGTAAATGCGCGCCCAGAAGGTTTTCACCGAAACTTCAATCTGGGAGATGGCAAGCATGGTGTTTTTGAGCGCGTTGCGCTCGTGGGGCTCGGTGCGGGCGTACCAGTCTTGCACATCGCCCGAGAGCGAGAACTCGGTATGCAGCCAGTAGGAGTGGCGGATGGCGTCGCGGAACTTCAGCAAATCGGGATACTCGTAGGGCTTGAGATTTACCCTTCGCTCAAACAGCGCCATCGTGATAACCCTCCATCTGTTGTAGTTTTGCTCGCTAAAAGGCGGCTTTTTGCGCCTGCAACCACAACATGTAGCGGTACGCCTTGTTGTGGATGCGAACGCAGTATACCCCATCTATGGAGGCTTTGTCAAGGGTTTGAGGGGGTCAGAATGTTAAATTTGCCCCTAAATCTGGGGATTTTCACCCCTGCAGGCGTCAACCGATACTACAGGTTGTAAACCCTATGCTGTGGGCTTCTGGTCGCCCCGAAGTGCTTCGCGGAACGCAATCGCCGTGAGCACCCCCAAGGGCAGCACTACACCCCCCACAAACCCCAAAACCATCAGCTCGCCTCCGCGCACCGCTAAGTAGGCAAACAGCATTAGCAGTGGGTACTTGAGTGGATTGCTGAGAACCAACAAGCGCGGGAACATCGGATGGGTTTCGGGCTTGAACAAGCGCGTGAAAAGCACGAAGAAGCCCACCGCGTGAGCCAGCGCCAACACCCCCAGCACTAACCCCACGCCTAACTGCCACGCACCCACAAGTAGGCTCGCCACAACCCCAGTGACCGTCAGCCCCAGCGTCCAGCGGCTCGTGCAGCGCAAAAGCAGGCGTGGGTCGTCCATAACGCTCATGCTATTGCCCCAGTTGGTTGAGTTTGTTGGCGATGCGTATCAGCTGCACCAGCCCCGCCACCATGCCCAACAAGGTCAAGATAAGCGTCCAGAGGGAACCCGTGCCGAACCGTCCGTCGAGCCAATAGCCCACCAGTGCGCCCAGAATAATAGGTCCAGCTAACGAGAAGCCGACCGAGAAAGCGAGGCTGATGGCGCGGGCGTTGCGCTGGAAGGTGGGCGAGGGCTGCCCCCCAGAGAGTTTGGGTCGCTCGAACTCCACCTTGGGCGGTTCGGGCAGTGGTGGCATGGGCGGCACTTCTGGGATACGCGGCTCCTCATCGGGCGACGGCGTCCAGCGCGAATCGGTCATGGAGAACTCTCACCGCCTTTTCCACTTCGCTTTCGGGAATGATGCACGAAAGGGACAGCTCTGAGTCGGCAGTTTGCCAGATAGGGATGCCCACTTCGGTAAGCGTGCGGTGCAACTCGGCGAAGATGCCCGGCTGGTGGCTGTAACCGTGCGCAATCAGCGACACCATTGTACAGCCCTCAGCGATGGTAATCGGAACGGTGCGAATCCGCTCGCCTAGTCCTGCTTTGTGCAGCATATCGCGCTGGATTTGGCACACTTGGCTGGGCGCCTCGCCGAACTGGAACAGGTAGAACCAGCTGGGCGTGCCCAGTGGGATGATTAGCCCGTCTAACGTGTTGCGCACGGCGTGCCAATGTTCGCGCGGAAAGGCGAAGCCGAAACCTTCTTCGTCCACGCCAATTCCTTGCAGGTTCACCCCCAACCGCGCCATCAGGCGATACACTTCCAGCTCGAGTTGTGCTTTGTGTTCAGGGTATGGAATGTAAAAACTTAGGTAGGAAAGTTTTCCCGTGTGCATTACGCCCGTGATGCGTCGCTGCCCGTTCGCGTCGGCGACCACGCGTGTGCCCTCTTCGTCTGTGAAGGTGCACTTGACCCACAGCGGGATTCCATAGTCCATCGCGATTTCGGCGGCGCGGGGGTGCAGCACGCGCGCGCCCTGGTGGGCAATCTCGGCCACTTCCTCGTAGGTAATCTCGGGTAGGGTGGGCGCGTCGGGCACGAAGTCGGGGTCAGCGGTTTTGACACCGTTTACATCGGTGTAGATTTCAACGGCTTCGGCGCGCAAGGCGGCGCCCAGCGCTGCCGCGGTGGTGTCGCTGCCTCCGCGCCCCAAAGTGGTGATGGAGCCGTCGGTGAACACCTCGTCAGGGCGCGTGATGCCCTGAAAGCCCGCCACGACGGGAATCCAGCCGCGCTCTAAGCAGCGCAAAATCGTTTCGGGGTGGATCTCCAAGATTCGCGCGTTGCCGAACTCGTTGTCGGTGATGATGCCCGCCTGATTGCCTGTGAGGGCGACCGCTGCGTAGCCCAAGGTGCGCAGGGTTTGCGCCATAATCACGGTGGAAATAATCTCGCCGCATGCCATCATCAAGTCGCGCTCGCGCGGGGCGGGCGGAATAGTGGGGTCAATCGCGGTGAGCAGCTCCACGAGGGTATCGGTGGCGTAGGGGGCGCCGCGCCTACCAATCGCGGAGACCACCACCACAGGTCGCGCGCCCGACTCGATGCACTGAATCACCTTGCGGGCTGCCATCAGCCGATGCTCGTGCGTGTCTACGCTCGTGCCGCCAAACTTCAGCACTCGAATGCGCATCGGCTTGAAGTGTACCTGATGTATAGCCAGCGGTAGGAGGTTCAAGCAACCTCTTGCGAGCAGGCAAGCAGGGCAGAAGAGACTCCTGCCCTACCTACGGTCTTGTTCAATTCTGCCACTGGCTTAGCGCTTTCGGGGGCGCAGCCTTGACAGCCCTGCGATACCCGCGCATAGGGCGAGCACACTTCCAGGCTCAGGAACTATCAACTTTCCTGAAGCGTCCGACGGTGGTATTCCCTGCACGTGGATCATTGCGCTAGTATTGCCTGGCACGAAGTCTGCCACTGAAACCCCAAAGATCCTGAAACTGGAGGTTCGCCCTGGCAGCAGACGCGCCGCAGGAGGAGCAACTTTGAAGCGAACCTCAGCATTGAAGTTGCGACCCGCGTCCACATAGCCCCCAAAGCGACCGATGCTAACCACGAAGGGGTCGCCCGTGAAATCGGCACCTGTGGGTTGGCGGTAGAAGCGGAGGTTTAGTTTACTGATGAACTGCCCAGCGGCGCTGTTAGGGCTGTGGGTAAGTGTGATAAGCACACCGTTAGAAACGTCTTGCATGGTCAGGATTGCCACGTCAGGGGTCCCTGCGGGAGTGGCGCCTGTCCACACAGTGTTGAATGAGAGGGTAAGTGTCGATGCACGAGCACCAACGGAAAGAGCAACCGCAAAAGTTAGTGCCAGTAAAGCAGTTCTGTACCAAATCATTGCTATATCCTCCTCAGTTAGTTTTGGCTTTTTGGATTGTGCGTTCGGGTTGAACATTTCTGTCTACACAGAGTGAACCATCTACCTGCTCCCGTATAGGCAACTTCTGTGCCATACATCGCGCAAAGTCCCCGCAAACATGCTGTATTTCGGCACACACGAGTCTAAGACAGACTGGCTCTCCATAACTGAGGCGGGCGGGGGCAAGTAGTGGCTCAGAAAACTAAAGGTGGCTTGTGCTGTACTCGTTCACTGAGGTGTAGGTAAAGCGCGTCTGTTGGCAACAGTGGGGCAGGTTTCAAACCTGCCCCACTGCTATGACTTTGGAGGCTTGATTACTCCGAAGACCTCCCTCGCAGTAATGCGTCGGTGCGACGTCGCCCGCTGCCGAAGCGCAGCCCCGTGCCCTCCTCGCCAATGATGTGCAGGAACACCAAACACATCTCGTCCTGCGTGCGCTCGCCCCAAGTGACATCTTTGGGCGGCTTGTTGGGGTTATTCGGGTTCTTTTCGGAGTTATCGTAGTAGGCGTAGACGGTTACGCGCGTGCCCCGCGGCAGCTTGACAGGCGTTTTGTAATGGTAAGTGTCTTGCCACTTGAAGTCCCAATCGTTAATCCAAATCAGCACTTGCTTGGAGCCGTCGGGCAGTTCGGCTTCCACTTTCATTTCGCGTCCGAGCAGGTGCATATGGGGGGTGATGGCGACCACCTCTACATCGCGTGGGGCGATCCACATCGCGCGCACCTCGTGGCGCTCTGCCCCTGCGGGGATGCGGAACACAGGGTTGATGAGCCACGCGATGCCCACAGGCTTGGGGTTGGGCGACTTCTCCAAGTAAATACCAACGCGCGTGCGGTCTTTTTCGGGCTTGCCCGTGCGGTAGTAATGGATTTGCAGCACCACATCCGCGCCTTTGGGCAAGCGGTAGCCCGTGCCAGGTGGCAGCACGCTGGGCGAGAAGCCGGGTGCCCAGCCGCCCAGCATACCCGCAGGCACAAAGCCCGGCCAGCCCCCCGATGCCTCGTAGCCCGGTTTGGGGTCGGCAGCGTCCAGCTGGCGCGCCCTGCCTGTCGTGTCCAGAAACACAATCACATGGTGCACGGTGTTGCGGTTGCCGGGCTGGATGTCAATCGCCCGCACATATACATCGGTGTCAAAGTTCGTTGGAATCACAAAGTGGCGGTACTCATCCTCGCCTGTAGGTCCGACCTCGTATTCTTCGGGCATTTCAAACACGATATCGGGTTCGCCGAGTTTCCAGCCGTCGTTGAATTTCTTGGGGGGTGGCAAGTCATTTGGGTCGCCCAGCGGCGCGCCCGTCTCGACCCATTTGAGGATTAGCCCGACCTGTTCGTCGGTGAGGCGTCGCTCGCCCTGAAACTCACCGTAGCCCGGCAGGGGCTTCCACGGGGGCATCTGGCGTGCTTCCACTACTTTGGCGATTTCCTTGCGCCAAGTGTAAGCGTCGCGGTAGGTCATCAGCGAAAATGGGGCAACCTCGCCTGGGCGGTGGCACGGTTGGCAGTATTCTTGCATAATCGGCGCAATGTGCTTGGCGTAGGTAATCGGTGCTTCTTTGGCGGCTTCTTCGCGCAAGCGGATAGTGCAGCCGAAGGTTTCTGCGGCGGGGGTTTTCACGGGCTTGCCCGCCAGCACGGCTTCCAAAGCGTCTTTCAAGTAGTGCACGCGCACGCGGGTCTCATAGCGGTTGTCGTCGATGGCGCCGCGATAGCGCAGCAGCAGTTCTTTATCCACCAGCACGGCTTGTGGGGTCATCGTTGCGCCCAACGCGCGCGCCAGAACACCGTCCTCATCCAATACAACCGGCGGCTTGAGACCATACTCGCGTTGGTGCTGCGCCACTACTTCGCGGGTGTCGTCGTAGTTGGAGTAGACGAGGAACAGCGAGACACCGCGTTTGGTATAGGTTTCGTAGAGTTGGTTGATGCGCACGGCGTAGCGTTGCGCGGCGGGGCACTTGCTGGCGGTAAACACAAACACCACAGGGGCGCGTTGTGCCAATTGGCTCAGTGTATAGCGTCGCCCTTGCAAGTCGGTAAACTCCACATCCGACACGCGGCGGTTGATCTCGCCTGTTTTGGGTGCCTCGGTCAACACGCGGTGTTTCAGTGAAACTGTTTTATCGGCAAGTGTCGCTTCGTGCGGCGCCGATTGCCAGCTGAGCACACCCAGCCCGCCTAATAGCCCCAACATCCATGCGGCTCTCATTTTTCCGCCCTCAAACGCACCGATTGACTTGCCACAAGCCCACAGCAGGCAGTATACCTGCTGTATTGTTAACGAAAAGCCTATGCCGATGTTCGCTAACTATGCCACTTTTGCCTTGCGGATGAGTTTGGAGAACAAACCGGGTGCAAACCGCTTGAGATAGAGCGCGATTAGCTCATAGCGAGCGATGTAAACCTCCTCTTTGCGCTTGTAGAGGGCGTTCACGATGCGTCGGGCGCAGACATCGGGGGGCATGCCTTTGGCGATGGTATCGTCCATTTGTCCATGTTCGCTACCGTCCCCGCGCAGGGCGTGGAGCGAGACCTCTGTGCGCACAAAGCCGGGGCAGATGAGCGTAACATAGATGTTTTTGTCGTACACTTCGGCGCGGAGGGCGTCGAAGAATCCGTGCAGCGCGTGTTTGGAGGCGCAATAAGCGGAGCGCAGCGGTGTGCTAAACTTGCCCAGCAAGCTGCTGACCACCGCGATGTGCCCGCCGCCGCGCTCCACCATATACGGTAGGAGGGTTTTCGTGAGCGAGACGACGCTGAAAAAGTTCACTTCCATGATGCGTCTATCTACGCTGAAGTCGGTCTCCAGCACCAGCGAGCGCTGTGAGATGCCTGCGTTGTTCACCAAGATATCTACCTGCCCGAAATGTTCAATCGCCGCGCCCACCATGGTGGGGTGGCACTCGTAGTCTGTGACATCAAACGGCAGGAGCAGCACCTTACCAGGTCCTGCGCAGGCATTGCGCACGGCTTCGAGGCGTTCGCGGCGGCGTGCGGTCAGGATGAGATGTGCTCCTTCGCGTGCCATCGCATAGGCTAGCGCCTCGCCGATGCCCGACGATGCGCCTGTAATCCACACCACTTTGTTGCGGAAGCGCATCGTTATACTGCCTGCCGTGCCAGTGCCGTTTCGGGGAGTTGCTCGCCCAGTCGGGCAGCAATATCTTCGGGGTTCTGCGCCACGCGATACATCTCTTCGCGCGTAATCAGCTTATGCTGGTAGAGAAACAGCAGGTGGTTATCCAGCGAAATCATGCCCAGCTGCTGCCCTGTTTGAATGGCTGACTCAATGCTGTGGATTTTGCGCTCGCGGATCATATGCCCAATGGCGGGGGTCACATACATAATCTCGAAGGCGGCGACGCGCCCGGGACGGTCGGCGCGAGGCAGCAGCAGCTGCGAGATTACCGCCACGAGGTTGGTGCTCAGCTGCACGCGGATTTGCTCTTGCTGCTCGTGGGGGAACACATCCACGATGCGCTCTACCGTGCGGGCAGCCCCTGTGGTGTGGACGGTGGCAAACACCAAGTGCCCCGTTTCGGCAGCGGTAATCGCGGCTTGGATGGTCTTGAGGTCGCGCATCTCGCCCACCAAGATTACATCGGGGTCCATGCGCATTGCGCGCACGACGCCCTCTTCGAAGCTCGGCACATCCACGCCCACCTCACGCTGGCTGATCACGGATTTTTTCGCCTTGTGGAAGTACTCAATCGGGTCTTCGATGGTGATAATGTGGGTTTCGCGGTTGGCGTTGATGTAGTCAATCATGGTTGCCAGCGTGGTGGTTTTGCCCGAGCCTGTGGGTCCTGTCACCAGCACCAGTCCGCGCGGCAAATGCAAAATGCGTTTGATCGAGTCGGGCAGCCCGATTTCCTCAAAACTGCGCAGGCGGTAAGGGATCAAGCGGAAGTTGATGGCGATGGCGCCACGCTCATAGTAAGCTGCCACGCGGAAGCGCGCTTTGGGGTGGGTGTAGCCGAAGTCGGCGGTACGCACGCGCTCCAACTCGTGAATCGCGCGTGGAGGCGCTACTTCACGGAAAATGCGCTCCGTGTCGCTAGGGCTCAGCTCACCAAACTCCTCCAAGCGTACCAGCCGCCCGTACAGGCGCAGCGTTGGCGGCTCGCTGGGCACGATGTGAATATCCGAAGCATCGCGCTCAAAACAGATGTTCAACAGCTCATCCGCAGATGCGTACTTGAGCATAAGCACGCCCTCCTACAAGGGTTAGGGTTCGAGCGAGCAAGCCACGAATCCTGCCTACTCCGACCCCGATTCGCTGACAGGCTCGCGCAATGCCTCCACAATAACGGGACCTGTGCTGCCTTCGACTTTGTTATGGGTGCCGTCGCAAAAAGGAAAGTTTTTAGAGTGCATACAGCGACACAAGGCGACTCGCTCACCAGGTTCCAGCTTGATTGTGGTGCGCAGTTTGCCGTTGCGCTCAATGGTTTCGTGGGTTGCCATGGTTGTGCTCCTGAGGTGCGCGTGCGTGTGACTGTTCTTGTCATCGCGCTCTTGGCGACGGCAAGAAAGCCGTCGCGCTTGCTTCATCAGCAAGAACACCAATACTTTGATGTCGGTGCGACGACATGAATGTCGTCGCATCCTTAGCGACAGCAAGCATGCCGACGGAAACAGGTGCCGTCGGCAAAAACACCGCTTCTTATAGGCTCGCCGGGATTAGGTGCGAGCTTTTGGCTTTCGGGTCGTGGATGGCGAGGAAGATGTAGAACATCTCGTCGTAGGTGCCCTCGCCATAGCGCACTTCGCGGGGCGGGTTGCTGGGGTTATTCGGGTTGTCCGACGAGTTGTCGTACCAGCCCACGCATTCAATCACCGTGCCCGGCGGCAGCGGGATGGGTTCTTGATAGAAGTACGCTTGCTGCCAGTTGAAGTCGTAGTCTTTGATTTGCAGCAGCGGGATGGTGCGCCCGTCGGGTGTTTTCGCGACCACCTCTGTGCCGCGTGCAATCAGGTGCATGTGCGCCATGATGCCGAGCGCGTAAACGGTGCGGTCGCGTGGGGTGGTCCAGCGCGCGTGGATGCGGTAGTCTTTTTCGCCAGGCGGGATGCGGATATTCGTGTTGCCGATCACTACCAGCTGCACAGGTTTGGTCTGTTCGGTGCGGTCGGCAAGGTACAGCCCGACTTTGGTGCGATCGGTTGCGCGTTTGCCGCGCTTGAAGTAGTGAATTTGCATCACGAGATCGAACTTACGGGGCAGCACGGCAGCGTAGCCGCTATCGAGCATAATCGGACGCATGCCGGGCACCCAGCCACCCAGCATCATCAGCGGAATGAAGCCTGGACCGCCGAAGTTCGCATACCCAGGCTTGGGGTCTGCTTCATCCAGCCTACGCGCCTGTCCTGAGATATCCACGAACATATTCGCGTGATGCACCACTTCGCGATTGCCCGGTTGGATGTCAATACCCACGATCACCTTATTTTCGGGCAGCTCCACTGGGATAACGAAATAGCGGTACTCGTCGCCCCCTGTGCCATCCAGTTCATAGGGTTCAGGCATTTCCACCACGAGGTCGGGTTCACCATAATACCAGCCTTTGTGGAACTTAGGCGGTTTAGGCGCGCGGCTGAGGTCGCCAGCAGGCGCGCCCGAATCGACCCAGCGGGCGATGAGCGCAATCTCCTCATCAGTGAGGTAGTTCTCGTTTTTGAACTTGCCAAAGCCGGGCGTGGGCTTCCATGGGGGCATCAGGCGCCGCTCCGTGTAATACTTGATCTCCTTTGCCCAGCGCTTAGCATCGTTATAGGTCAGCAGCGGGAAAGGTCCGATATCGCCTGGGTGGTGGCAGGTGGCACACTTCTGGTACAGGATAGGCGCGATGTGCTCGGCAAAGGTGACTTGGGGAGGCAGCGGTTCTATTTCGGTTTCGGGCAGGGTGAGGAAGCAGCCGACGGCTTGCGTGCGGGGCTGCGGCACAGGTTTGCCCGCCAACACGGCGTTTAGCGCCTCGCGCAAGTACTGATGCTGCCCCACCTCGCGCTTGATAACGCTATCAATTGCGCCCGCGTAGACCACCTCACGCTTGGAGTTAAGCACAAACGCTTGGGGCACATTTGTGGCGTTCAGGGCACGCGCCAACGCCACCGCCCCCTGCCGCACCACAGGAAACTTCAGCCCCAACCGTTGCGCATGCGCGCGCACGCCCTCAAGCGTTTCGTCCGCTTCTGGGTAAATGCCGTAGAACACCACGCCCTTCGGATGGAACTCCTCGTAAAGCGCGTTCAGGCGCGGCGCGTAGCGCGGCACCGCCGGACAGCGCGAGGAGAGCGTAACAAACACCACCGCCTTCGCCTGCTCTAACTCGCTTAGGCGCACCACGGCGCCGTCTATGGTTTTCCACTGCAGCGTGTCGGGTAGGGTTTCCGTCTGCCAGCCCGCCCACATCAGCAGCCCACTTAGACCCAAAGTCGCCACACTCCAACGCACCATTGCCATCACCGTTTCTCAAAATACCCAATTGCGATGAAATTTCCTGCTAAAGAGCGATTGGGCTGTCCGGTTTTGGGCGCGTTTTGAGTCTAATTGGGGCGGAACACCCTGCGAGGGTGAACCAACAGGGCGAAATTGGTAGATGTCAGCGGCGCTGGGCTTTGATCCTCCTTTCGACAGCGTCGCTGGTTTTTTTT
>JAUQOS010000072.1 GCA_030550775.1 Armatimonadota bacterium
TGCAGGAGGGGGGCTGTTTGTTTTGAGAACCCCCTCCGTGAGGTTCCCCCTACAGGTAGGGGGAACCGAGCATTTTTTGGGTTCCCCTCGCTTGCGGGGGAACCTGCAGGAGGGGGGCTGTTTGTTTTGAGAACCCCCTCCGTGAGGTTCCCCCTACAGGTAGGGGGAACCGAGCATTTTTTGGGTTCCCCTCGCTTGCGGGGGAACCTGCAGGAGGGGGGGCAAGATTGAAAAACCCACTGCGCGAGGCGGGAAAATCCACTGCGAAAAGCGCGCCGTGGAATCCAAGCAATGATGGCTTAGGGGGTGAAGTCCATCTCAGGCGTGAGGCGGCGCGTGAACGCAGCCAGCAAACGCGCGGCGTTCTCAATATCGTCCAGATGCAGCAACTCGCAAGGGGTGTGCATATAGCGCAACGGCACGGACACCAGCCCCGTTGCCATGCCTGCCTTGTTGAGTTGCATCGCGTTGGCATCGGTACCTGTGCCGCCCCCAGCCGCCTCCAGCTGATATGGAATGCCTTCGGCTTCAGCTGCCTCTACAAGCAGCTCAAATACGCGCGGATTGATGTTGGCACCGCGGCAGATGACGGGTCCCTTGCCAGGGCGAACATCGCCCACGCGCCGTTTGTCAACGGTAGGATAGTCGGAGGCATGGGTAACATCAACGGCGATGCCCACGGGGGCGTCGATGCCATACGCGCTGGTGCGCGCCCCGCGCAGCCCAATCTCCTCTTGCACGGTGGCAACAGCATACACAGCCGCTTGGGGACGATTTTCCGAAAGCAGGCGCAACGCTTCCGCCACGATGAACGCGCCCATCTTGTTATCAAAGCCACGCGCGGTGGCGAAACCGTTGCGCAACTCCTGAAACTCCACGGCAAAAGTGACGGGATCGCCGATGCGCACCACCGATTCCGCGTCCGCCTTGTCCTTAGCCCCAATGTCAATCCATAGTTCGTGGAGTTGGGGCACCTTCTTGCGATCGTCGTCGTCCAGCAGGTGGATAGGCTTTTTGCCGATGACGCCCGGAATAGCGCCCTGCTTGGTGTGTACCAACACGCGCTGCCCCACAGGAATCATCGGGTCGTGCCCACCGATGGGACCGAAGTAGAGGAATCCCTCTTCGGAGATGTACTTGACGATGAAGCCGATTTCGTCCATATGTCCTGCGAACATCACGCGGGGGGCGCCCCCTTCATTGAGCACAGCGATCGTGTTGCCCATCACATCGGTGTAGACGCGGTCGGCAAACTCACGGGTGTAGGCACGATAAACTTCGGCTGCACGCTGCTCGTAGCCCGAAGGCGAAGGAGCGTTTACAATTGCCTTGAGAAACGATAGCGACTCTGCTCTCATAGTGTCTCTCCTACTTTGCGCATCAGGTTTGCCATTTCGATGGCGCTGAGCGCGGCTTCGCAGCCTTTGTTGCCCAGTTTGCCGCCAGCGCGCTCCAGCCCCTGTTCAAAAGTGGCTTCGGTAAGGATGCCCAACGCAATCGGTTTGCCCGTTTCCAGCATCAGATGCATCAGAGCGGAGCAGACCGCACTGCTGATGTGTTGCGCATGGCTGGTTTCGCCCTGCAACACCGCGCCAATGCAAATGATGGCGTCGTACTCGCCCGATTGGGCGCACTCGCGTGCCACCAGCGGGATCTCCCAGCTGCCAGGCACGCGATAAACATCAATCGCGTTTGGGTCTGCTCCGTGACGCAGCAGGGTTTGTAGCGCGCCCTCTTGCAAGCGATCGGTGATGAGTTCGTTGTAGCGACTGACCACAAGGGCAAAACGCAATCCCTGCGCACTCAGCGTCCCTTCGAAACGGCTCATCGGCACAGAGTTATACCTAATCCTTGTGGCACGGGCATAATAGTGCCCAGCGGTAAGGCGCTGCTGGTGAGCCGACGAGTTTCCTCGCTGCGCGCGCAACGGCGGTGTCGTTAGGCACCGACCTATCTACTACTTCCAGCCGAAGGCTGCAAGTCTCCTGCTGTTATTCCGAGCCGCGGGTGAGGAATCTCAGGCAAGGCACATTTGAGACCCCTCGCTGCGCTCGGGGGCAGGGGCATTTCGCGGCAGTAAGCTTGTCATCCGAGCCGAAGGCGAGGAACCTCGCCGCAGACGGCAACTTAGGTACAATATAGGTTGCTATGAAGCTCAGCAGCGTTATCGCACTGGTGTTGGTTATTGCAGGAATTGCGTTTACGGTGCGGGCGTTTGTGAACAACACCAGCCCCTATGTAAAAGTCAATCAGCTCGCCACGCGCGGGCAGCATGTGCATCTGCCGCTCAAGCCCTTGCACGAGACTGTGCAGTTCGATGTGAAAACGATGACGCTCACCTTTGAGGGCGAGGATGAGACAGGGCGGGTGAAGGTCATCTACCCGAAAGGCAAGCCCAACAACTTTGAAGCCGCCACGCAGGTTGTGGTAATTGGCAGCTACAAAGATGGCGTGTTTTACGCTGAAGATATGCTGGTGAAATGCCCCAGCAAATATCAGGGCGAGCAGACAGCGCAGCGATAAGCTATTCAAAGTTGTTATTGATTAGTTTTGATCGGGCGAGATTGCGCGCTGCCCCGGAATAAGGTATCTCTCTACGCACAGCGTGCTTATCATTCCGAGCCGCAGGCGAGGAATCTCATAAGGGCAAACTATTCACGCGGGTCGGGATGTTCCAACACTGCTTGGGTTTGGCGGGCGCGGTATGCCTCCAGCGCAGCACGGAATTGGGGATACTTATTCGCCAAAATCGCGGTTGCCAGCAGGGCGGCGTTTATCGCGCCCGCCTTGCCGATTGCCAAAGTGCCCACAGGTACGCCCGCAGGCATTTGTACAATCGAAAGTAGCGAGTCGAGCCCTTTGAGCGCGTGTGATTCAATAGGCACGCCCAACACAGGCAGGGTGGTTTTGGAGGCGGTCATACCAGGCAAATGCGCCGCGCCGCCTGCGCCAGCGATAATCACTTCCAGCCCGCGCGCCGCCGCCGTGCTGGCGTACTCGAACATCTTGTCGGGCGTGCGATGTGCCGACACGATTTGCACCTCATAAGGCACACCCAGCTGCTCCAGCGTCTCGGCAGCGTGGCGCATCGTCTCCCAGTCAGAGCGCGACCCCATAATCACGCCCACTAACGGCTGCATAGCCGCCCCCTGGCTTTTAGTAGCCGCCGCCACCAAAGTATTGCTCAAAGAACCTGCGCCCCATCTCGATCATTTCGCGCTGTTGCTCAGGCGACAGCGTGTTCCAGTACTCAAACGAGAGGCGCATGCCTTCGAAAAGCATTTGGTTGCGGATGGCGGGGTCGGCGTTCATCCACATTTGGAAACCCGCTTGGATGGCTTGACTGCGTTCTTCGGGCGTCATGCGGCTTAGCAGCTCCAGCATCTGCCGTTGCAGTTGCGAGAACTGCTCCAAGCGTGTGCCGCGTAGCTGTAGTTGCTGGGGTGCGCGCGGATTGAACACCACATACACGGGCTTGGCGTTAAAAGGCGGTTGCATTTGCTCCAAGCTCGACTCCAAATCGGGCGGTGTGGGGTAGTTTGCCACAAACGAGGAGAGGGTCGCAGCGCGTGGGTTCACCATAATCACGCCCCCCAGCTCGATGTTCATCAGGGCGCGCACCGCGCTCAAAATCTGTTCGGGTTTCGGCTCCACGCCCAATAATTTATTTGTGTACACTTTACGCCATACAACTGGGGCAGCTTGCGCCACCAGTTCATCCAACGCCCGCTCCAAAGTGTCTGCTGTGGCGGGCTTTACGCGGGCAGTCAGCTCAGGATCCACAACGATTTGCACCTTGAACTTTTGCGCAAGCTCTTGCACCGCTTGAGCGAGGGGCACGCGCCCATCGTCCTGCTGAGTGGTGCCTCGCTGGGTGCGTCCGCTGCTCACTTGCGCCCCGCTCAGTGCCAAGCTCGTCGCCAATCCCACCAACCACAAGGTGTGTTTCATGGATTGCCTCCTCGACAAAAATGGCAGGAATCGTCGCCTGCCCTGCGAATATTGTACCATACCACTTGCGGGGTTCGCCATGCTATAATTGAGTCCGACACCTCGCAAGTGGCAGGGACGTTAGGGTAGGAGTGAGTACCGATGGCAATGACACGACGCACGGCAGGCGAATACCTGCTGGAGAAGGGCATAATCACGCGCGAACAGCTGGATGAAGCGCGCCGCATCCAAGAGTCCACCGGCAAGGACTATCTACAGGTCTTGATTGATCAAACGATTGTCAGCGAGCGCGACGCCTATGAGGCGCGCGCTTACGAGATGGGTATGCCGTTTGTGGACCTTGACCGCGTACAGCCCGAATCGTCGGCGGTGAATGTGGTCAAGGAGCACATCGCCAAGCGTTATAATGTAATCCCTGTCAAGAAGGAGGGCAACATCCTCTACTTGGCGATGGCAGACCCCAGCAATGTGATGGCGATTGAGGATGTGCGCGTTAACTCGCGCTGTGTGGTGCGTCCCGTGATTGCTGCGCCGGGTGCGATTGAGGACGCCATTCGTAAAGCGTATGGCGGCTCGGCAGTGGTAGGCGACGGCGCTGCGCCCGCAACCACCGAAGGCAGTGCGCCGATGCGTCAACAAGACTTCAAAGGCTCGGTGATGATGGATATCACCGCCTACAGTGCGCGCGGCGATACCGAAGAAGACGAAAAAGCCGTGCTGCGCGAAGCTGAAGAAGGGCCCATCGTGCGCGTGGCAAACACCATCATCCAACAAGCCATCAACGAACGCGCCAGCGACATCCATGTGGAGCCACAGGCGCGCAACTTGCGTATCCGATTCCGCATCGACGGCGTGCTCCACGAAATCCTCACCCTACCCAAGTATGTGCAAGCGCCGCTTATCTCCCGCTACAAAATCATGGCGGAGATGAACATCGCCGAAAAACGCCTGCCCCAAGACGGACGCATCCCCATTCGCTACCAAAACAAAGACTACGACCTGCGCGTGTCATCCATCCCGACCCCGCACGGCGAAAAAATCGTCATGCGTATTTTGGATAAAACCAGCGTATTGCTGGGGCTGAACAAACTCGGCTTCACGCCCGAAACCCAAGCCCGCCTTGAGGAACTTATTATCCAACCGCAGGGCATGGTGCTCTCCACAGGACCCACTGGTTCCGGTAAAACCACCACTCAATATTCAATACTTCACAAGCTCAACTCCGTCGAAAAGAATATCTTGACCATCGAGGACCCGATTGAGTATCAGTTGCCAGGAATTGCGCAAGTACAGGTGAACCGCAAGGCAGGGCTGACATTTGCAAACGCGCTGCGTGCGTTCCTGCGCCAAGACCCCGACATCATCATGGTGGGCGAGATGCGCGACTTGGAGACAGCCGAGATCGCGATTGAAGCTGCGCTGACAGGGCACCTGGTGCTCTCCACGCTCCACACCAACGACGCGCCGTCGGCGGTTATCCGTATGGTCGATATGGGCGTGGAGCCGTACCTGATCGCAGCAACCGTAACGGGCGTATTGGCGCAACGCCTGGCGCGGCGCGTGTGCCAATACTGCAAAGAGCCACGCGAAATCCCCGCTGCCGACCTGCGTGCCTTTGGCTTCCACATCGAAGACCCCGACCAGATGGTCACCATCTGGGAGGGCGTGGGCTGCGAACATTGTCGCTATCGCGGCTATGCTGGGCGCGTGGGCATCTTTGAATTGATGGTGGTCAATGCCGAAATCGCAGAACTCATCGTGCGACGCGCCCCGTTGTCCGACATCAAAGAAGCCGCCAAAGCCAACGGCATGAAAGAACTGCGCGAAGACGGGCTAATCAAAGTGTTGGAAGGCATCACCACGCCCGACGAAGTGCGCCGCGTGGTGTTCACCGCAGGATACTACTAAAAAGCAAGGAGGTCTCACCAAACGATGGATATGCAACCCAAACCCTATTCGCCTGCCAACGGCGGCGGTGCGGCAACAGCTGCACCTACGCCTCACGCTATGGGGCAACCACGCAGCCTTGAAGATGTGCACATCGACGAGCTGCTCTACATCGTCACCGAAAAAGGTGCTTCCGACTTGCACCTGTGCCCGTATGTGGAACCAGTCATCCGCGTCGATGGGCAGCTGCTCCGCCTCAACTATGAAAAAGCACAGCCCCAGCAAACCCAACGGCTCATCTACGACATCCTCACCGATGAGCAGATCCAAAAGTTCGAAACGAATTTGGAGCTGGACTTTTCGTACAGCCTCCACAAAGTGGCACGCTTCCGCGTGAATGTGTATAAAGATAAGGGGGCAGTGGCGGCGGCGTTCCGCTTAATCCCAGCGCGCGTGCCCACCATCCGCGAGCTGAACCTGCCACCCATCTTGGAAGACCTCACCCGCCGCCCGCGCGGGCTTATCCTGGTGACAGGTCCTACGGGCTCAGGCAAGTCTACCACGCTCGCGGCGATGATCAACCAAATCAACTCCGAGCGCAGCCTCCACATCATCACGATTGAAGACCCCATTGAGTACCTGCACCAGCACAAACTCAGCATCATCAACCAGCGCGAGTTGGGGCAAGATACGAAATCGTTTGCAGCAGCTCTGCGCTCGGCACTACGTGAAGACCCCGATGTGATTCTGGTGGGCGAGATGCGCGACCTGGAAACCATCCAGCTGGCAATCACCGCTGCCGAAACAGGGCACTTGGTGTTCGCCACGCTGCACACCAACAACGCCGCGGAATCGATTGACCGTATCGTGGACGTGTTCCCACCAGGACAGCAGGAGCAAATTCGCATTCAGCTGGCAAACAACCTGCAGGCAATTATCAGCCAGCAGCTGCTGCCGCGCGCAGGGCAGCCAGGGCGTGTGCCCGCCGTCGAAGTGATGATTGCTACGCCCGCTATTCGCAACCTGATTCGCGAAAATAAGACCCACCAAATCCACACCATGATTCAAACCAGCGGGCAACTGGGCATGCAGACCATGGATCAATCGCTGCGCGACCTGTATGTGAAGGGCTGGATTACCTACGAAGAGGCGATGTCGCGGGCAATCAACCCCGACGAGTTGCGCAAGATGATTGCGCCCACCAGCGGCGCGCCCGGACCTGTGCCGCCGCGCGGGCGCTAAGGAGGCGAGCCGAAGATGCCGTACTTCAACTACACCATTCGGGATCAAAGCGGGCAGACCCGCTCGGGCAAGGTAGAAGCCCCGAACGCCGAGGAACTGCGGAAGCGGCTTCAAGCGGAGGGCTTTCAAGTCATTGAAATCAGCGAAGACCGCAAGGCACCGCGCGTGCCCGCAGGGGGCTACGGGCGCGTCAAGCTGACCGACTTGGCGATTTTTGCCCGACAGTTCTCCACGATGCTGGACGCGGGCGTGTCGCTGATTCGCTGCCTTGATGTGCTGCAAGCACAAACCAACAATGCCCGCCTGCGCAAAATCTTGATGGACTTGTCGGCGCGCGTGGAATCGGGCGAGAGCCTGTCGCGTTCCATGGCGCGCCACCCCAAAGCGTTCAATCAGCTGATTATCGGTCTTATCCGCGCGGGCGAGGTCGGCGGCGTGTTGGAAGAGTCGCTGCAGCGCATCGCCGCGTTCCTTGAAAAAGATGTGGAGCTGCGCCGCAAAATCCGCTCCGCGATGACCTACCCCGTCATCGTGTTGCTGGCGGCGATCGGTATCGTGATTTTCTTGGTGTCGTGGCTGGTGCCGCAGTTCGCCGAGCTGTTCAAGGAACTTGGTATCCAGGAGCTGCCCGCCCCCACGCAGTTCTTGGTGGACCTCAGCGCGCTGTTTACCCAACGCTGGTATGTGGTGGTCATCGCGGTGGTGGCAGTTATCGTGGCATACAAGCTGTTCGTGAGCACGCGCGTTGGGCGCCGCGTCGCTGACCGCGTGAAGCTGCGCATCCCCGTGTTTGGACCGCTGCACCACAAGATTGTGATGGCACGCTTCAGCCGCACGATGGGCACGCTGCTGGCATCGGGCGTTCCCATTTTGCAAGCCCTTGAGACCGTGGCAGGCGTCGTGGGCAACTCGGTCGTGTCGGACGCGGTGATGGAATCGCGTTCGCGCATCCGCGAAGGCGAGCGCATCGCCGACCCGCTCCAGCGCAGCAAAATGTTCCCGCCGATGGTGGTGCATATGATTAGCGTCGGCGAGGAATCGGGCTCGCTGGATCACATGCTCAACAAAATCGCCGACTTCTACGAGAACGAGGTAGAGATGACCATCGCCAGCCTCACCGCGGCGATTGAGCCCGTGATGATTGTGCTGTTGGGCTTCATCGTCGGCTTCATTGTGATTTCGATGTTCCTGCCGATGATTGAGGTCATCTCGAACCTGTCGCAGCAGCAGGGCGGCTAAGCCCGCACGCGGATGCTGCCCGCTTGGAGTATCGTCTTCGGCATCGCGTTCGGGGCGGCGGTAGGGAGCTTCCTAAATGTGCTTATCTACCGCTTGCCCCGAAACCTTTCCATAGTGTTTCCGCCATCGCATTGCCCCGCCTGCGGGCATCGGTTGGGCGTTCGCGACTTGATACCCCTGCTGAGCTACCTCATCCAGCGTGGGAAATGCCGCTACTGCGGTGCCCCGATTCCCGTTCGTTATTTTCTGGTGGAGTTGTGGAACGCCGCGCTGTGGGCGTGGCTCTGGTACGAGTGGTTGGTTCTCGGCGAAGCGCCGGGGCGGTTTGTGCTGTATGCGGCGGCTAGCTCTGTGCTAATTGCCATCTTTTTCATTGACTTAGAGCACTACCTAATCCCCGATGAGTTGAATGTCGCGCTCCTTGCTATAGGTTTGCTGCATGGTTGGTTGTTGCAGGGCGTGCCAACGGATTGGAGCTGGGCGTCGCTGGGCGTGCCGAGCCTGCGCCACGCGGCGCTGGGAGCGTTAGCAGGGGCAGGGCTATTCAGCCTAATTGCGATTTTGGGGCGTATCGGCTTGCGGCGTGATGCGATGGGGCACGGCGATATCAAACTGGCGCGGGGTATGGGCGCGCTGTTGCTGGTGCCTGGTGTGTTTGTAGCAGTTGCACTGGCAGTGGTATTGGGCGCGGTGGTGGGGGGACTGTGGGCGCTGATGCGCCGCCGTGCGGCTCAGGAATCAAACGGTCACGAGCCACCCCCCGAACCCGAACCAGAGCCGTTGAGTAACTTGGTGCTGGCGTGTGCGTTGTATCTGTTGTGGGTGGATGCGCTAATCACTCTGCTACCACGGCGCGTTCAACAGCAGGTGTATGCCTCTATGGGGCAAGCCGACGAGGAGGAGTTCGTGGAAACACCTACCACGCTGCCTTTCGGGCCGTTTTTGGCGCTGGGCACGCAGCTGGTGTTGCTGTTTGGCGAGTGGTTTGCGGGTGGGGTGCGAGCTTACTTAGATTGGGTCGGCGTGTAAGCTAGTTGGTGAGGCGCACTAACGCTATTTGTAGCTGATCGAAGTTGACCACGGGGCGCACCCATGCTTTCTTGACCGACACTTGGCGGTCTACCCACACTTCTTCCACGGTGCCGATGGGCACATTGGGGGGGTATTTGCCGCCCAGCCCCGCCGTGACGACGCGGTCGCCCACCTGCACAGGAGCTTCTGGAGGGATGAAGTTGAGCAGCAATCGGGTTTCGCCACGCCCTTCACAAATACCTGTGCTCACTTTTTGGGCGTTGAGCACCTTGGCGCTCACGGCTACTCGGGGCGCTGTGAGCAGACGCACGAGGGCGCGGTCGGCGTCGGCACGCGCGACTACCCCGACTAAGCCCTCTGCAGCCACCACGGGCGCGCCCGCCACCACGCCGTCACGCACCCCCCGATCAATCAGCAAGGTTTGCTGACCTGATTGAGGGTAGCGAGCAATCACCCGGCAACCAAGCCACTGATGGGGCAGTCGCGGACGCAGGTTGACCAACTGGCGCAAAGTGGCGTTCTCCGCCTCTAGGGTCTGTAGCCGTTCGAGTTCTTGTTTGAGGCGGGCATTTTCGAGGGCGAGATAATCGTGCTCGCGCAGTGCCTCGCGGGCGCGCGCGATTGTAGCAAACAGATGTTCCGCACTGTGGGTTGCACCTTGCGCACTCCGCTGCAAAGGGACTAGCAGTGCGCGCACTAGCGTGGTCAGCGGATTTGGTTCGCCACGCTGCACCGTATGGTTGTGGTAGATGCCTAACAACAGCCCTGCTACTGCCAGTCCAAGCCACGCCCCGTAGCGTCGCTTCACGCTGCTCACCTCTTGCGCGGGGATTGCGAGCTTTGTAATACCTTGCGCAGCATGGGATTGCTCTCCAGCTCCTCCAGCACTTTACCTGTGCCCAGCACCACGGCGGAAGTGGGGTCGCTGGCAACATAGACGGGCATCTGCGTTTCGTGCTGAAGTAGCTTATCCAGCCCGCGCAGCAACGCGCCGCCACCGCACAAGGCGATCCCCTGATTCATAATATCCGCTGCTAACTCAGGCGGGGTGATCTCCAGCGTCTGCTTGACCGCTTCTACGATGGCGTTGACAGGTTCCGCAATTGCTTGGCGGATTTCTTCGGAAGTGATGACCACGCTGCGGGGCAGCCCGCTGATAAGATCACGCCCTTTGACCTCCATTTCCAGCTCTTCTTCCAGCGGGAAGGCGGAGCCGATTTCAATTTTCACTTGCTCGGCGGTGCGCTCGCCAATGAACAGGTTGTAGGTGCGGCGGATGTAGTTGGCAATCGCCTCGTCGATCTCGTCGCCTGCGATGCGGATAGAACGGCTGGCGACGATACCCGCCAGCGAAATTACAGCAACCTCTGTCGTGCCGCCACCGATGTCTACGACCATCGAGCCAGTAGGCTCCACGACGGGCAGCCCGATACCAATCGCTGCTGCCATTGGCTCTTCGATTACATAGGCTTCGCGGGCGCCTGCCCGCATCGCTGCCTGAAGCACCGCCCGCCGCTCCACTTCCGTCACGCCACTGGGAATACCCACCACCATCCGCGGCGGAATCCAGCGGTTGCGCGACACCTTGCTGGCGTAATGTTGGAGCATCTTCTCGGTCTGCTCAAAGTCGGCGATTACGCCGTCTTTGAGGGGGCGCACCGCGATGATGTTGGCGGGTGTGCGCCCCAGCATCCGCTTCGCCTCTTCGCCCACAGCCAGCACACGCCGCGTGTCTTGGTCGATGGCAATCACCGATGGCTCGCGCAGCATTATGCCCTTGCCGCGCACATGCACCAGCGTGGTTGCCGTGCCCAAATCAATCCCCAAGTCACGCCCAAAGCGACCGAACAGCTTCGAGAAGAAGAACACGCCCCTTTTCGCCTCCGCGTTAAGTGTACCCATTCAGGGCGTGGGGTATTAACCTTCACTTAGCGCGGCTTGCAATCGCCGTTGCGCACGCGCCTCAAGGTAGCCCTCCACCCACGAGTAGAGGGTGGGCAACACAATGAGCGTCAGCAGGGTGCTGGTAATCAGCCCGCCAATCACGACGGTGGCGAGGGGGCGTTGCACCTCCGCGCCCATGCCGTGCGAGGTCGCCATCGGCA
>JAUQOS010000073.1 GCA_030550775.1 Armatimonadota bacterium
TCGCGCGCGTGATTCCACACCCCAGCGCTCCTGCGATGGCATCTGACCCTGAAATCGAGCGCATCGGCATGGAAGTTGCCCTCGCCTATGAGCGAACACAAGGACGCAGCCCTGTGGATGTCTCAGCGGAATGCTTGGGCTACGACATCCGCTCGGAAGCCCCCGATGGTTCGGTGCGGTACATTGAGGTCAAGGCGCGCGCCCACACAGGCGATATCGTGCTAACTCCCAACGAGTGGATTATGGCACAGCGGCTGGGCGAGGAGTATTGGCTTTATGTCGTTGCGGACGCTGCCACTCATCCCAAGCTTCGCCTCATTCAAAATCCCGCGGCGCATCTTCGCCCGACGCCAATTCAGGAAGTCGTGCGCTACCTCGTGCCTGATGCGATGTGGAAGCAAGCGGCGGCGCCTGCAGAGTCGTAGCCAATGCTGGGCGTGAGGAACGATAGCCTTTGGCAGGAAAACTCCCGCGTGCGGAGTATTTCCGTCGCGTGATTACCATAACCAAGGCGCAACCGAGCAAGCAGGCGTCGCCACCCGTGCCCTTTAGTGAACTGATGGGGCGCGACTTGGCTGACCGTGTCGCCATTCGTCGTCTTATCCCTGCAGCGGGGCAAGTGTGGCGTTCTGTGCCCCCCGTCAACGCCTACGAACTCGAGCAACGCTGCGAGTGGCTCAGCAAACGCAGTATCAAAGCCCAAAGCAAAATCCACGCGCTGCGTTTGGCAATCGCTATGTGCGACCTCACCACTTTAGAGGGGGCTGATACGGTGGAAAAAGTGCGTCGGTTGTGCAGCCGCGCCCGCAATCCCTACACTCCACGCCCAGGCATGCCCGATGCCGAAACCGTCGCTGCGCCACCCGTCGCCGCTGTATGCGTTTATCCCACCTTCATCAGCGTTGCCAAGGAAGCCCTGCAAGGCACGCCTATCAAGGTTGCCGCTGTTGGCACCGCCTTTCCCTCGGGGCAGTACCCATTCCACCTGCGCCTCGCCGATGTCAAGTGGGCAATCCGCGAAGGTGCAGACGAAATCGATATGGTCATCAATCGTGGGGCGTTCCTGCAGGGCGACTATCGGCGCGTGTTTGACGAGATCGCGAAAGTGAAAGACGCTTGTGGCGAGCGCGTACACCTGAAGGTGATTTTAGAAACAGGCGAGTTGGGCGATTACGACGCGATTCGCAAGGCGGCGCATATCGCCTTAATGGCAGGGGCAGATTTCATCAAAACCAGCACGGGCAAAATCCAACCCGCCGCCACCTTGCCCGCCACTTTGGTGATGATGGAAGCCGTGCGCGACTTTTACGACATCACGGGGCACGCGGTGGGCATCAAGCCTGCAGGCGGTATCCGCACCGCCAAGGACGCAATACGCTACCTCGTGCTCCTGAACGAAACGCTGGGCGCAGAGTGGCTAACGCCCCAACGGTTCCGCTTTGGGGCAAGCGCGCTGCTCAACGACCTCCTGCGCCAGCTGATAAAGCAACTCACAGGAAACTACCGCGCCGATGACGAGTTCTCCTACGACTGACCATCCAGTCAAAATTAGTGGTTTTGCTTGCAGGAAAACAGCAGGTGACGTATAATAGGGTAGCTCGGGTTGCTACCGATCCGCTTTGGGCGGGCGGGATTTCTCGCTATGCTCGGAATGACAAGGATTTTACGTAAGACATGCTTGTCATTCCGAGCCGAAGGCGAGGAGTCTCTGGCAAAACACAGTTGAGACCCCTCGCTGCACGCGGGGTGACAAAGAGTGGCTTTAGCCAATACGGTCATTCCGAGCCGAAAAGCGAGTGATCTCTTGTAGGTAGCAACTTGAGGAACCCTGCGGAAGGTGGTAGGACATGAAAACGCGGCAGAAGGGCTTCACGCTCATCGAGCTGCTGGTGGTGATTGCAATTATCGCCATTTTAGCAGCAATTTTATTCCCAGTATTCGCGCAAGCACGCGAAAAGGCACGCCAAACCCAGTGCATGAGCAACCTACGCCAATCGGCAACCGCCGTGCTACAATACATTCAAGATTATGACGAGTACTTCCCGATGGCACTGTATGCACCTGCACCGCGCCCCAACGGCGGCAACTGTGTAATGACCGTGTTCGATGCGATTCAACCGTATATGAAGAACATGGATCTCACACGCTGTCCCAGCGACCCGAACGCGCTCTATATCAACGCTGGCTTCCAGGCATTGATGGGCTACCCGTCCTGTGGCTTGCCACAGACCATCAGCTACATGTATAACTATGACATCATCCGTGCAGGGCGCACCCCATTAGGCTCTGGCTCAATCAGTCGCGGGACGGTTGCAGTCGCCGAGATCCCTTATGTGGCGGAAACCACGATGATTTTCGATGCGGATATTGGGCTTTCGGGCAGCTGCCCAATCATGCGTCGCCAGCCAACCGATGGTAGCATCACTTTTCCCATCCCAATCCGTGCTCGCCATAACGAGTTTGTGCAGGCGAACTTCGTTGATGGGCATGCCAAAGCCGTCAGGGGGCGCAAGTACCCTGGCACAGACTGCTTCTATCTCTATCCAGGACAGACGAGCAACCCTGTGTTTGTGGCGCGCAACGAACTCTGGTGCGTCGGTTCGGGTCCGTACGCACGCTTTTGCGGCACCCAGCCCAGCGACTCGTTCAACAGCTGCCGCCCCTACTTGGAAGGCATAGCTGACCAAGACTCGCTGGGCAAATGCTATCGCTCGGTGCGATAGCCACATACCGAATTCTGGGGCTCCGCTTCGGTTCCAGAGGCAAAACCATACTCACTGTGGAGGGCTTATGATGCGAAGAGGCTTCACTTTGATTGAGCTACTGGTGGTGATCGCGATTATCGCCATTTTGGCTGCGATTTTGTTCCCGGTGTTTGCGCAAGCGCGCGAAAAAGCGCGCCAGACCCAGTGTATGAATAACCTTAAGCAGCAAGCCACCGCGGTGCTGCAATATGTTCAAGACTACGACGAGCGGTTCCCAATGGCTGTGTACGAACCCGCCATTGTATCGGGGCAACAGTGTGCGTTTACCCTGTTTGATGCGATTTTCCCATACATCCGCAACCTTGACATTACCAAGTGCCCCAGTGAGCCAAACGCGCTCTACATCAACGCGGGCTTCCGCGCTGTGGTTAACCTACCAACTTGCAACCTGCCGGAGACAATCAGCTACATGTACAACTTCGACTTGATGCCTCCGGGACGCTCGCGCATTGAGCAAAATCCGCCTGCGGTTACCAAGGGCACGGTCCCCCTCGCTGAAGTGGAGTTTCCCGCGGAGACCGCGATGAACTTTGACGCTGACTTAGCGTTAGGCGGCACAGGAAGCGTGCTGCGACGCAAGCCCGACTCGAGCAGTATCTTCCTGATTGTGCCCGTGCGTGCTCGCCACAACGAGTTTGTGCAGGCGAACTTTGTGGATGGGCACGCGAAAACGGTCAAAGCACGCAAGCTCGGTCAAGCGGGGCAGGGGATGCAGTACACCTACCCCGGCGCAGCAGGTTCGAATCCATTCACAGGGCGATTGGGGCCCGACTTTTGGTGCGTGTCGGGCACGCCCTACGCTCGCTACTGCACCACACCGCCTACCAACGAGTTCAACAGCTGCCGTCCATATCTGGAGGGCGTTGTTGGCGAGGACAGCCTTGGCAAGTGCTACAAGTATATTCGCCTCTGAGCCACGCGAATGACGCTAACCCATCGCGCGTGGATTCTGTTGGGGCTGGGCGGGCTGGTTGCCCTGGTGGGTGCCGCCCGCCCCGATTGGTTAGGGCTGGTGCTTATTGTAGACTTTCTAGCGATAGTTGCGATCGCTACGGACAGCCTCACTCTGCCACGCGCAGAGGCGTTCCGTGTTAAGCGCTTACATGAGCGTGTGCTCTCGTTGGGGGCAGCCAATCGGGTTGAGCTCCTGCTGGAGCACACGCTCACCACGCCCCGCCGGGCACGGCTGCGAGATGAACCGCCCCCACTGTGCGACTACGACCAGCGCGAGTTCGCGCTTACTCTGCTGCCCAGTCAGCCCGCGGAAGCGGTGTACCATCTGACCCCACGCTATCGGGGCGAGGCACGCTTTGAGGATGTGTTTTTGCGCGTGGAGGGACGGTTCGGCTTGGTGGCGCGCGATTACCGCCTGCCTGCCCGCGAAGCAGTGCCTATATACCCGAACTTGCTCCAACTGCGCGAGTACGACCTCCTGCGCCATCGTGGGCGACTGCAGCAAATGGGCTTTCGTCAGCTGCGCTTGCGTGGGCAGGGCACCGAGTTCGAATCACTGCGTGAATACACCCCCGACGACGAATTCCGCAAAATCGACTGGAAAGCCACCGCTCGGCGCGGTAAGCCTATCGTGCGCGATTACCAAACCGAGCGCAGCCAGAATGTGATTTTGATGCTGGATGCTGGGCGCAACATGCTGGCAGAGGTGGAGGGCAAGCGCAAATTTGATGCCGTATTGAATGCCGCGCTGATGCTTGCCTATGTGGCGGTGCAGATGGACGACAAGGTGGGTGCGCTAGTGTTTGCCGACGAAGTAGACTTGTTCAGCGTGCCGCAGCGGGGCAGAGCGCAAGTAGGTAGGCTCGTCGAGGCATTACACGATGCCCAGCCCCGCTTGGTGGAGGCTGACTACCTTTACGCGGCTACTTATCTGGCAAAACGCTGGCGCAAACGCTCGCTAATTGTGCTATTCACAGACTTGATTGACCCCGACGCCTCGCGCATGGTGTTGCATGCACTACGCACGCTTAGCCGCCAACATTTGTGTGTGGCGATAACCGTTGCAGACCCGCGCCTACACGCTTGGAGCCGCCAGACGCCCGACACCCCAGCGGCTTTTTACCGACGCGCGGTCGCTACCCAAACCCTCAGCGACCGCCTTGCCGCGATGCGCACTCTGGAGCGAATGGGTATCCACTGTATTGATGCGGACCCCGACACGCTGACGGCTGCTTTGGTAAACTACTACCTGCAAGTGAAGGCACGCGGCGGGTTGTAATCCGCACAGACTGAGGTACACTCATTAGGGAACAGCCATGCGACGATTTTTAGGCTTTGCGGCTCTGTTCGTGCTGGGGTTTGCGACGGGCGCATATGTGCTCAATAACTACTACCCACGTCGCGGGGTGCAAGTAGTGGCCGCGCCCGCGGGCGAAACTGCTTCTGAACGCAAAGGGTTGCTTTACGCGTTAGAGCAGCGCCCCACAGCAACGGAGCCGCCACCCACCAGCTTCGAGACGATGCTGCGCATGGCTGCGCAGCGCATTTCGCCTGCAGTGGTGAATATAGACACTGAGGCGCGCGTGCGCTTTTTTGGCGATGTGCGCCAGGTGCGCGTGGGTAGCGGCTCTGGGGTGATTATCAGCGCCGATGGGTATGTGGTGACCAATAACCATGTGGTGCGTTTGCGCGACGGGCGCGTGGCACCACAGATTTTCGTAACGATGTATGACGGGCGACGCTTCCGTGCCACCGTGTTGGGGACTGACGCCCAAAACGACATCGCCTTGCTCAAGATTGACGGGCGCAACCTACCCGCCGCCCAGATGGGCGACTCCGACAAGCTCCAAGTGGGCGATTGGGTTATCGCAGTGGGCAACCCGTTCGGATTGGGCACCACCGTCACGGCAGGTATCGTGAGCGCGCTCAACCGCTCGCTGGACATTCCGGGCTTACCCAGCGGATTTATTCAAACCGATGCTGCCATCAATCAGGGCAACTCGGGCGGCGCGCTTGCCGACTCGCGTGGGCGATTGGTGGGCATCAACACGGCGATTTACTCGCCTGTGGGCGCAAATGTGGGCATCGGTTTTGCCATTCCTATCAATCGCGTGCGTCAGGTCATCAAGGAAATTTTGGAGCACGGCTCCATCGGGCAAGCGTGGCTGGGGATTAGCTACGCCGACATCAGCGAGCCGCAGGTGCGCCAACTCCTTCAAGAACAGTTTCCGCAGCTGCGCTTTCCAACAAATGGAATGTTTGTCAACGGCGTGATGACCGGTTCGCCTGCGGAGGAAGCAGGCATCTTGCCGGGCGATGTGATCACGCACTTAGATGGTCGCCCGTTGCGGCGCATTGAGGATTTGCAGAACTTTATGCGCCGTGCTAAACCGGGGCAGCGGGTGAGCCTGCGTCTCTGGCGCGAAGGGCGCACCATCGAGACCACTGTGACTTTGGGCGTGCGCCCTGAAGGGTTCTGACGAAAGTGTCGGAGAGCAACTTAGGCGGAGATATTACGGGAGGGTCGGGCGGAGCCGTGTTGCCCGATCTGCCTCCCTGCTACCGTTTACAGCTGCGCCCAACGCCGCAGCCCGACGGCGCTTGGCTAATAATCATTCCGCACGCGCCGATGGTGCGTTACAAATGCAGCGCGCTCAGCCACCTGCAGGGCAGGGGAAAGGGTGTTGCGGTGCTGGTGGTAGACGCGCGCGGCAATCCGTTGGCGGAGGCGTTTACCCAAACGGCACAGCAACTAGGTTTGACGGCCGTGTCTATCACCACCGCGGAGGCAGACCTTTACGAGCCTGCGCAGGTTCGCCGACTACAGCAAGCATACGCCTCCAACGGCTTCACCGACATTCTGATCTACGGCAATCCATCTGCCGCCGTACTGGAAGCGGCGATAGAGTCGCTTGCGCCGAACGGCGCGCTCAGCTTCACCTGCCACCACTGGCTCGACCTCGTGGCAGTAAATGTGGGCAGACTTTGCCAAGACCGCTTGCTGGTGATGGGCACCACCAGCTGGGACATCACTGATGCCTACCGCCACACGCGCGCAACGACCATCCAAGCGGGCGACCGCCTGTTGATTCTCGGTGCAGGCACCGCGTTGGGGCAAGCACTTTTGCGCCACGCACTAACCGCGCCTGAACTGCCTGCCCAAGTGGTTGCTGTGGATGCTGACGCCACAGCGCTGGAAGGGTTGCAGGCGTGGGCAACGCCCCTTGCTCAGACAGCGGGGGTTGAGCTGCACCTCTACTGCAGCGCAGGAGCCGGCTCGGAAGCCCAGCAGGCGCACCTTAGGTCAATCAGCCCCTACGGATTTGACCAAGTGGTGCTGCTATTTGCCTCTGCGGAAATGGTGGCGTTCGGATACGAGCTGCTGACGGATGGTGGTGTGTTGAACATAGCTGCCGGCTTTCCGCGCGGCACGAAGGTACCGCTTGACTTGACACTGTTTGCCTCGCGTCATATGCGTATCATCGGCAGTTGTGGCGTATCTGCTGCTGACTGAAAAGACGTCCGCCACTCAGCCCAGCACGACAGGTTCCAGGTCGGGGTTGGGATCAGCAGTTCTCCCTGCCTTTGCCATCGGTACCCATCGCCCATCAACGCGCACGCGCACCACATCCGCAGTGAAGTCTGTGTTGGTGCCCTCAACTGTGCTATTGCTAAGAAACGCTGAGCCGACGCCATACACATCCACAGGCGCGCCCGCTTCCTCAAAGGCACGAATACGCGCCTCGTTGAAGCCCCCAGTAGCAACAATTTGGATGGAACGACAATACTGCCGAGCGCGCTCGCGCCATTCGGGGGGCAAGTTCCACTCCTGCCACGCGGTATCCAG
Organism: Armatimonadota bacterium; assembly: GCA_030550775.1. Taxonomy (GTDB): domain Bacteria; phylum Armatimonadota; class Fimbriimonadia; order Fimbriimonadales; family GBS-DC; genus GBS-DC. Next base: position 7,567 of record JAUQOS010000073.1, read on the forward strand.
CCCTTCGCGCAGTTTGGAAATCAGGCGTGGATTGACGCCATACAGCTGCGTCGCGTCGGTTTCGCCTTGAAGGCTGCGGTCAATCAGACTGGCACTGGTGTCAGGGCGCACGCCGTGCAGGATGTAGCGTTGTGCGGTTTCGTAGTCGTCGCGCTCCAACGCGGAGCGATAACGCTCGAAGAAGGCTTTTGCCACCGCGCGGGCAGCGCCCACGCAGTCGTTGTCAAAATCCACCAGCGCTACCCGTCGAACCTCAGGGGGCATAATCCGTGCAAACTGCAGCATTAGTTCCACGATATCGCCTAAAAAGCTGGCAATGAGTGCGTGGGCGGTAGTGCCACCTGCAACACCTGCCCACAAGCGCGTTTGCACAGGGGTGGAAACAATGGCAGGCGTTTGCGATTGGTGGTCTAAGTTATAGCGCTGCACGCCTACATAGTAGGCATAGCCGTCGTACATTTGGGTGTGGGGCAGATCGAAGCGAGCAGGGAAGAACAGGATAGGTTTGCCCCGCGCAGCTTCCAGCATCCGATAGGTGTTGGTGGCGATACGGCTCATGCGGGTTAGTACGCCCAAGATGGGAGTCTCCAACAGGGCAAAATCGCGATAGCGCCCCCGCACTTTCAGCACGGGCACCACCTGCATTGGATCGCCCTCGTAAGGGGCGCGGTAGCCGTCGTGGACGGCTTCCACTTCCAGCAAGTGAGCGGTGTTGACGAACCGCTCGCCCTCAAAGTAGCCCGTTGCCTCTTGGAGAATAGCCAGCGCTGCATCAATGCCTGCCACGATGGCAAATGGCGCACGACGCGCAAAAAACTGCATCTCTACTTCGATGTCCCCGATAGGCACGGGCATTTGGGGATCCAACCCCAAAGCACGCAGCCGCTCCGAATAGCCCGCAAACTGATAGCCCTCGTGCGACAGCTGCGATAAAATCCGCACGCCGTTGTAAAAATAGCGGTCAGAATAATCCCCGTTTCGGATGCCTTGCCAATCCAGTTGCCAGTGCGCGGGCTCAATGCGAGTACGGTTCCAGACTGCCACCAAGCATAAGTATACCTAAAATGCCAGCACACACTGACAAATGCGCGGCGGGTGCGTATAGATAACAACTTGCCTTGTAAACGCCGCACTGGATGCCTTCGTTGTCCTTCTGTGGTTAGATACAACGCTTTGGGGCGGTTCCTAATTCAGGACCCTAAGAACTGCCCCTTCAATCACACGCTTCTTGCGTACAGTTCCACTATGATCCTCTTCTCGTCGTTACGCTCACCCCAGATACAAAGCTTGCCCACGCCAATCCCGAACAGGGCTTTTTAGAGGAATATCTATTTCAACAGTCGCTGTCTGCGATACATCTTGGAGCTCGTCGAGAAGCCGATTTGTGGTTCCACCCCGAATGAGTTCGCAACTAACTGTCTGGGGCATCCTAATTCCTTGCACCTGAGTAAAGGCGAGGGTCTCCCACTTTTGATAGCCTCGCTCCGAACGAAACTCCAAGCGTGAAGGCACATCCCCGTGCTTGCGGCTTAGGTTGAAATGTACTTGCCCACCTAAGGGAGTAGACTTTTGAAATGGTCCTGTAGCGGCGCGTGCAGGACTTCACGGCTCATCGCTCCCCCCTGTACCTGCCGAGCAAGCATCCCGTCTGTGCACTTTGCAGCGCAGTAACCGTTCGGCAGTGAACATCGCGACCACCCGCTCTAAAGATAGGCGCCTCCAACCCAGATTCCTGCTACTTTTCCGCTGATTTTACGCTTTCTTAATCGTGCAATTCAGGTATAATAGGGCAGTATGGACACGCCGCATAGACGGCTGCCCGAATTTGTGCGCGCCGCCGTCGAGCAAAGGATTGGCAATGCGGATATTGAGTTCGCTTTAGCGTCCGACCTGTCGCCAGAGGGGCGATTCGGCGAAAGCTGGCTCGTTCTGGCGAACGGAACCCTGCTGACTTTACGAGTCGACCACACCCCTGTTGAGACCAGTACCGGCGCGCGTTTGCCGTGGTTGCGCAAGCACTTGAACGGCAACGGTGTGGCGTCCACGGAAGGCGTGGCTCCGCGCGTGTTGGTGCACCTTGCCATACCACTCAGCGAGATTGAAGCGGTACGCACCACACAGCTGGTGGGGGCGTCAGCACTGGAAGCTCAACTCAAAGACGGACGGATTCTGGAGCTGATTCGTTACAGCAGTGCATTAGCCCCCTTGTTTGGGCAGGTGCGCCTGCGGCTTGAAGCCCATCTCAAAAATGAGCTGCCCCCACCGTTTGAGCAAAAACAGCTGGTTTGCGAACGGTGTGGACGCCCCATCCCTGAAGACCACATCTCGTGTCCTGCGTGTCGCTCGCAGAAGCAGGTGTTGGCACGCCTGATGGGGCTGGTGCGCCCCTACTGGAAGTACATGGTTGCTTCCACTATGCTGGCGATGTTAGCAGCAGCGGTGGAGCTGACCCCGCCGTACCTTACAAAGATCCTCATTGACGAGGTGCTGGTGCCTCGCAAGAATGCTCACCTGTTTTTATGGCTGTTGGGGGCGCTGATTGGTGTACGCTTGCTGGGCACGGGCATCAACATCCTACGCGGTCGGCTCAACGCTTGGCTGGGCAGCCAAATCTCGTTTATGTTGCGCTCCACCCTCTATCAACACCTGCAGTGGCTCTCGCTCAGCTACTTTGACAAGCGTCAAACAGGCTCCATCATGAGCCGCGTGACGCGCGACACGGAAGCGCTGTATGACTTTGTGGTCAACAGCGCGCCCACCATCGCGCTGAACCTGCTGATGATTATCGGCATCGCGACCGTGATGGTGCTGATGGACTGGAAACTGAGCCTGCTGGTGCTGATTCCCGCGCCGTTTATTGTGTGGCTGTCGCGCTATGCGTGGCGTAGAGTAATTCGGGTCTGGCGCAGACACTGGCATCGCTGGTCGCGGCTGACGGCGCATCTGGGGGGCACGCTGTCGGGCATCCGCGAAGTGAAAGCATTCACCCAAGAGCAACGCGAGATCGAGACCTTCAACAAGCGTAACTTCGAGATCGCCGAGACGGGCATGATTGCGGGCAAAATCAATGCAAGTGTGTTCCCGCTGATTTCGTTTCTGGTGATGTCCAGCTCGTTCGTGATTTGGTATGTGGGCGGGCGCGGCGTGCTGGAAGGCACTTTTGAGCTGGGCAAACTGGTGGCGTTCCTGTCGTATATCGGCATGCTGTTCGGACCGCTAAGCATTATCACCAACATCATGGACTGGGCGTCGCGTACTGTGACGGCGGCAGAGCGCGTGTTTGAAGTGCTGGACACCGAGCCTGAAGTGCGCGACGCGCCCGACGCGAAACCACTCACCGAAGTCAAAGGCGAAATCGTCTTGGAAAATGTCTCCTTCGGCTACGAAAAGCACCATCTGGTGCTGCACGACATCAATCTCCATATCCGCCCTGGCGAGATGATCGGGCTGGTAGGACCATCAGGTTCTGGCAAAACTACACTCATCAACCTTATCTGCCGTTTTTACGACCCCACGCGCGGGCGCATCCTGCTGGATGGCAAAGACCTGCGCGAGATTCGAATGCAAGACCTGCGCCAGCATATCGGTGTGGTGCTGCAGGACAACTTCCTGTTCCCTGGCACGATACGCGAGAACATCGCCTACGCGCGTCCGAACGCCACGCTGGAGGAGATTATCGAAGCCGCCAAAGCCGCAAACGCGCACGACTTCATTATGCGCTTCCCCGATGGCTACGATACTTGGGTGGGCGAGCGGGGGCATCGACTGTCGGGCGGCGAGCG
>JAUQOS010000074.1 GCA_030550775.1 Armatimonadota bacterium
GCACGATTTGAGCAAGCTCGTCTATGCGCGCGTCAGAGCGCCTCTGCGCCTCCGTGAGCTGGCGCACGGACTCAATAAGCTGGCGAACCAGTTCAGGCAGCTCCAGCAGCTCAGGCGTCAAGATTGCCTGCCGCATTCGCGCCCGCCACTCTGGGTTTTGCTCCAAGATGCGGAGCAGGTCCTCAAACTCGCGCACCGTGAATGCCATACACAAAAATCATACCCCACAAAAGGCTACTGCCGTGATGCGAGTTAAGAAGACCTAAGTTGCTTCCTTTATGAGATTCCTCGCCTTCGGCTCGGAATGACAAGGGCGTTTTCGCGGAGGTAGATTTGTTATCTCGGGCGTAGCGAGGAACCCCAGCCATTCAAAACCGATGGGCAGTAGCTTGGGTTGAGACGACGGCTAATGGGAGTTGAACAATTACTTGACCACAGACGAATAGAGCCGTTCCTATGCGAGCCGAACCGATTTGTGGCGGCTTTGGTTCGTCGGCGAGGACGCCTACGCTGCGCTTCAGCCTGCGTAGGTGGGCTTTGTCAGCACAGGAACGGCTTGAGCCGCCAGGAAGTTCTCGAGTTGCGAAAGATTCCAGCAACACTTTACATACACGCTCTAAGAGCCGCGCGCGAACAGGGCAGCACTGAAGGTACAATTCCACACGATGCAAACGGCAACCAAGACCGTGTTGGTGGGGCTATCGGCAGCGCAGTTGCGGGCATGGGTGAGTGAGACTTTCGGTGAGCCTGCGTATCGCGGCACACAGCTGGCGAAGTGGATTTATCAAAAAGCCGTCACCACCTTCGAGCAGATGAGCGACCTGCCGGCTGCCCTGCGCGCGCGCCTGCAGGAGGTTGCTGTAATCAGCCCCAACACAATTAGCGTCATCCAACGCTCCAGAGACGGCACGGTCAAGAGCCTGCTGCGCCTTGCCGACGAGAACGAAGTGGAGTGTGTGTTGCTGCCCTACGACGATCGCGTGTCGGTGTGTTTGTCGACGCAGGTGGGATGTGCGATGGGCTGCCGATTCTGCGCCACTGCCCAAGGAGGCTACACGCGCAACCTCACAGCAAGCGAGATTGTAGATCAGTTGCTTCACTTGCAGCGACTTAGCGAGCGGCGTATCAGCCATGTGGTGTTGATGGGCATGGGCGAGCCGCTGCTCAACTTAGAAAATGTGGTCGCATCCCTGCGCCTTATTCACGACGAGGTGGGCATCGGCTACCGGCGTATTACTATCTCCACAGTGGGCATCGTACCCAAGATTTACGCGTTAGCGGAATACGATTTGCCCATTACGCTGGCAATCTCGCTGCACGCGCCCGATGATGAGACGCGCAGTAAGATTATGCCCGTGAATCGCAAGTGGGGGGTAGACGCGCTGATTCAAGCTGCGCGTGATTACTTCGAGAAAACTAAGCGGCGCGTGACTTTCGAGTATCTGTTGCTGCGCGAAGTGAACGACACGCCGTGGCATGCGCAGGAGCTGGCGCGCAAGTTGCGTGGTGTGCCTTGCTTGGTGAACCTGATACCGTTCAACTATGTGCCCACGCCTGAGCACTTCCAGCGCCCTGAGATGGCGCGTGTGCAGCGTTTCCGCCAGATTTTGGAGCAGGCGGGGATTGAGGTCACGCAGCGGGTGGAGCGCGGGCACGACATCGATGCGGCGTGTGGGCAGTTGCGAGGGAAGCATCGTGGCAAGCCGATTCCGTTGGCGTTGCAGCCGCGTTAGGCTGGGGGTGTGGGGGTTATGCCTGCTGCTAAGCGCGTGTCAACAACCGACACCGCCAACTACGCCCCAAGCCACGCCGCCTGCCCCGCCCACTGAGGGTGAGGAGCGCATCCGTATGCCCGACGCCCGCTACGCGATGGAGCAGCCCACGCTGGAGCAGCAAGATGAGCAGGGGCGCACTTTGTGGCGTTTGGAAGCCCAATCGCTTCGGGCGGAAACGAAAGGCAACAAGGCACAAGGCATCCTGCTAACAGTGCGGGGCTGGCTCTATCGCGACGGCAAGCCTGTACTGGAGTTCCGCGCCCCCTATGCCCGCGCCGACTCGGCAGCGCGCACGGTGGAGGCATGGGGCGGCGTGGTGGCGACCTCTAAAACGCACGACGCGCGGTTAGAAGCAGGGCGCATTCTGTGGAAATCGCGCGAGGATCGTATCTACGCGCGGGAGGGCATCTTGCTCAAATGGGGCGCGTTCGAGCTGCGCGAACGCGCGATCGTTGTGGATACCGCGTTGGAGCAAGCGTGGGGCACACAGTAAACCTCTGCCTGTGCCGATAATTTGCCTTGTGGATTGGCAAGCGGTTCGCGAGGCGGTGCGCCGTGCCGACACAGTGCGTATTCACGGGCGCGTTATGGGTGCGGTGGGCTTACTCCTTGAGGCGCAGGGACCACCCGCGCGATTGGGCGAGTTGTGTTTGATTGATCGGGGCAGGCACGAGCCGCCATTGCCAGTGGAGGTCGTAGGCTTTCGCAACGGGCGCGTGCTGTTGACGCCCTTAGGCGAGCTTACAGGTATTGCGCCCGGCAGCGAGGTGATTCCCACGCGTCAGATGGCGTCGGTGGGCGTGTCGCCCGCGCTGCTGGGGCGTATTCTGGATGGGTTGGGCAATCCCATAGATGGCAAGCCCGCACCCCCGCATGAGACGCGCTACCCCTTGCTCGCCGAAGCTCCCCCCGCTTTGGAACGACCGCCCTTGCGCACGCCGCTGCCGATGGGCGTTCGAGCGATTGATGCCATGCTCACTTGCGCGCAGGGGCAGCGCGTGGGCATTTTCGCGGGCAGCGGCGTGGGTAAAAGCACGCTGATGGGCATGCTGGCACGCAACAGCGCAGCCGAGGTAAATGTCATCGCGCTGATTGGCGAACGCGGACGCGAAGTGCGCGAGTTTATCGAGGACAGTCTTGGCGAGGCAGGGCTGCAGCGTTCCGTGCTGGTGGTGGCTACCTCCGACCAGCCCGCAATTGTGCGCCAAAAAGCGGCGTTTACCGCCACTGCGATTGCAGAATACTTTCGCGATCAGGGCAAACAAGTGTTGTTGATGATGGACTCGCTCACGCGGTTGGCGATGGCGCAGCGCGAGATTGGCTTGTCGGCAGGTGAACCGCCTGCCGCGCGCGGCTACACGCCCTCCGTGTTTGCGCTGATGCCCCGCTTGTTGGAACGCGCGGGCACCAACGCTCGGGGCAGCATCACCGCATTCTACACCGTGCTGGTGGATGGCGACGACCTCAACGACCCGATTGCCGACACCGCCCGCGCCATTTTGGACGGGCACATCGTGCTGTCGCGCACGCTCACGCAGCAGGGGCACTATCCGCCGATTGATGTGTTGGCAAGCCTCTCGCGCGTGATGCCCAACATTGTCGCGCCCGAACACTTGCGGGCAGCCAACCAACTGCGTCGGTTGCTGGCGGCGTATCGCGAAGCAGAGGATTTGATTGCCATCGGCGCATACCAGCGCGGTGCCAATCCTGGGGTAGACGCGGCGATGGAGCGTATCGGGGCGATACGCGCGTTCCTGCGCCAAGCCCGCGAGGAATCTTCGCCGTTTGAGGAGACGCTGCAACGCCTCTACGCGCTGGTAGAGGGTGTGCCCTCACTCTAACCTCACGACAGGGTGGTTTTCCAGCACGAGGCGCATCGTGCGCAAATCGCGCGCGGTAATCACCAACCGTTTGTTGGCATCCACACTGAACGCCACCTCAAAGCATGGTTCGCCGCGTTGGGCGGGCGGCTCCGCCGTCAGAAAGGTAGGCGCGTGCTCGTTCATCCAGAACAGGCGACGTTCGCGCAATTGTTCGTGGTCAACGGGCAGCACGCGCGCCGCGCCTGCGGGGTCAAACACTAACTCAATCGCCGCGGCAGGGCTGTGCGACACATCGCCCAGCTCGAAAATGTCAATGCCCATGCGTGTTTGCCCGGTGTGCGTGGCTTTGATGACCAGTCGGCGCACGGGTTCGCGCGTGGGGTAGGGCGTGCCCCGCGGCACAATCGTGAGATACTCATATTCGCCCGTGTGCATGTTGCGATGGCGAATGGCGTAATCGTGTTGGATGTAGTCGTAGAAATCAACGCCCGCGATAAAAGCAGCCGCCCCACGTGCCACGGCATCCAACGGGCGTTGGAGGTAGACACGCTCGCGCCCAAAGAGCCGTTGCACAGTTTGCTGTACCGACGGAATCAGGCTGCTGCCGCCGACCATCAGCACAGCGCGAATGCTTGTTTCGGGGTAGCCGCGCTCGTAGGCGTCGGTAAGGGCGCGCTGAATGGTGCGATGGATCTGCGTGTACGCGCCGTGCTCATCCAGCAGCGCTTCGAACTCAGCACGGGTGAACTCGGCTTCCAGCACTTCGCCTGTGCGAGGGTGCATCACGCTGAGCGTCGCCCGCTCGCGAAACGAGAGCTGTTCCTTAACGCGCTCGCACTCGGTCAGCAACAGGCGACTGATGGCGCGGATGTGCTCGTCATGTTCACTGCGCTGGTTGCGTTGCAGCACCGCTTGGTAAAGCCAGCCGTCAATAGTTGCGCCCCCAAGTTCAGTGCCCGCCTTGCCCAAGACACGACAGCGTTGCCCCTGGGCAGCAGTGTGCGCTTCCTCCACCAGTAAAATGGCAACATCCAGCGTGCCCCCGCCGAAATCAAACACCATATACACATCATTAGGGTGGAGGGTAATGCCGTAGCCAAGTGCAGCAGCCGAAGGCTCATCAATCAGCCGAATCCGTTCGAAGCCCGCTGCTTGCACGGTTTCCAGCAGCCAGTTTTCGTAATGTTCGAACGCCTCCACTGGTGTGCAGCAGGCAAGTTGGGCATCGGAGGCGAGGTTGCGCTCCACACGCAGGGCGGTAAGCACCGCCAGTAGGAAATCGCGTCCTGCCTCTGCAGCAGAGATGGCGCGCCCTTCCACCTGAAGGGTGCGCGGACTGCGCTGCGCGATGTAGCGCTTCATCCAGCGGAAGGTGCGCGGCGACTCGTAGAGGTTGCGCTGCAGTACTTGGTTGCCAATCCATTGGCGGTTCGGTTCGTAGTGGATGAGCGAAGGTATGCTTGGGGTGGCGGTGAAGTTCGGATCGGGCGCGTAGAACCTGCCGTAGTCAGGCAGATAGAGCGTTTCGCCCTCGAAGCCGTTCCACAGGGCGATGACAGTGTTGCTGGTGCCGAAGTCCAAGCCCACGAGTGTGCTCATTCGGCGAGTTCCACTCCCACCTTATGGATGAGTGTACCTTTATAAAGCAGCCCGCAGATGCGCACGATCACAGGTTGTCCCTCTTGGGGGGTAGCCTCCAGACTCAGCACGAGGTGGCGGTCGGGGTTATAGGGCTCCACGGAACCAATCTGTCCTTCCAGTTGCACGCCCCATGCCTCCAAGGCGCGCAGCAGGCGTTGCACGGTTTTGAGCAGCTCAGTCGGGGGCAGGGCAGTGCCTTGTTCGAGGAGGTGCTGTTGCGTTGCCAGTTGGGTCAGTGGGGGTGCGAGTTCACGCAGCAGGCTGGTGAGCAGCGCGTCGGCTTGGGCGGTCGTGCGCTGGTGTTCGGTTTCGCGCGTATAGTGGAGGTGGGCTTGGGCGTGCTGGAGTTGCTGTTCGCGCGCCTGCAGGGCGCGGCGCAGGGCTTCCACCTCACGCTGCAGTTCAGCAAAGGTAGGGGTTTCAGCCCCGCGCCTCTCGCGTAGCCTTCGCCACAAACGGCTAAGCAGCTACACCACCTCCGCCGTCACAACACGCTCAAACACAAACTGCCCGTCGCGGTAATCCACGCGAATTGTGTCGCCGTCCATAAACTCGCGGGCGAGCAGTTTCTGCGCCAACGGATTCAGCACTTCGCGCTCGATGGTGCGACGCAACGGGCGCGCCCCCAATTGCGGGTCAAAGCCACGCACCGCCAATTCCTGCTTAGCATCCTCAGTGAGCATCAGCGTAATCTTGCGCTCGTCCAAGCGCTTCTGGATTTGCTTGAGTTGCAGGTCGACGATGCGCTTGATTTGCAAGATATCCAGCGGGTTGAAGATGATTATCTCGTCGATTCGGTTCAGGAACTCCGGGCGGAAATAGGAGCGCACCGCGTGCATAATCTGCTCGCGGATGTCGTCTTTGTTGAACTCATTCATCTCTTGGAACAGCGCGGAACCGAGGTTGCTAGTCATAATCACGATGGTGTTGCGGAAGTCAACGGTGCGCCCTTGCCCGTCGGTGAGGCGACCGTCGTCCAGCAGTTGCAGCAACACATTGAATACCTCGGGGTGCGCCTTCTCGATCTCGTCGAACAAGATGACGCTGTAGGGGCGTCGACGAATGGCTTCGGTGAGTTGTCCGCCTTCTTCATAGCCCACGTAGCCCGGCGGCGCGCCGATTAGGCGCGAGACCGAGTGGCGCTCCATGTACTCGCTCATATCAATGCGCACGAGGTTGCGCTCGTCGTCGAACAGGAACTCGGCGAGGGCTTTTGCCAACTCAGTTTTACCGACGCCTGTGGGTCCGAGGAAGATGAACGAGCCGATGGGGCGGTTAGGGTCCGACAGCCCCGCGCGTGAGCGACGAATGGCGTTGGCGACGGCAATAATCGCCTCGTCTTGTCCAACCACGCGCTGATGCAACCGCTCCTCAATATGGAGCAGTTTCTCGCTCTCGGTCTCTTTCAGTCGCTGCACAGGAATGCCTGTCCACTTCGCCACGACCTCAGCGATGTCGTCGGCGTCCACTTCCTCCTTGAGCAGCTGCATGTCTTTTTGCACTTCCGCCAGCTGCTCTTGCAGTTGCTGGAGTTGCTTTTGAAGCTCCAGCAGCACGCCGTAGCGTAGTTCTGCCGCGCGTGCGAAGTCGCCTGCGCGCTCCGCCTGTTGCTCTTCAAACTTGGTCTTTTCTATTCGCTCTTTTGTCTCGCGGATTTTGGTGATGAGTTCTTTTTCGCGTTGCCAGTGCGCCACGAGGCGGCTCTTTTCCTCGTTGAGTGCTGCCAGCTCGCGCTCCAAGCGGGCGATTTGCTCTTTGGCTTGCGGGTTATCCTCCTCGCGGCGCAGCGCCTCGCGCTCAATCTCCAGCTGGCGAATCTTACGGTCAATCTCGTCAATTTCGGTGGGCATGGAATCGATTTCCATGCGCAGTTTAGCGGCGGCTTCGTCGATGAGGTCAATTGCCTTGTCGGGCAGGAATCGGTCGGTGATATAGCGGTAGGAGAGCTTTGCGGCGGCGACGATTGCGCTATCGCTGATGCGCACGCCATGGTGCACTTCGTAGCGTTCTTTCAGCCCACGCAGGATGGCGATGGTATCTTCCACGCTGGGTTCGCCCACATACACGGGCTGGAAGCGCCGCTCCAGCGCGGGGTCTTTTTCGATGTGCTTGCGGTATTCGTCCAGCGTGGTTGCGCCGATGGTGCGCAGTTCGCCGCGCGCCAGAAGCGGCTTGAGCATATTGGCGGCATCCATCGCGCCTTCGGCGGCGCCCGCGCCTACAAGGGTGTGAATCTCGTCGATGAATAGGATAATCTGCCCCTCCGCGCTGGTGACCTCTTTTAGTACGGCTTTGAGGCGCTCTTCGAACTCGCCGCGATATTTGGCACCTGCGATCAGCGCGCCTAAGTCCAGCTGCACGATGCGCTTGTCCTTGAGCGTGTCGGGCACATCGCCTGTGGCGATGCGTTGTGCCAGCCCTTCCACGATGGCGGTTTTACCAACGCCCGGTTCGCCGATGAGCACGGGGTTGTTTTTGGTGCGCCGCGACAGCACATGGATGACGCGACGAATTTCCTCATCGCGCCCGATTACGGGGTCAAGTTTGCCCTGTCGTGCCAGCAGGGTCAGGTCGCGTCCATATTTCTCAAGGGCTTGGTACTTCTCTTCGGGGTTTTGGTCGGTGATGCGCTGTCCGCCGCGGATGTCTTGAAGTGCCTTGAGGATCGCCTCGCGTGAGACGCCGTGCATGCGCAGCACGCGCCCCGCCTCGCCTGAGGTGTCAGCAGCTAAGCCCAGCAACAGGTGCTCGGTGCTTACATACTCATCCTTGAGGCGCAATGCCTCATCAAAGGCGGTGTCAAAGACCGCTTTGAGGCGATGGGTAATCTGCGCCCCGACGGTAGAGGCGCCAGAAACTTGCGGGCGTCGCTGCAAGTCTTGCTCGATGGCAGTTTCAATCGTGCGCGGCACTACGCCGAGCTTTTGCAGCAGCGACGGCACAACGCCCCCCTCTTGCCTAAGCAAGGCTAACAGTAGGTGCTCGTTGTCAACCGCAGGATGGCGAAAGCGTTCGGCAAGGTGAATCGCCTCTTGAACCGCTTCCTGCGCCTTAATCGTCAGCTTATCAAACCGCATCATAGACCCTCCAAATTGAGTGTGGTGTTATCAAGTTGCCTGCTACGCATACTATAATACCTGATAGAGGGTAGAGGAGTTCCCCGCTGATAAGGGCACACCGTTCTACCCCAATTCGGGCGCCACGTGCGCATTTTCTCCACTTGCAGCCCCTCAAACCGAGGGCAGAAACGGATTTTTTCTCGAACCCCCGCCTGCGGGTTCCCCCGACGCCGTAGGGGGAACCGTGCGGGGGGCGGTTCCCCTCGCGAAGCGGGGGAACCTTACGGAGGGGGGAACTATGCTGGGGTCGGCTCCCCGCGCGGAATGGGGGAAACCTTACGGAGAGGGGTAAGGCGGTCGGTGGAGCCAAATCGGTTGTTGGTACAGCCGAGTTGAACCTATGCGTTGTACTCTTACCAAGGAGTTTCCCGGGGGGTCTTGCGGACAAGACGTACCGTGAACAGCGGATACAAGTGGATGCTTTAGGGGTTAGGACTTGCGCCTGCGGGCAAAACTGGAGGCGTCGACCCCCACGCCGACGGTTTATTTGCCGCTGCAGAGCGAACACTTTCGCTTAGAGCACAGCTTCTGGTGGGATGTACTCGTAGCCGAACTGCTCCGCGACAGGCTGTAGTGTGACCTTGCCTTGCACAATGTTCAGCCCATGGCGCAGGGTGGCGTCTTGTCGGCACGCTTCCTGCCAGCCCAAGTCGGCTAAGCGTAGTACGTAGGGTGTGGTGACGTTCGTGAGGGCATAGGTGGAGGTGCGCGCCACGGCGCCGGGCATGTTGCTGACGGCGTAGTGCACGATACCGTCCACGATGTAGGTGGGTTCGCGATGGGTGGTGGGGCGGATGGTTTCAGCAAGCCCCCCTTGGTCTACGGAAACATCCACGAGTACCGCGCCCGGCTTGAGCGTGGAAAGCATTTCGCGTTTGATGAGGATAGGGGTGCGCCCCCCTGTGACATAAATCGCGCCCACGATGAGGTCGGCTTGCTGAGTGGCTTCGCGCAGGTTGGCGGGGTTAGAGTAGAGGGTATCCACATTGGCGGGCAGGGTTTCCTCTAAGGCGCGCAGGCGGGCGATGTTCACATCTAGAATGATGACACGCGCGCCGATGCCAGCTGCAATCCGAGCAGCGTTGGCACCTACTACGCCTGCGCCGATAACCACCACTGTGCCGGGCATCACACCCGGCGCGCCTGCCAACAGTACGCCGCGCCCGCCCATTGGGCGTTCCAAGCACCATGCGCCCACTTGCACCGCCATGCGCCCGGCGATCTCGCTCATCGGCAGCAGGATTGGGTGTGTGCCGTCGGGGGCTTGGATAGTCTCGTAGGCGATGCAGACCGCCCCGCTGTCTACCATCGCGCGTGTGAGCTGCTCGCTGGCGGCAAAGTGGAAAAAGGTGAAAATCACCTGGTTGGGGCGAATAAGTGGATACTCGCTGGGCAGCGGTTCTTTGACCTTTACAATCATGTCGGCTTGACGCCACACCGCTTCGGCGTGGTCCAGCACGCACGCGCCTGCGGCTTCGTATTCGCTGTCGGGGATGCCCGTGCCGTCGCCTGCGCCGCGTTCAATAAGCACCGTGTGCCCGTGCTGCACCAAAATCTCCACGCCCGAAGGCGTCATCGCCACGCGATATTCGTCGGGCTTGATCTCTTTCGGAACGCCGATAACCATTGCGCTATACAGTGTACCTAATTCGGATGAGGCGTGTTTACACGCACCGAGTGGCTCCTGCGGCTGCCTCGCAGGCGATTAGGCGTGGTTCGTAGCGGGCGTGTTGGCGGTAGTAGCGTTCGGCTTGGGCAAGGAATTCGGGCAGATGGCTCTTTTCCACCAGCGCCACGCAGGCGCCGCCAAAGCCTGCGCCCGTGAGGCGCGCACCGATGGCGCCCGCTGCCATACAAGCATCCACCATCGCGTTCAGTTCGGGGCAGCTAACCTCGTAATCGTCGCGCAGCGAGGCGTGAGAAGCAAGCATCAGGGCGCGCACGCGGGCGGCATCCGCGTGGGCGAGCGCGTTCAAAAACTCCAGCACACGGGCGTTTTCGCCAATCACGTGGCGGGCGCGTTGGCGGATGGGCTCGGGCAGCAGAGGCAGATAGAGCGCCCCTTGCTCGGGGCTAACATCGCGCAGGGCGCGTACCTCCTCCCCAAGCAGGGGGCGCAGGGCGACCACAGCTTCCTCGCACTGGGCGCGGCGTTGGTTATACGCTGACTCGGCGAGGGTACGCGGCACGCCGGTATCGGCGACCACAATCGCCCAGTCGCGGGGCAGCGCGATGCTTTGCGTAAACAGCGTGCGCGTGTCTACAAACAGCGCACATCCTGCCTCACTCAGCAGGGCTGCGACCTGATCCATCACCCCGCAATGAACGCCTGCGTACACATGCTCAGCTTGCTGACACAGTTGCGCCAGCACCAGCCGCTCAAGCCCCAAGTTATCCAGCGTGTTCCATAACAGGGCGAACGCCGCTTCCAGCGCCGCCGATGAACTTAGCCCTGCCCCAATGGGCAGCTCGCTGCTAATAGTCGCTTCGATGCCAGTGAGGGTGCGCCCCGTATGTTGTTGCAACGCCCACGCGACGCCCGCCACATAACGAATAAAGCCACGCGGTAGTGCATCGGGCGCGGGCAGGGCAGCAAGGTCAAACTCATACTGTTCGTCCAGCAGTTCCGAATAGACTCGGCAGTGCGTATCGGAACGCGGGCTGGCGTGCACCCGCAGCTCCAAACTCAGCGCCACAGGCAGTACATAGCCCTCGTTGTAGTCGGTATGCTCGCCGATTAGGTTCACGCGCCCCGGTGCGCGCACACAAAGCATTCGTTTAGTCCTCCCACAGTGGTTTGCGCCCACGAAAGCCCGTA
>JAUQOS010000009.1 GCA_030550775.1 Armatimonadota bacterium
GATAGGCCTGCTCCAACTGCTGTTGCATCCGGCGCAGCTCCGTGATATCAGTTTGAATCCCCCACGCACGCACCAATGCCCCGTTTTCCACCACGCCGAAAAAGCTATTCAGAAAATAGCGCTCGCTTCCATCCGCAGCGCGCTCGTGCGATACAGTTCCCTCCAGACGGTAGTTATTGGCCACAAAAGCGCGCAACATCTCCACATTCTGCGGATCGCTTGGCACTAACAGGTTGGCTATGGGTGCACCAATGAGTGCTTCAGGCGACTCTGCACCGTACATGCGGGCAAAAGCGCGATTACACTCCGCCAAATAACCCACCTGTAGTATGCGTTGCACTTGCTCCTCAACAGGGAGGTCAACAGGTATCGGCTCGGTAGCTTCAACACGCCAGATGCCTTCATTCGCAAGTTGCACGAACAGTCGGTAGCGCTCCTCGCTCGCTTGGAGGGACCGCTGTGTCTGCACCAGCTCGGTTATGTCGCGAATCACCCCCCAAGCGCCGTGAACATACCCATCCTGCAAGATCCCGCGCAAACTGTACTCATAATGCCGTTCGTTGCCTGCCTCAATCGCAAATGAGAGTTGGCGCCGCACGAGCTGATATCCAGCACGAATAAACTGAATAAAAATTCTCACCAGCTCTCCACGCTCAAGTGGGCAGTGTTGCCGAAGCAGTGCACCAACAATGTCGTTTATAGTCTTCCCGAAAATCGCAGCGTAAGCGGAGTTGCATTCGGCGACGTATGCGCGCTCGTATATGAGTTCAGCTTGTCGCTCTATAGGCAACTGTACAGCGATGGGCTCCGTAAGCATTATACGGTAGATACCCTCACTGGAAAGTTGCACGAACGCCTGATAGCGAGCATGGCTAAGCTCCAGTTCACGCCGCGTACGTTCGCGTTCTGTGACATCGAAACAGAGTAGGTGCACAACCGTACGCCCACGAAGGTTGACCACTGTGTAATGCACCTCAACGATGTGCACCAACCCATCAGCAGCATGTTGGCGCGACAAGCGTACCCCATACCGCTGCTGGTGCACATACTCGCGCAGGTCGCGCGTCCAGCGCAGATTTTCCGCACACACGCAATCAATATGTGCTTCGCGCAACTGCTCTCCGTAGAACTGCTGGGCGGCGGTGTTCACAGCCAAGATGGTGCCCGTCTCGAAGTCCACCAGCATCTGCGGAATGCTGCTGTCGTGGAACAGTTGACCCCCCCACTCGTGCACCTCCAAAGCATGCTCCAGCTCTGCGACACGCTCGCGCAATGCCTGCAGCTCCGCTTGCAACTGCTTACTCGTTCGCGCGTTCATAAGCAGCCCCACCTAATTTTTTGGTGGAGCATATTCTACCTTTTAGTTGGGATTCCTACACACTCACGTGCTATCAACCCCCGAATTCACCCTTACACAGATTGCATCACCGCGTTGCGTCCGTCGATAAGCCCTCACTCGGTGCCAGTTAGTTTGGCTTGCCCGGAACCATGCAGGTATACTCTATGCCACCTGCAACGACGGAGGTGAACTAATGCGAGACTTCATGCCAATTCGGCGCATTGACCACGTGCGCTTTTTCGTGAGTAACGCAAAGCAGGCAGCCTACTACTACCGCACTCTCTTTGGATTCAATGTGGTTGCCTACTCAGGGCTGGAGACGGGCAATCGTCAGGAAGCCAGCTACGTGCTCCAACAAAGCGATATCCGCTTCGTGCTGACCGCCCCTTACAAGCAAGACCACCCACTGGCGCAGTGGTTGGTAAAGCACGGCGACGGCGTGCGCGACATCGCCTTCGAGGTGGATGATGTAGAGCGTGCTTACAGTGAAGCGGTGCGCCGCGGCGCTCAGGGCGCCCTAGAGCCAACCGTGCTCAAAGACGAGAACGGCGAGGTGCACATCGCCGCCATCCACACCTACGGCGATGTAATCCACTCTTTTATCAATCGCGACCGCTACAAAGGCACCTTTATGCCTGGCTTTCAAGAGATTTTCATCCCCGGCGAGCCTATCGGAGTGAAGGAGATTGACCACATCGTGGGCAATGTGGAGCTGGGCAAGATGAACTACTGGGTGGATTTCTATCGCGAGGTGATGGGCTTCGAGCTATTGGTGCACTTCACCGACGACGACATCAGCACCGAATACTCCGCGTTGATGTCCAAAGTGGTGCAAGACGGGCGAGGCAAGATTAAGTTGCCCATCAACGAGCCAGCCGAAGGGCGACGCAAGTCGCAAATCGAAGAATATCTGGAGTACAACGCAGGCCCGGGCGTACAACACATCGCCCTGCTGACCGATGATATCATCAGCACGGTGCGCCACCTGAAGGCACGCGGGATGCAGTTCATCTATGTACCACAAACCTACTATGAGGATGTACCCCGCCGCGTGGGCGAGATTGAGGAAGACCTGCGTGAAATTGCTGAACTGGGCATCTTGGTCGACCGCGACGAAGAGGGCTACTTGCTGCAAACCTTCACTAAGACTGTGCAAGACCGTCCCACGCTGTTTTTTGAGGTGATTGAGCGCCATGGCTCGCGCGGCTTCGGCAAGGGCAACTTCAAGGCATTGTTTGAAGCGATTGAGCGCGAGCAAGCCCTGCGCGGCAATCTGTGAAAAACCTCAAATCGCTTACGTTGGGCATAACCTGAGTCGATACCTGTGCGAGATTCCTCGCCCTCGGCTCGGGGCAACAAGTTTACTTGGGCGAAAATGGCTCCGTCATTCCGAGCACGGCGAGGAATCTCACCCCCTCAAAACTGACATGCAGTAACAGGGAGGTTCGAGCCAACTTTACACTGTAGGGGCAGGTTCAGCCCTGCCCCTACAATGTTTTCACACCCACGAACGCCAAGCAAACGGCGTCCTAAGTGGGAACTCGCATTGGCAAAATGTGGTATAATAGAGCAACTACTGTAATGTGTGCCTTCGCCGATTCAGGGGGCATCTTAGCAAGCTCGATTCTTCTGAGACGAGGGATCAACACACAGACAACTTTTCAGGAGGATGGATGATGCGCACTATCAAGACGGGGACGGGAGCGTTGCTGCTGCTCGCACTGTATTTTACGGGGGCACACGCCTTCTCGCAGGGCTTTGACGATGGCTGGAACAGCGGCGGCTGCGTGCTTACCAACGGCGCCAGCGCCGACTTCACACGCGAGTTCAAGTCGTACCGTACCTACACCATCATCGCAAGCGGCGGTGACGGGGCAATCGATGTGGATTTGGAAATACGCGACTCGCGCGGACGAGTAGTTGCTGAGGACAAACGGTCAGAGAAGACCGCCGTCGTTGTGTTCCGTCCTCTCGTTAGCGGTGACTATACGATTCGCCTCACGCTTGCTAAGGGGATTGGCAAGCCGCTGTGCCATTTTATGGTGCTCGTTGACTACGGCGGCTGGGATATCCCTACTGAGACTTTCGTTTCCGTGCTAATACGCCTAGCTGCAGTCGCTACCGTGTTGGAGGCTGAAGTGGAGCGATTCTACGGCTACATTATGCGTCCCGGAGAGAAAATAACTATGAGTATCAGTGGTTTGCGCGGCGACTATTACGCGTTTGCGGTCGGGAGCGACCATGTAAGCGACCTTGACTTGGTGGTGCGCCGCAGCGGGCTGACAATTGCACGCGACGACTTCGACGATGCATATCCGATGTGTGAGTTCAGCAACCTTTTTGGAAGCCCTGTGAGTGTGGAAGTGTCGTACTACTCTGGCAAGGGGGCAGCGTTCGTGATGGTTGCTGTGGGCAAAAAGTCTTCTTCCCTGCTCAGCCCACGACGGCTGTAAACTGCGCCGCAGGGGGCACACTGTGCCCCCTGCTTATTCCACCCAATCGGCGATGTAGATGTTTGTTTCTCCGCGCTCTTTCGCGGTGCGATTGGAAGACCACACCAGCATCTTGCCATCGCGCGAGAACATCGGAAAGCCGTCAAAGTCTTGGGTGTAGGTGACTCGCTCCACACCTGTGCCGTCCAAGTTGATGAGGAACAAGTCGAACTCGCGTCCGCGTGGGTCGTGGTGGTTGCTGGAGAAAATGATTTTTCGGTTGCCGGGTTTCATAAACGGCGCAAAGTTTGCCCCGCCCAAGTTGCTGACTTTCCACTTGCGCCTGCCGTCGGCGGTCATCACCCACAGTTCCAGCTTGCTGGGGCGCACTAACCGTTTGCGCAGCAAATCTTGAAACTCTTTGATTTCCTCCTCAGTTTTGGGGTGGTAGGCGCGATAGACGATGTAGCGCCCATCCCACGAGTAGAACGGTCCGCCGTTGTAGCCGATTTCGGTGGTGAGCCGCTTGATGCGCCCCGTGCGTAGGTTCAACTCCGCGAGATCGATGTTGCCCCAGCGTGTGGTGGTGAACAGCACGCGGTCCCCGCGCGGGTGAAACGAGCCCTCCGCGTTGTAATCATCGCCATCGGTGAGCGCAACGCGATCAGAACCGTCTGCGTTTGCCATAAATAACCGATATGGAAACAGCCCCCACACATAACCCTGCGAGCGGTCGGGGGGTGGTGGTGGTTCCTCGCTCCACCAATCGGTGGAGCTGTAGAGGATCTTTTTGCCGTCGGGCGACCAGAATCCGCACGTGCATCGCCCTTTGCCTGTGGAGACCAAGCGCAGGTCGGTGCCATCGATGTTCATCGTGAACATCTGGTCGGCTTTGAAGGGGGGGCGTGTGCTTTGGAAGATGAGTTTTTTGCCGTCAAACGAAAAATAGGCTTCAGCGTTCTCGCCCCCAAAGGTGAGTTGGCGCACATTGCGCAGGTGTGTCTCACGCGGGTCGTGCAGCACACCGCCGCCCTGCGCAGGCTGCCCCAACGGCAGATGAATACCACACATATCGCCCATAGTATAGCCAAAGGCGGAGACACGATTCTATCGCGCCGGCGACATCCACTGTTGCGCTGGCGACGCGTCTCGCACCCTCTTGACTTTTCGAGGCAAAATCCGATAGAATTAGCACCGCTCTTGGCAGGAGAATGGCACGCAGGCACGAAGTGCTACAACTCCAACACTAGCCAAGATGAAGGAGGCGACAGACCGTTGGCAAAGGTAGAAGTGCGTCCGAATGAGCCGATTGATAGCGTGCTCAAGCGCTTCAAAAAAGCGCTGGAGCAGAGTGGCATTTTGCAGGAGTACAAACGCCACACGCATTATGAGAAGCCGAGCGAGCGGCGTCGGCGACAGCGCCAGAAGCGCAAGAAAAAATAACCGATGCGTGTGTGGAGGCGGAGTAAGCGCGGTGCGCGTCTAACGGGCGCGCCTGTTTTGTGCGTAGCTGCCGCTTGTCGCTTGCGTCGCGAGCTTGCGGTGCTAAGCGTGTTGGCGGTAGTGGGGCTCGCGGTGTTGAACGGCGAGCTGCGCACGCTGCCCCAGACCGCGCTGGAGCGCGTGGCGGTTGCGCTGGCGCAGGTGGGCTTGATTGCCGCGCTCATCCACCAAACAGGGCTACTCCGCCCTGAAGGCACATGGTTGCGTGCTCCCCTTGCTCATAGCCCACGCGAAGTGCGGCTGCTTTTGTTGTTGCTGATTAGCCTTGCCAGTCTCGTCGGTGTTCGCGCAGCGTCGCTGCTGGGGCAAGGGGCGACATTATCCGCCGAGGTGGGTTTTCTGGCGTTTGCGCCGCTGCTGGCAGGGGGCATGCTCTGGGGCGTGCTGATGCACCCTCTGGTGGCGTGCTACCTGTTTGCGGTGTTGCTGGGTGGCGTTGCAGTGGTTCTACGCCTGCCCGTGCTTGCGGTGGGTGCGGTGGGGCTGGCGGGCTGGAGCGCGGTTTGGGCAATCGCGCCGATGCGCCGCCGCACCGATATGTTCTGGGCGGGGGCACTGCTAAGCGGGTTGCTGCTGGTTGCCGCGCTCGGGATTAGCTTTGCGCAGGCTACCACCTGGCTCGACGCGCTTGGCAGTGGACTGTGGGGCGCCATCACGGGCATCAGTGCGACTGCGCTGTTTTGGCTGGGGCTAACCCTGCTGGAACGCCCTTTCCGCCTCGCCACACCGATGACCTTGCTGGAGCTAGCCTCGCCCGAACAGCCTCTCCTGCGCCAACTGCGTACGGAAGCGCCCGGCACCTACTACCATAGCCAGCAGGTGGGGCAACTCGCCGAGGAAGCCGCGCTGGCAATCGGCGCTGACCCACTACTTGCCCGCGTAGGCGGCTACTACCACGACATCGGCAAACTGAGTAAGCCCGACTTCTTCATAGAAAACCAAGAGGGCATCGAGAACCTCCATGCACGCATCAACCCCACGCTCTCCGCGCGAATCATCGCTGCCCATGTGCGCGATGGCGTAGAGCTGGCGCGTCGCCACCGCTTACCCACCGCCGTGTGCGACATCATCGCCCAACATCACGGCACTACGCTAATCACCTACTTTTACCACCAAGCCGTAGATGGCGGGCACGACCCTGTGCTGGAACAGCATTTCCGCTACGACGGTCCCAAGCCCCAATCGCGCGAAGCGGCAATCGTAATGCTGGCAGATACTGTAGAGGCAGCCTCGCGTGTGCTGGGCAATGTAACACCCGCCCGCTTGGCAAACTTCGTGCGCGAGATGATCGAAATGCGCCGCCAAGACGGGCAACTGGACGAGTGTGGTTTGACCTTTCGCGACCTGAAGCTCATCGAGGAGGCGTTTGTGCGCGTGTTGGTTGCTGCACGCCACCGCCGAATCGAGTACCAAGGCAACAAGGCAGAGGACGAACCCGCCTATGCCGTCCACCCGTAGCCGCTTGACAGTAGCGTTGCAGGTCGCTTCGCCTGTGGCGCGCCTGCTGCGTCAAGAGTTCGGCAGTCGCTGGCGCCCCCACCTAAAGCACGCTTTCCAACAAGCGATTGACGCGCTCACCGCCACTGAACCCCATCCCCCTGCAGGCGAACTAAGCCTCTACCTCACGACCGACCTCGAAATGCGCGCCCTCAACAATCTTTATCGCGGTATTGAACACACCACCGATGTGCTAAGCTTCAACTACTCCGCCCACGCTGCCGAGAACCCCGAAACGCCCGCGGGCGAGATTATCATCTCTGTGGAGACGGCGCAGCGCCAAGCCCCGCTCAACCAGCACGACCTGCTGACCGAACTGCTGATGCTTGCCCTGCATGGTACACTACATATGATGGGTTATGACGACTCGACGGAGGCAGGGCGTGCGACGATGAACGCTCGTGCAGCATCGGTGCTGCGGCAGCTGGGTTATGCCGCCCACGACGAGTGGTATTCACAATATGAGAACGCCTGAAGCTGAACCGCCCGAACGGGCACGCGATGCTTCCTCGGTTCCACGCAACGGTGAGGCGGATTCCCGACCGCCGATTCCTCAGCGACGCCACCCGCTGGACGGCTTCCGCTATGCCGTGGAGGGCATCGTTGCGGTGGTGCGCACCCAGCGCCACATGCGCTTCCACTTTTTCAGCGTGGCGCTGGTGCTGCTGATGGGGCTGCTATTTCGCCTCGACAAGCGCGAGATGCTAGTGCTATTGTTCACCATCTCGCTGGTGCTGATTGCCGAGATGTTCAACTCCGCAATAGAAGCCACCGTAGACCTCGTGACAGAAGAGTACCACCCCAAAGCGAAGTTCGCCAAAGATATCGCGGCGGGCGCGGTGTTGGTCGCCACGCTGAACGCGGTGGTAGTGGCGTGGGTGCTGTTTATGGGCGACTTGCGCCTAGAGCAAATTCGCCTGCGGATGGAACGCGCCGAGCCGACCTTAGCCGTGGCTGTGACGATCGGCGTCATCCTGATTTTTGTGATTGTGTCGCTGGTGAAGGTTCTGGCAACGCAGGGCAAGGTGCGTCTGTTTCGCGGCGGCGCGGTCAGCGGGCATGCGGCGTTGGGCTTTTTCTTTGCGATGGCAATTATTGTGGTGTCGGGCGACCTGCTGGCATCGGTATTGGCATTGCTGTTGGCCGCCTTGATTGCTCAAAGTCGTGTGGATGCCGATATCCACAGTTGGCGTGAAGTGATGTTGGGCAGTTTGCTGGGCGTGGGCTTGGGTGCACTCATTTTCTGGCTCACGCCCCGCTGAGGAGGATAAGTACACGATGACCGACAACCCGAACAGTCGCAACGCGAAGCCAAGCGCACGAATCTGGATTGTTCTGGTGATTGCGCTGATCGGCGCCGCGTGGGCGCTGTACGGACAAGCCACCAACGGTGCCACCACGCCCCCCGCCGAGGGGCTGACCCCCACGGGCAGCTTACTGGTAATCCTCGTGCTGTTGTTGCTGAGCGCGTTCTTCTCGATGGCGGAAAGCGCGCTAACCTCCATTCGCCACAGCTGGGTGCGGATGTTGTTGGAGCAAAAGCACCGTCTTGCCCCCTACTTAGCTGCCTTCAAAAACGAACCGTCGCGCTTCCTTTCAACGGTGCAAGTGGGGCTGAACATTGTGGCGTTCTTAGCATCGGCGGTGGCTGCAACCAATCTTGCCGAGCCGTTGCACACGCTCATGCGCCCGCTGGAAGCCAACACAGGGCTGAACCTGCACGGCTTTAGCGTCGCCTTAGTGGCGATTCTTACTGCCTTTGCGAATGTGGTGATTGGCGAGACCGTGCCCCGCAGCATCGCGATTACTTATGCTGAGCGCGTCGCGCTGATTGTAATTGTGCCGATGACCATCTTTGACCGCCTGTTTGCGCCCCCTATCTGGCTGGTGAACGGCATCACGCGCGCCGTGCTGAAGCTGTTCGGCATCCAGATGATGCGCCTTGCCCCTGTTGTCAGCGAAGAGGAACTGCGCGTGCTGGTGGAAGCAGGCGAAGAACAGGGCGTAATCGAAGAGCAAGAGAAGGAAATGATCCAATCCATCTTCGAGTTCACCGACACCATCGCCCGCGAGGTGATGACCCCCCGCGTGGATATCAAAGCCGCCCCTGCCACTGCCACCGTGCACGACCTTATCAAACTCATCCGCGAAACGGGGCATACGCGCATCCCCGTCTACGAAGGCAGCCTCGACAACATCGTCGGCATCGTGCACGCCAAAGACCTATTACGCTACTGCGATGGCACTTCTAAGTTCTCGCTGCACGAGGTGATGCGCCCCGCCTTCTTCGTG
Source organism: Armatimonadota bacterium (assembly GCA_030550775.1). GTDB lineage: Bacteria > Armatimonadota > Fimbriimonadia > Fimbriimonadales > GBS-DC > GBS-DC. The sequence goes on from JAUQOS010000009.1 coordinate 9,064, forward strand.
CCCGAAAACAAGCGCGTGGTAGAGCTACTCCAAGAAATGCGTCGCCGCCGCACCCACATGGCAATTTTGCAAGACGAATACGGCGGTACCTCAGGTTTGGTGACCCTGGAAGACCTCGTAGAGGAGATTGTGGGCGAGATTCAAGATGAATACGATGTAGAAACGCCCCCCGAGGTGGAAACACTGCCCGACGGCTCGCTGCTTATCGACGCCCGCCTGCACCTAGACGACGCCAGCGAGCTACTAGGCATCGCCCTAGAGTCGGAAGAGTTCGATACCATCGGCGGCTATGTGTTTGGGCAACTGGGGCACCAACCCAGCGAAGGCGAAGCCGTGCGCGTCGACGGCTGGGAACTGCGCGTGCACGCCGTCGAGGGGCACCGCATTCGCGTCGTGCAAGCCACACGTATTGCCGAGCAAGCTCCTGAGGGCGACACCACCATCGAGGGCGCGATGAAGGGCTAACCCTCTTTTGGAAACGCGCCGCGCCTGTGGTAGAATTGGGCATGCTTGGAGAGGTCAACGATGACACCGCGAAAACCAGAGGGCTACATCGACGGCATACCCCTACATCCTGAAAGCCTGATGATGGGCTATGGCTATCGCCCTGAATGGTCAGAAGGTGCCCTCAAATGCCCCATTTTCCAAACCTCTACCTTCGTGTTTCGCACTGCCGAAGAGGGCAAGGCGTTTTTCGAGTTGGCATATGGCTTGCGTGAACCGAAGCCTGGCGAACAGGTAGGGCTTATCTACAGCCGCATCAACAACCCCGACCTTGAGATTCTGGAAGACCGCCTCTGCCTGTGGGATGACGCGGAAGACGGCGCGGTGTTTGAAAGCGGTATGGCAGCGATTGCCACCACCGTGTTAGCGTATGTGCGCCCCGGCGATATGATTTTTCACAACGAGCCACTCTACGGAGGCACCGACCACCTATTTCGCAGCGTGCTGAGCGAGTTCGGCATTCACGCGGTGGCGTTTCCTGCGGGCGCGCCTAACGAGCAGGTGGAAGCCATTTTAGCTAACAGCGAATGGCGCGACCGCCTTGCGATGATTTATATTGAAACCCCAGCCAACCCCACCAACGCCTTAGTGGATATTGAGTTCTGCAGCCACTTGGCGAAAAAGTACGCCCCGAAAGGGCGCGAAGTTGTCGTGGTGGTAGACAACACTTTTTTAGGACCGCTGTGGCAGCACCCGCTCAAACACGGCGCGGACTTGGTGCTCTACTCCGCCACCAAATACATCGGCGGGCACAGTGACTTGATTGCGGGCGCGTGCTTGGGCAGTCGCGCTAAACTCGCCCCCGTGAAAACGTTGCGCACCTTTCTGGGCAACATGGCAGGTCCGTGGACGGGCTGGTTGCTTATGCGCAGTCTCGAAACGCTCAAGCTACGAATGACTGCGCAAATGAAAAACGCCCGCTATGTCGCCGACTTCTTAGCAGACCACCCGAAAGTGCAAAAAGTGTACTATCTAGGACATCTCACAGAGGAACATCCGCAGTACGAGATTTACCGCAAGCAGTGCCTCGCGCCGGGTGGGATGATTTCGTTTGAGATCATTGGGGGCGAGGCGGAGGCGTTTCGATTCCTCAACTCGCTCAAACTTATCAAGCTCGCGGTGAGCCTGGGCGGCACCGAATCGCTGGCAGAACACCCCGCCACAATGACCCACGCCGATATGCCCAAAGAAACCCAACGCATGTTCGGTATCACCGACGCGCTGATACGGCTCTCTATTGGCGTGGAGCACCCCGAAGACCTGGTGCTTGACCTCAAGCAAGCGTTGGAGAAGGTATAGCCCGCTCGGTATAATCTGAGCGGTGTCGGTTCTGGAGCAGATTTTGGCAACAAAACGCGAAGAGGTGGCGTCGCGCAAGCGAGTGATGCCTCTTGCGGACCTCAAGGCGCGGATTGCTGATGCGACGCCGCCGCGCGGATTTCGCCAGGCATTGCGCCACACGCATAACCCCATTGCGCTGATTGCCGAAATCAAACGCGCCTCGCCGAGCAAGGGCGTCATTTGCGAGGCGTTTGACCCAATACAGATCGCCGAACGCTACCACGAAGCGGGCGCGGACGCCCTTAGCGTGCTGACAGATGAACCTTACTTTCAGGGCAAGCCTGAATATTTGGCACAGGCACGCGCCCGTGTGCCACTGCCTGCCCTGCGCAAAGATTTTCTGATAGAAGAATATCAAATCTACGAAAGTCGCGCTCTTGAAGCGGACGCGGTGCTGCTGATTGTGGCTGCCCTGCGCGATCGCAAACGCTTGCAAGCCCTGCGCGAACTCGCTGAGTCGCTGGGGATGGATGCCCTTGTGGAGGTGCACGACGAGTGGGAGCTGGAAGATGCCCTCGAGTCGGGCGCGACGCTGGTGGGCATCAACAACCGCGACTTGCGCACTTTTGAGGTATCGCTGGAGACCACTTTTCGGTTGCTGCGCTACCTACCCCAGGAGATCACGCGCGTCAGCGAAAGCGGGATAGAGACCGCGGCGCAGGTGGCGCAGCTGTGTCGGGCAGGCGTGCATGCGATACTGGTGGGCGAAACGCTGATGCGCGCTGCCGACCCCGTTGCCCTCGCGCGCGAATGGATGGACACCTGCCGATGCGAATCGCCCTAATCCATACCAACGATGCACACAACCGCTGGAACGCCGCCTTTGTGGAGCTGCTGCACGCCCTCAAAACCCAGCATAACGCGCTGCTGCTCGATTCAGGCGATTGCATTCGGGCGGGCAACTTGGGCATACCGTTGCGCCCCGAGCCTGCGTGGAGGTGGATGCGCGAAGCAGGCTATGATGCCATCACCATCGGCAATCGCGAGTTTCACCTGACGGTCGGGGGGTTTCTGGCAAAGACGCGCGACGCGCCTGCGCCGCTGCTGTGCGCCAACCTGCGCCCCAAACAGCCCGACACGCCCGTGCCCGTACAAGCAGCGTGGCAAACTGTGCATCGTGGCGTGCGCGTGGCGGTGCTGGGGCTAACTGTGCCGATGATTACCCCGCGCATGCGTTCCGCTGCCCTCAGCGCGTACCTGTTCGACCCACCGATTGAGACCGCACGCGCGTGGATTCCACGCCTTCGCCCCGAAGCCGATTTGCTGATTGCCCTTACCCATATCGGTAGCCAACACGACCGCCGACTAGCAGAAGCCTGCCCGGAGTTCGATCTCATCTTAGGCGGGCACTCGCACACGCCCATTCACCCCCCCGAGCAGGTGAGCGGCGTATGGGTAAGCCAGTCGCCCCCCTACTGTGGCGGCGCGGTTCTCCTTCTGCTCCAACGCGCGGGCGACCATTGGGCGATTGAGCAGGCGGAACTTGTTGGCGCAACCAACCCATAACCCACCCGACAAGAGCGTTTGTCAGGTGGGCGAGCAATATCCATTGCCTTTGCACCAAACAATCGGCTGCTACGCTTTGTGAATGGCGTGCCCAGCGGCGTCGTGGAACGCTTCCATAAGCGATTCCACCAGCGTGGGGTGCGGGTGGATAGTGTCCACCAGTTCATCCAGCGTGGCTTCGAGCTTGATGGCGAGCACTGCCTCTTGAAGCAGGTCGCTGGCGTGCTCGCAGCAGATGTGCACGCCCAGAATCTGCCCGTACTTGGCTTCCGCCACGACTTTCACCAGCCCTTCTTTGATGCCAGCTGCCATCGCGCGCCCCAAGATGCGCGGCGGAAACTTGCCCACTTTGACCTCGTAGCCTTGCTCGCGTGCTTGTTTCTCAGTCAACCCCACACTTGCCACTTCGGGCACTGTGTACACCACATTCGGGATTGCACGGTAGTCCATGCGGCGGTTCGCCCCGAAGCAGTTCTCGGCAGCTACAATGCCCTGTGCGCTCGCCACATGTGCCAGCGGCGCGATGCCCGTAATGTCGCCAATCGCGTAGATGTGCGGAATATTGGTGCGCATATATTCGTCAACGGCGACGTATCGCTTGTTCATCTGAATACCGACGGTTTCCAGCCCAATACCATCCACATTCGGCTTGCGCCCCACGCCGATAAGCACCACTTCCACCTCAATTTGTTGCATCCCTTTGGGCGTTTCCACATGGCAGCGCCAGCGGTCGCCCACACGTTCTGCCGATTTAAGCGTGCTGCCCGTGAGGAACTGGACGCCCTGACGCGATAGAGCGCGTTCCGCCTCTTTGGCAACATCCTCGTCGAACAGGGGCAAAATCTGGGGCATAATCTCCACCACTGTGACATGGCTGCCCAGTGCGTTGAACACGTAGCTGAACTCCACGCCTACTGCCCCTGCGCCCAAAATTAGCATGCTGTCAGGCACGAAGGTCGCCGTCACAGCGTCGTCGCTTGTCCATACCTTCTCGCCCTCCAGCCCGGGGATGTTGATTTTCATCACGCTGGAACCCGTCGCGAGAATAATGTTCTTGCCGCGCACGTAGTCTTTGCTGCCGTCGGCGCGCGTGACTTCAATGGTGTGGGCGTCAATCAGTTTGCCTGTGCCTTCTACGGTCTGCACCCCGTTTTTCTTGAACAGCGTCGCGATGCCGTTGCGCAGCGTTTGCACGATGCGGTCTTTGCGGGCTTGCATTTGGGCAAAGTCGTAGTCTACTGCGCCCTCAATCAGGATGCCCATCTCTTTGGCGTGCAGCACATGCTGGTAGCGTTCGGCGTGGGCAATCATCGCTTTGCTGGGAATGCAGCCCCAGTTGAGGCATGTGCCGCCCAGAAACTCGCGTTCAATACAGATGACACTGCCGCCGTGTTCCTTTGCTAACTGTCCTGCGCGGATGGCTGCCACGTAGCCGCCAGGTCCTGCGCCTAAAATCACCACATCTGCTTCGTAGGTTGCCATAGGAGCCTCCTGCAGCTTCGCAGAGAGTATACCCGCGTCGCGTTAGATGGGGTAGAGTACGGCGGCGCCTTGCAGTTTGCCCGTGCGGAGCGCGTGCAGCGCTTCATTCGCCTGCTCCAGCGGGAAGGGCGTCGTATGTGTCTCGATTGTGAATTGGCGGGCTTTCGCGAAGAACTCCTCGCCGTCGGCACGCGTAAGGTTCGCTACCGAGCGCACGACGCGCTCGCCCCACAAGATAGCATAGGGAAAGCTGGGGATGTCGCTCATGTGAATGCCACCACACACCACCACGCCGCCTTTGTCGACGGCGCGGAGCGCTATGGGCACCAACTCACCCACAGGCGCGAAGATAATCGCGCCGTCCAGCGGTTCGGGCGGCTGCTGGTCGGAACCACCCGCCCACCACGCACCCAAGCTACGGGCGAAATCCTGCGTGGCGTAGTCGCCCGAGCGTGTGAAGGCAAACACGCGCATGCCGTCGCGCACGGCAATCTGGACGAGAATGTGCGCCGCCGCGCCGAAACCGTAAATGCCCAAGCGATTGCCCAACATCTCCTGGCGGGCGATGCGATAGGAGCGGTAGCCAATCAGCCCCGCGCACAGCAGCGGCGCTACCGCCACATCGTCATACGCCTCCGGCAGAGGAAACACATAGCGTGCGTCGGCGACGATGTATTCCGCGTAGCCCCCATCTAGCGTGTAGCCTGTGAACTGCGCAAACTCACACAGGTTCTCGCGTCCCGCGGCGCAGAAGCGACATTGCCCACAGGTATAGCCCAGCCATGGCACGCCCACGCGCTGCCCCACCTGCAGCCCTTGCACCTCTGCCCCAAGCTCAACCACCTCGCCCACTACTTCGTGCCCTAAAATCAGGGGCAGCTTCGGGCGGGGCAGCTCGCCGTCAAACACATGCAGGTCGGTTCGGCACACACCACAAGCGCGCACACGGAGCAGCACTTGATGCGCTTTCGGCTTGGGCACGGGCAACTCGCGCAGTTGCAACGGCTGCCCTACTTGTTCCAACACCATCGCACGCATGCCAACGCCACCTCCTTAACAACCGCTACCAAAGGCAAACAGCACTAGCAGCAGGTCGGCATCGTTGACCTGGTTGTCGCCGTTCACATCTTCTGGGCGTGCGCCCGTGCTGCCGAACGCAAACAGCACGCTCAACAGGTCGGCGTCGTTGACACAGCCGTCGCCGTTCACATCGCCGTTGGTCGCCAACACGCGCAACGGCAATACCGCCTCACCGCCAGGCACCCCATCGCCCGTAGGCAACTGCCCGAAATACTCGCCGTCCAGCGCCAAGCCAGAGTTTTGCGCTGTGATGCTGGGCGAGAAGCGGATTGTGTAAGCGTCGGGTTTGAGCGGCTCGTTGAAGGTCAGCCGCACGCGCCCTGCGCTAGCGTCGTAGGCGAGCGCAAACGGCACCGCCCCACGCGTTGCCCCAACCACGCGCACCTGCGCCTCGTTAATCGCCACTGGCGTCTGGAAATAGACTTCCACTTGGCTTACAGGCGCAGTGACTACACCGGGCGCAGGGTTCATCTCCACAATCACGGGCGGTCCTGGGCGGTACGCCTCCTGGGTGCTACTGCCCTTCAAAATCCACTCGTCGGGGTCAAACGCAAGGTTGGAGACCGTGCCCGAAACGGGCAGCACGTAATACTGCGTCGGCGCGCTGTTCCACACCCGAAAATCCTGCGTACGGTTGCCGATAGTGGCGCGAATGCCCAGCGGCATCGTGTACAGCCCGTAGTTGCTGGGTTGCGTCTGGCGCACCGACAACAGCAGGTAGGGCTTGCCGTTCACGACGGTGGTCGTCCAGCCCCACGCATAGCTGGGCGCGCCGATGCCATACACCCACGGCTGGAAGAACCAGTCCATCGAGTCGCCCCATACTTCTTCTACCACTTGCTGGAAGTCGGCGGTTGTGGCGTGGCTGTAGGCGAAGCGGTTGCGATAGCGCGCCAGTGCCTCAAAAAACTGCTCGGTGCCCAACACCCAGCGCAAGCCGTGCAGCACCCACGCCCCCTTGCGGTAGGAAAAGTTCGAGCTGAAAATCTGATTGATGTCGCTGATGTTGTAGCGGTAGACACTGCCGTCGAGGCTTGTGGGGCGACGGCTGAGCATCGCGTTGCGCAACGCCACAAGGTCGCTGCTGCCGTTGCGGAACTCCAGCCACAACGCCTCCGAGTAGGTGGCAAACCCCTCGTTGAGCCAAATATCGTGCCAAGTGGCACAGGTTACCATGTTGCCCCACCACTGATGCGCCAACTCATGTGCCGTCAGCGACTCGCCAAACCCGCCTTGCCCGCTCATCGTCTGATGCTCCATGCCCCCGCTGAACTGGAACTGATAGATGCCATATCGCTCCTCTATGAACGGATAAATGCCATATAGGTCGCTAAACACGCGCAGCATCGGAATGCAGCGTTCCCACGCGGCGCGGTTGGTAGGCGTGTCGCTTTCAGGGTAGATGTAAAAGTCCACGGGCATGGTGTGCCCGCCATAGGTGAAAGTGCGCGACCAATGGTTGTAGTTAGTCGCTGCAAACGCAACCAAGTATGGCGCAATCGGATAGTTATGCCGATAGCGAAAGCGACGACGGTTATTCGGCAAATCCTCCACCGATTGCAGCAGCCCATTGGCGACCGCAAACATAGTGTTGGGCACAATCAAGGTGAAAGTAAGAGTCGCCTTGTCGGTGTTCTCATCTTTGGCAGGCCACCAAGTGTAGGCAAACCATGGCTGGCTGAGGGTAGCTACAATCACCGCCCCCGAGGCGCGCGTAGTAAACTCAATGGAACCCCATCCGCGCGATACAGGTATGCCCTGATAATCCACCCGCAACTGGAACACCTCGTTCTGAAAATAGGTGCGGTCAAACTCCGCGCGCACGGTGGTGATACTCTCGCGCACGAAACTAATCGGGCGTCCATCCAGCCAAACGCCAGTAAGGGTGAAGTTGTCGCGCAACCGAAAGCGAAAGCTGCTCAGCGTAGGCTGCACCACTTGCACGGTCATCACGCAGCTGCCAATCAGCGTGCGCGTGCTCGGAATCACCTCCAGCGTGAGGTCATAGTGTTGCACATCGGTGGCTTGCGGGTCTTGGAACAAGGCGGGGAGTTCAAACGGCACAAATTCCGAATAGCTCGCAGGCACGGCAGCATGGCGGCATAGCGAGCAACCATCACCACCTGCCCAAGCAACAACGCCCATCATCAAGGCTGCCGCAGACAACCAAACGCGCCGCATGGCTATATTATAACCCGAGCCGAGTTTCCTTGTCTGCGGCTCGGAATGGTGAGTATATTTCAAGCACGAATAACCTTGTCACCCCAAGCGCAGCGAGGGGCTCGGCTGTGCAAGGTATACTTTCAAAGCTGACGCTGTTCTTATGCAAACAAAACTGCCCCGCCAAGCAGGTATAGCGATGCCCTACAGGAGCCGCCGACAACCCTGCGTTGCGCACGCAAGGTAGAGGCGAACGCGAGGGCTCAAGAGAAAGGTATAATCTCTACGGTTGCTTGCGATGCACCACCCAGCCCAGCCAGAACCTACATCGGAACCCCGTTCGCGGGATACCTCCACTCCGCAGGGCGACGGTACGAACGCCCCTGCCCCGCGAGGCGACGACCGGAATGCCGTCGCACCACACAGCGACGACAGGAATGCCCCTGCCCCGCAAGGCGACGGCACGAATGCCATCGCACCACATAGCGACGACACGAATGCCCCTGCCCCGCAAGGCGACGGCACGAATGCCGTCGCACCGCATAGCGACGACAGGAATGCCGTCGTGCCACATAGCGACGGCATGAATGCCGTCGCACCATTGGTGTTGCAAGAGTTCACGCTTGGTACGCGCTCGCTACGCACCGTCTCCAGCGGGGTAGACATCTGGCAACGCATCGTCAACTGGCACAAAGCGGGCTATACGATCGTTATCGCCACCGATAGACCCACGCAGGTCAAAAAAGCTTTGGAAAAGTTGGAGTTGCCCTCATCTCCAAGCCCCCTCTCCCACCGCGTGGAAAAGGCGGAGGCGCCCCGCGGCGCAGGAATGTCCACGCACGCTGCCGATAGTTCCCGACGCGTTGCCGAGAATTCCCCCTCCCCCACGCGGCAGGAGAGAGAGGCAAGCAGTGAGGACATCATCCTTTATCACGGCAACCTCGGCGGGGGCTTCGTGTGGGACGCCCAGAAGTTCGTGCTAGTTACCGATGCCGAGCTGTTTGAAAACCGCCGCTTGCGCCTGCCCCCACGCCGCTTCACCGAAGGCGTGCCCATCACCTCCATCATGGATCTGCAGCCGGGCGATTATGTGGTACACATCTATCACGGCATTGGCATTTTCAGGGGGCTGACCACCCTAGAGCGCGAGGGCGTCAAGCGCGAGTATTTGCTGATTGAGTATGCCCACCCTGACCGCATCTTCGTGCCCGTCGACCAGTTAGACCGCATTCAGAAATACATCGCGCCCGACGACAAGCCGCCCGAAATCAAACGCCTCAGTAGCACGGCGTGGGCACGCACGGTCGCCAAAGCTCGCCAGAAAGCCAAAGAGGTGGCAGAGGAACTCATCCGCATCTACGCCCTGCGCGAAAAAGCCACTCGCCCCCCCTATGGCAAGGATACCCCCTGGCAAGCCGAAATGGAAGCGATGTTCCCCTACATCGAGACCGAGGGGCAGCTGCGCGCCATTCAAGAAGTGAAAGCTGATATGGAATCGCCGCACCCAATGGACAGACTGCTAATTGGCGATGTGGGCTTTGGTAAAACGGAGGTTGCGATTCGCGCTGCCTTCAAGGCAATTATGGCTGACAGGCAAGTCGCCCTGTTGTGCCCCACTACGATTTTAGCCTACCAACACTATCAAACCTTCAAAGAGCGGTTTGAACCGTTTGGCGTGCAGGTGGCGCTGCTCAGCCGACTGATTAGCCCTGCGGAGCAGAAGCGCATCTTGCACGGGCTGAAAACGGGCGCGATTGACATGGTCATCGGCACGCACCGCCTGCTTTCCGATGATGTGCAGTTCAAAAATCTCGGCTTGGTGATTATTGACGAGGAGCAGCGGTTCGGCGTGATGCAAAAGGAAAAGTTCAAAAAGCTGCGTGGCACAGTGGATGTGCTGACGATGACCGCCACACCGATTCCGCGCACGCTGTATATGGCGCTGACCGAGATTCGCGATATGAGCATGATTACCGACCCGCCGCCGGGCAGGCTGCCCATCCGCACCGTGGTTGCCCCCTACACCGACTGGATGGTGCGCGAAGCGATCATCCGTGAGTTGCAGCGCAGCGGGCAGGTGTTCTATGTGGTGCCGCGCATTCAAGGCATCACGCACGTAGCGGAGCGCGTGCAAAAACTGGTGCCCCATGCGCGAATCGCGATTGCCCACGGGCAAATGCCCGCCCGCGAAGTGGAAGATATTATCCTTGCCTTCTACAACCACGAGTACGATGTGCTGGTGAGCACCACGATTATCGAAAACGGTTTGGATATGCCAAATGTGAACACGCTGATTGTGGAGAGTGCAGAGCGGTTCGGCTTGGGGCAGTTATATCAGTTGCGGGGGCGCGTGGGGCGTTCGGATAGGCAGGCATACGCCTACTTTCTGTTCAAGGCAGGGCGCCTGGGCGAGAAGGCGGAGGAACGCCTGCAGGCACTCAAAGAGTTCTCGCATTTAGGTTCGGGCTTTGCGCTGGCGTTGCGCGATCTGGAGATTCGCGGCGCGGGCAACCTGCTGGGTGAGGAGCAGCATGGTGCGATGCGCGCGGTGGGGCTGGAGCTGTATCAGGCGATGCTGCGCGATGCGATTCGGCGGCTGCGCAAAGGCGAAACGAGCTGGGATTTGGAAGCCCCTGTACAAGAGGAGCTGCCCGACGCGAGCAAACTGCCCGTAGACGCCTACATTCCGCACGACTACATCGCCGATGTGGCGCAACGATTGGGCTACTACAAGCGGATCGCAGGCAGTCGCACGCGCGAGGAACTCAAATCACTGGTGCGCGAGTTGCGCGATCGCTACGGCGAGTTGCCCACGCCCGTGAAAAACCTGATTCGGCTGATGGAGCAGCGCATCCTTGCCCACGCACTGGGCGTGCAGAGCATCGGCGTGGAGGGCAAACGGCTCGTCATCAAGTTCAAGCCCGACCGTAAACTCAAAGCACGCTGGCAACTGGCGCTACAGAAGGCTATTCCGGGCACGCGCACCCAGCCCGACGAGATTACCACGCCGTTGGGCGACCACCCCTTGGAGACGCTGATGACCGTATTAGCCGAGCTGAAAGCGGTGGTGGAGGCTGGCTAACCGCTTGCCCTACCCCTCGCGCAGCGGTTCACCCAACTCGGTGCCGTCAGGCAACACGCGTAGATAGCCCAACTGTACCCACCGCACGGGCTGCACCGAACGCACAGGCGACAACACCTCCAGCACGCGCGCTTTATAGTCTAAGCGCTCAATCAACCCCAAGCCATAACACCGCCCTGTGTAGTCAATTAGCCCCACCAGCAGGTTGTGGTAGGCAGATTGGGGCAGCATCACCAGCTTGTTTACATTTGCCAAAGTCATCAGCATCTCAATTTGGGCGTCGTTCAGCGGCTGGCGCACAATCAGGTGTAACGAGTCGCCCACCATCTCGGCGTGCAGGAGCTCCGCGTGCACTTGGTCGGCTAAAAAGCGGCGTCGGTTATCGGAAATAGGCTGCCCTGCCCCCAACCGCCTGCCGATAAAGCGGAACTGGTCTAATGGCAAGGTGTGCGATTGAGCTTTCTCGAAATAGCGGGCGAACGCGGCACGTCGGTGTTGGGCGCGTTGCGGGGGCGACTTGCGCAGAATGGTTTTGGGCACGGGCAACTCGTACAGCTTCCAATTGGCACGCAAGCGCAACGCGCTCAAGATTGGCTCCAGCTCGCCTGCACGCTGCAACGCCACGATTGCTTGTGGACGCAGCAGGTCAATAAGCATTAGTTTATAGGCACGCCCGTGCCAACCGCCGATGTAGCCGTCGGTGTCGATCACCACGCTTTGAGGCTGCAAGGGCATCAGGTCATCCAGCACGCGACGTGCTCCTGTGAGCGCGAGCGACACATGGCGCACAGGCGACACATCGCCCAGAAACGCCAAGCTGTGGGGAGTCAGCTCGCTTAGCAACTCGTAGGGCTTGTTCAGCAACACACTGCTAAAGGTCGTGGGCGGTCCAACAGTGGTCTGCCCGACATCCAGATCTACAAAGCCCGCGTTTTGCCCCGCTTGGTGCTTGAGGCGCAGCAGCAAGGCGCAGAAGGTGGATTTACCTGTGTCGGTAGCGCCCAACGCGAGGATGACGCCGTCGCTACGCACCAGCTCCTCAACTGCTTCTTGCCACTCTGGATAAAGCTCGCGCCAGCGCATTGCTTACAGCTCCAAGTGCATCGGTACAATCGGCGCGGAGTGCGTGAGCGCGCCTACGGAAATATAATCTACGCCCGTCTCAGCGATTGCGCGCACGGTTTGCAGGTTCACCCCACCCGAAGCTTCGATGAAACGCACACGCCCCTTTGCCAGCTGTACTGCTTCACGCAGCAGATCTAAAGGCATATTGTCCAGCAGGATGCCGTCCGCGCCTGCCTCAATCGCTTGGCGCACCTGCTCTAGCGTGGTGCACTCCACTTCGATTGCCAACAAGTGGTGTGCCGACTGGCGTGCGCGTTGCACTGCTTCTCGGATGTCGCCTCCCAACGCCATCAGGTGGTTATCCTTGATAAGGATTCCATCGTACAGCCCTATGCGATGGTTGCGCCCCCCACCCACGCGCACGGCGTACTTCTCCAGCAGGCGCAAGCCGGGTGTGGTCTTGCGCGTGTCCACAATCTGTGCGCCTGTGCCTGCAATGGCATCCACGAATTGGCGCGTGAGCGTGGCAATGCCCGATAGGTGTTGCAGAAAGTTCAGTGCCGTGCGCTCGGCTTTGAGAATGGCGCGCGTGCTGCCCGCAACGCGCAACACTGGCATATCGGGGGCAAGTGGCGCACCGTCTGCGAGCGCGTGCGGAAACTCAACTGCAGGCTCCAGCCGTTGGAACACGCGCATGGCTATCTCCGCTCCGCACAACACGCCATGCGCCTGTGCCAAAATCGTGCCCTGCGTTCGGTGGTTTTCTGGAATGAGGCTATCGGTTGTCCAATCGCCCGCGCCAAGGTCCTCCTCCAGCGCGCGCTCAATAATTGCCTCTACGAGGCGCCACTCCAGCGGCATGATAGCAGGATTATACCTGCGCATTGGGGCATCACCTGTGAAAAATGGTACAATTCCCCTACCGGAGGCAAATAGCATATGCGTTATGATGTGAAGGACTTATCGCTGGCAGAGCAAGGTTTGTTGCGGATGGAATGGGCGGACAACGAAATGCCCGTGCTGCGCCTCATCCGCGAGCGTTTTGAGCGCGAAAAGCCCCTGCAAGGAGTACGCATCGCGGCGTGCTTGCATGTCACCACCGAGACAGGCAATCTGATGCGCACCCTGAAAGCGGGCGGCGCCGAGATTGCCTTGTGCGCCTCGAACCCCCTCTCCACGCAAGATGACCTCGCTGCTGCGTTAGTGAAATACGAAGGCATTTCGGTATTTGCCATCAAAGGCGAGGACAAAGAAACCTACTATCGGCACATTCACCAAGCGTTGGACATTCAGCCCCACATCACGATGGATGACGGTTGCGACTTGGTGACGGTGCTGCACACCGAACGGCGTGAGCAGCTGCCTCAAGTGATCGGGGGCACGGAGGAGACCACCACGGGCGTGATTCGCCTGCGTGCGATGCAACAAGAAGGCGTGCTGCAATACCCCGTCATCGCCATCAACGATGCCTACACGAAGCACCTGTTTGATAACCGCTACGGCACGGGGCAGAGCACGATGGACGCCATCATGCGCGCCACCAACTTGCTGATTGCCGGGCGCAAGGTGGTGGTGATTGGCTACGGTTGGTGCGGACGCGGCGTGGCGATGCGTGCGCGAGGTCTGGGGGCGCATGTAATCGTGTGCGAGGTGGATCCGCTCAAAGCCCTCGAGGCGATTATGGATGGCTACGAGGTGATGCCGCTCGCGCATGCGGCCAAAGTGGGCGATATCTTCATCACCGTCACGGGCAACTACCATGTGATCCGCGCGGAGCACTTCCATCGCATGAAGTCGGGCGCCATCGTGTGCAATACGGGGCACTTCAATGTGGAGATTGATATCCCTGCGTTGGAGCAGCTGGCAACACGCAAGCGCACCGTGCGCCCGTTTGTGGACGAGTACCAGTTAGCCGACGGGCGACGGATTTACCTACTGGGCGAGGGGCGCCTCATCAACCTTGCTGCTGCCGAGGGGCATCCCGCCGCGGTGATGGATATGAGCTTCGCCAACCAAGCGCTCAGCGTTGAGTACTTAGTGCACCACAAAGGACAGCTGCCGCGCGGGGTACACTCGGTACCTACCGAAATCGACGCGCAAGTAGCACGCCTCAAGCTTCAAGCGTTAGGCGTGGAGATTGACACCCTCACACCCGAGCAAGAGAAGTATCTCCACTCGTGGCAGGAGGGCACATAACGAACGGCTGCGTCGTCGCGGGGGTGGCATTCGGAACAGGGCGTCGCCCCCGCTGCACCCCCGAAACGACAGTTGGGCATAGTGCCCTTGCCAAGTGCATTTGTTGGCAGGAATTCATACTGTTGCCTCTAATATCGCTTGCGCTATGTTCGCTCGCGTGGAGAGCGCAGCCTTGCACGGTATTGACGCATTCACCGTGCAAGTGGAGGTAGACCTGCAGCATGGCACGCCTAACTGGACGATCGTAGGGCTGCCCGACACGGCTGTTCAAGAGTCGCGCGACCGCGTACGCACCGCCATCCGCAACTCTGGCTTGCATTTTCCGCTGTTCAAGCTCACAGTGAATCTCGCCCCCGCCGATGTGCGCAAAGAGGGACCTGCTTACGACTTGCCCATTGCTGTCGGCATCCTCGCCGTATCGGAGCAGGTGCCGTTGGAGTCGCTGGAAGGCACGCTGATTGTGGGCGAGCTTTCGCTGGATGGGGCGGTGCGACCTGTCAACGGCGTGCTTTCGATTGCGCTGCACGCACGCGAGGCGGGCAAAAAGCGACTAATTGTGCCCCAAGCTAACGCCGAGGAAGCGGCTGTTGTGGGCGGTGTGGAGGTTTACGGCGTGGAATCGCTGCTGGATACGGTGCAGCTGCTGATCAACCCGAGGCACAAGCTGCCCACGCGCGTGGATGTAAACGCCCTGCTAAGCCGTCCTGTGGAGTACGAGGTGGATTTCTCGGAAATCAAAGGGCAGGAACAGGCAAAGCGCGCGCTGGAAATCGCCGCGGCAGGCGGGCACAATGTGCTGATGATTGGTCCGCCCGGCTCGGGCAAAACGATGCTGGCACGCCGACTGCCTACCATTTTACCGCCGATGACTTTGGAAGAGGCGTTGCAGACCACGCGCCTCTACAGCGCGGCGGGGCAGTTGCCTCCCAAGACAGGCTTGATGACCACCCGCCCCTTTCGCGCCCCGCACCACACCACTTCTTACGCGGCGTTGGTAGGCGGGGGCAGCATCCCGCGTCCAGGCGAAATCTCGTTGGCGCATAACGGCGTGCTGTTTCTGGATGAGTTACCCGAGTTCAAACGCGATGTGCTGGAGGCGATGCGCCAACCGCTGGAAGACGGCGTGGTTTCCGTTTCGCGGGTGCAAGCGGCGGTGCAGTTCCCTGCTCGTTGCATGCTGGTCGCCGCGATGAACCCGTGCCCATGCGGCTTTTACGGCGACACCTACCAAACCTGCAACTGCAACGCCACCATGATTCGCAAATATCTGCAGCGCATCTCGGGGCCGCTACTGGATCGGATTGATATCCACATCGAGGTGCCGCGCCTGCGCCAAGAGGAGCTACTTACTTTGCATGCGGGCGAAAGTTCGGCGGCGATACGGGCGCGCGTGGTGCGTGCACGCCAACGCCAACTGGAACGGCTCCAGCCCTATGGCATTGTGTGCAACGCCCAGATGAGCGCCAAACTGGTGCGTGAACACTGCCAGATTAGCGAAGATGCACGCACCTACCTGCGCACCGCTGTACAACGCTTGGGGCTAAGCGCACGCGCCTACGACCGCATCCTCAAAATCGCGCGCACCATCGCCGATTTGGAAGGGGCAGAACATATCCAACTGCCCCACCTTGCCGAAGCGGTGCAATACCGGAGCATTGACCGCCGCTTTTGGGGCATAGGCTAAACTGAGGTATCCTCTGGCGCGTGGTACGCGTTGGAATCGTTGGTGCAACGGGCTACACAGGCAGTGAGCTGATTCGTCTGCTGAGCCACCACTTGCAAGTGGCGATCACGGCGCTGGTCTCGCGCTCGGAAGCGGGCAACCCCATCCAGAGCGTCTTGCCACAGTTTCAGGGGCTGTGCCTACCAACGCTGAGCGCATATGACCCCGACATGTTAGCGCAGGCATGCGATGTGGTGTTTTTAGCGGGCGAGACAGGCTTTGCGATGGAACACGCGCCTGACTTGCTCGCGCGTGGGCTGACTGTGATTGACCTCTCCGCCGATTTTCGGCTCAAAGACCCCGCGGTTTTCGCCGAGTGGTATGGCAAGCCCCATACTGCGCCTACCTTGCTGAACGAAGCCCTCTACGGTTTGCCCGAGCTGACCCCTACGGAAGCCTATCGCACGGCGCGGCTGATTGCCAACCCCGGCTGCTACCCCACGGCAGCAGCCCTCGCGCTTGCCCCTCTGCTCAAAGTGGGGCTGGCGGAACCAACGGGCATCATCATCGACGCGAAATCGGGCGTGTCGGGGGCGGGCAGGTCGCGCATCAGCGTGGAGTACCTGTTCACTGAGCTGAATGAGAACTTCAAAGCCTACGGCGTAGAGCGCCACCGCCACACCCCCGAGATAGAGCAGACACTAAGCACTGTAAGCGGGCAGACGGTGCGCGTGCGTTTCACCCCGCACCTTGTGCCGATGACCCGCGGAATCCTCTGCACCGCCTATGCGCGCCTGCACACCCCTGTTAGCACAGAGCAGCTCCATGCACTCTACCGCGAGTTTTATGCGCAGCAGCCGTTTGTGGTGGTGCGTCCGATGGGCAACTACCCTGCCACGCGTGAGGTGTACGGTTCCAACCGCTGCGACATCGGGCTAACGGTGGATGCCCGCACGCAGACAGCGGTGATTATCAGCGCGATTGACAACCTAGTCAAGGGTGCGGCTGGGCAGGCTATCCAGAACATGAACCTACGGTTCGGGCTGGAGCCAACGATGGGGTTATCGCAGGCTGGTATGAGCCCCTAAGATTCGGGCAGCATCGACAGCCAGAGCGTGCCCTCGGCGTCTATCGCCACCTCTATCTGCCCAAGACGCCATAACTCCAGCATTGCCAAGAAAGAGACAAGCAGGTCCATTCGGTCGTGGGCTTCGGCGGCGAAGGTGTCAAACGGAAGCGGCTGCGTGGCTTGATGCAGGCGAGCGCGAATCAGTGCCATGCGCGCGTGCAGCGAAAAGTAGCGTCGGTGTGGAATGGCAGTGGGTGGGGGCGTTTGACGCTCCAATAGGCGTTTGAACGCCAGCCATAGCTGGTCGGGCAGCTCCGCACCGACGGGGGCGGGCGGCTCGTACGCGCGCGGATCAACCGTGCCCCCCCGGTAGTAGAGCTGGGCGCGTGCCTCCTCACGCTCGCGTAGCCATTCCACCAGCCGACGATAGGTCTCGGGCAAAGTGACGGGGGTAAGCGGTTCGTGGGCTTCTTCCGGCTCTGGCTCTGGGGGCGGGGCAAGCAGTTGTTGTGCTTTGCGCTCAGCCAGATACGCCATCACCGCCACGGCATCGGCTGCCTCATCTAAATCGCCCACCTCGCGCCAATACTCATAACACGCCTGCGCTACAGGCGCAAGGTCAATCGTTAGCAAGTCTAACTTGTGCTTGCGTATTAGGTGTACCAGCCAGCCCAGCGAGCCGAACCCCAGCGGTAGTTGCAACGGTACGCGCGGCGGCGCCCACTCTGGTGAACCGATATGAAACCGACGCACGCGCCGATTCTACCCCGCAAAATCACAGTAAAGTTTTGCCTCGCTACTGCCCAAAATACTCTCGGTTCGAAACCTTACTGAGGGGGTTGACGATGGAACAACACTTCGATTGGCGCAAACTGGTGGGGCTGGAACCCAGCGAGGAAGACGAACCAGCGACCGCCCAGGCCAGCGATGTCACCTTACAAATCGCGGGCGAGGAGCAATCGGTGGAAGATGTCACCATTGACGACCTGCTGCGCCAGTGCGTAGAACGCGGCGGTTCCGACCTGCACCTGACGGTAGGGCTACCCCCTACCATCCGCCTCAACGGGCACCTCACACCCTTGCCTTATAAGCCCCTCACGCCCCACGACACCCGTCGCCTTGTCTACGAAGCACTCAGCGACCAGCAGCTGGAACAGTTCGAACGCCACCACGAACTTGATTTCGCCTACACCGTCAAGGATGTCGCGCGCTTCCGCTTCAATGTCTACATGCAAAAGGGCGCCGTCGCTGCCGCGATGCGCGTAATCCCCTCGCGCATTCCTTCCATCGAATCGCTGCGCCTGCCCTCAGTCATCTACGAGGTGGTCAAAAAGCACAGCGGCTTGGTGCTGGTGACAGGTCCCACAGGATCGGGCAAGTCAACCACGCTGGCGTGCATGATTGACCTCATCAACCAGACCCGCCCGTGCCACATCATCACCATCGAAGACCCCATTGAGTACATTCACACGCACAAGCGCGCAATGGTGAACCAACGCGAGGTCCACACCGACACCGAAAGCTTCCACAATGCCTTGCGCGCAGTATTACGCGAAGACCCCGATGTGATTCTCATCGGCGAGATGCGCGACTTGGAGACTATCCAAGCGGCACTGACCTTAGCTGAAACGGGGCACTTGGTGTTCGCTACCCTGCACACGCGCAACGCTCCGCAAACGATTGACCGTATTATTGATGTGTTCCCGCCTCACCAACAAGAGCAAATCCGCGTCTTGCTCGCAAATACCATTGAGGCGGTGTTCGCGCAGCAACTGATACCGATGATTGGGGGCGGGCGCGTTGCTGCCGTGGAGGTAATGATTGCCAACGCCGCTATCCGCAACCTCATCCGCGAGG
Source organism: Armatimonadota bacterium (assembly GCA_030550775.1). Lineage (GTDB taxonomy): Bacteria > Armatimonadota > Fimbriimonadia > Fimbriimonadales > GBS-DC > GBS-DC. The sequence goes on from JAUQOS010000009.1 coordinate 28,069, forward strand.
GCAAAACCCACCAGATTTACTCAATCATGGAAACCCACTCATCGCAAGGCATGATTACGATGGATCGTGCCTTAGCCGACCTACACCGCAACGGCTACATCAGCTACGAGGAAGCCGTCAATCGCGCGATGGATCGCGAGAACTTCGTACAACTACTCAAAGCTGCGTAAGGAGGCGCAACAATGCCACTGTTTGGCTACGAAGCGGTTGACAACAAGGGGCGCACCCTCAAAGGCACTATTGAAGCCGACAACGAGCAGCTGGTGCTGTCTAAGTTGCACGAGCAGGGGTTGCATGTGGTGCGCATCGAGCCGCAGCGCGAGCGCGTGTCGCCCCTGCGCCGCCTGCGCCGTGCCCAAAAACCCAAACTCCAAGCACTGGTGGTGTTCACGCGCCAATTCGCCACCATGATCGACGCAGGCATTCCTATCCTGCGCTGCTTAGACATCCTGCACAACCAAACCAAAGACCCCGCCCTCAAACAAGCACTGGACAGCATCCGCAAGGATGTCAAGTCGGGCATGTCGCTCAACGAGGCGATGGAGAAGCACCCACTGGTGTTCTCCGACCTGTTTGTGAATATGATTCGCGCTGCGGAGGTGGCAGGTATCTTAGACCAAATCCTCGACCGCCTTGCCACCTTCCTTGAGAAGGATTTGGAAGTGCGCCAAAAGGTCAAATCCGCCATGATGTACCCCGTGATGGTGTTGGTGTTCTCGTTTCTGGTGCTGGTGGCGATTTTTATGTTCGTGCTGCCGAAGTTCAAGGAGATCTTCGCTAGCGTGAACGCCGAGATGCCCGCAATGACGATGATGCTGTTTAGCATAAGCGATTTTGTAGTGGGCTACTGGTGGGCGATGGCGGGCTTTGCAATCGGTATGCTGATGGTGGTGCGTGCCTACATCCGCAAGCCAAAGGGGCGCTATCAGTACGACTATCTTAAGCTCAAGCTGCCGATTTTCGGCGACTTGGTGCTCAAGCTGGCAGTGGCGCGCTTTGCACGCACTTTCGGCGTGCTGATTGCCAGCGGCGTGCCGTTGATGCGCACGCTGGAGATTGTGGGGCAAACCTCGGGCAATCGCGTGCTGGCAACGGCTATTGAGAACACCCGCCACAGCCTGCGCGAGGGGCAACCGCTCAGCACGCCCTTCGCTGCCACAGGGCTGTTTCCTGCGATGGTCATCCACATGATGGATATCGGCGAAGAATCGGGGCGGCTGTCGGAGATGATGGTCAAGATCGCCGACTTCTACGAGCAAGAAGTGGACGCTACTATCAAAGGGCTGACCTCTATGATTGAACCGCTGCTGATTGTGTTTTTGGGCGGTATCGTGGGCTTCATTGCGATTTCAATTATGCTGCCGATGTTCAAACTCGTCAGCGCGATTCAATGAGAATGCCAAGTCTCTTTGTCCGCATAGCTGTGGCGTCCGCGCGACGCGGACGCCCCGTCGGCGAGGATGCCGCGTTGCTCGGCCCAGCGCCAAAGTCCGTACACGCTGCGCGGAGCTTTGGATGCACCACGCGGATCTCACTGCAAGCCGCACCGAAGTCCGTATGCGTTGGGCGGAGACCGTATGAACCGCGCGGACATCTGCGCAGCACACAAGGAGGCATACACGGCTCAGGAGGAGCACAACGATGCTAAAACGCGACACGGAGGAGTTAGTGCGAGAGTATTGCCAAACGCGCGACGTAGAACTGCGCGACGCCATCGTGTTGCAGCTGTCGGGGCTGGTGGAAAGTATCGCACGAAAGTTTCTCGGCTCTGGCGAACCGCTAGAGGACCTCATCCAGGAGGGTTATCTAGGGCTGCTGAACGCGCTTGATTTGTTCAACCCCGAAAAGGGCGTCAAGTTCACCACCTACGCCACGCACCTTATCGTGGGGCAAATCAAGCACTACCTGCGCGACAAGGGCAAAATCATCAAGGAACCCGCGTGGCTACAGGAACTCAACAGCAAAATCAACCGCGTCATCAACGAACTCAGCGCCCGCTACGGACGCCCTCCCACCACCCGAGAGATTGCTGAGTTTTTGGGCATGACGCAAAAAGCCATCGAGGATGTGCTGATGACCCGCGAGGTGTTCAAAGTCAGCTCGTTGGATGCCATTTACGAAGACGACGAGGACGAGTGGCAAAACTACGACCTTGAGAAGCTCAACTGCGAGCCGTGCCAGACCTTCAACTTGCCGATTGAGGAGCGCGTGGTGGTGGAGACCGCGATGCAGAAACTCAAGGAGATTGAGCAGCGCGTGCTGCATCTGTTTTTCAACGAGGGCTACAACCAGACCGAGATTGCGCATATGCTCAAAATCTCGTGCAACTATGTATCGCACATCCTGCGCAACGCCACGCAGAAGTTGCGCCGAATCATCAGCGAGGCGGAGTGGTTAGACGAGCAACGGTTCCGCGCCCGTGCGCTGGAGCGTGGCGACTTCGAGGCGCGGATTTTAGACCCTCAGACGCGCCTGTTTTCAGCAGACTATTTGGTAGTGCGTTTGCGCGAGGAAGTGCAGCGCGCGGCACGCTACGACCACAGCGTGGGCTTTGCGATTTTCGAGTTTGTGGCAGAGAAGCGTACGCTGGACGCCTTGGGCGAGTTTGCGATGGGCGAGTTGCTGTTGCAGGCGGCAGCGGTGGTGCGCGAATCGGTGCGCAAGGCGGACATCGTAGGGCGTTATGGCTTTGCGATGCTGGGCGTGGTGATGCCCTACGCGGGCGAGCACGCCCCCAAAATCGCCGAGCGCGTGGCAAACGCCTTGCGCGAATGGCTCACCACTGTCTTCAGCCCGACCATGAGCCAACGCTTCCACGTCCACTACGGCTGGGCATACTACCCCAACGACAGCGAGGACCACGAAAACCTGCTGCGCCAGTCTGAGCAACGGTTGATCGCACAGCGTGCCCAACTCCAACAGGTAGCCTAAAACAGCGTAGGTAGGAACCGCGCCCTGAAGCGCGAACATAGCCTTCGCTATGGTGCGAGTTGGCGTTGTTGGATTGGGCACGATGGGGCGTCAGCATACGCAGGCGTACCGCCAGATGCCCGATGTAGAAGTGGTAGTGGTGTACGACCGTCGCCCCGAACGCGCACAGGCATTTGCCCAAGAGTTTGGTGTACCCATCGCAAACGACTTTCAGGAGTTGCTAAACCGCTGCGATATCGTTGACGTTTGTGTGCCGACCCATCGCCATGCTGAGTACGCTCTGCCTGCGATTGAGGCGGGCAAAGCCGTCGTGAGCGAAAAGCCTTTGGCGCGCACTTTGGACGAGTGTGAACGCATTGTGGAAGCCGTCCACCGCCACAAAGCAATCTTTATGCCCGCCCACGTGCTGCGCTTCTTCCCAGAGTATCGCACGGCGCACTTCCTGGTCAAAGACGGTGCTGTGGGCACGGTCGCGGCGGTGCGGATGCGCCGCGGCGGCGATTACCCACGCGCCGAAAGCGACTGGTACGCCGATTTCAACAAAAGCGGCGGCGTGATTTTAGACCTCATTATCCACGACTTCGATTGGTTGCTGTGGACTTTAGGCGAAGCGGAGCGGGTGTACGCGAAAGCGCTGACCTTCCGTAACTTAGACCACTTAGACTACGCACTGGTGACCATCCGCTTCAAGAACGGCGCGATTGCCCATGTGGAAGGCGTGTGGTGCGACCCCAGCGGCTTCAAGGTCAACTACGAAATCTGCGGTGATGCAGGTATGCTGGAGTACGACTCGACCAAGCAGGTGGCGTTGCGCACTGCGGTGCGCGCGGAAGGCGGCGCAGGAGGTGGCGTGCAAGTGCCCTCCAATCCTGCCGTCAATGACCCGTACTATTTAGAACTGCGCCATTTTGTGGATTGCGTCAAAGCGGGTACAACCCCCGAAATCACGGTGGAGGACGGCTACAATGCCGTGCGCTTGGCACTGGCTGCGATTGAATCGGCACAAACAGGAAAGGTGGTGCGACTATGAAAGTCAAAGTGGGCATTATGAGTTTTGCACACTTGCATGCCGATAGCTATGCGCATTGTCTGCTGGAGAACCCTTCGGCGGAGTTTGTGGGCATCGCCGACCATGACCCGGAGCGCGCCCGCGCCAAGGCGCAGCAATACGGCGTGCAAGCCTTTGAAAGCTATGAGTCGTTGCTGGCGTCGGATGTGCAAGCCGTGATTATCTGCTCGGAGAATGCGCGCCACGCGCAACTGGCGCAGATGGCAGCTGCCGCAGGCAAACACATCCTGTGCGAAAAACCGCTGATGACCATGCTGGAGGACGGCAAGGCGATGCTAGCAGCTGCTCAGGGGGCGGGTGTGCACCTGTTCACGGCGTTTCCGTGTCGTTTCAGCCCCGCCTTTCAAGAGATGAAAGAAACGGTCGCCTCTGGTGCCATCGGCGAGGTGCTTGCGCTGCGGGGCACCAATCGCGGCGTCAATCCCGGCGGCTGGTTCAACGACCCTGCGCTGGCAGGCGGCGGCGCGATGATGGATCACACGGTGCATGTGGCAGACCTAATGCGGCTGCTCACAGGGCAGGAGATCGTGGAAGTGTACGCTGAGACGGGCAACAATATGTACCACGCCGGTTACGAGGACACCGCGATGCTCACGCTGACGCTTCAAAGCGGGGTGTTTGCCACGCTTGATTCAAGCTGGTCGCGCCCCAAGCGCACTTTTCCCACTTGGGGCGATGTGACGCTGGCGGTTATCGGCACGCGTGGCATCGTCGAAATGGACATGTTTGCCCAATACTTGGTGCACTACGACGAGCGTGGCGGGCGCATCCGTCAGGTGTTCTGGGGCGACAATATTGACTACCTGATGATTGACGAGTTCCTACGCGTAGTGGCGGGCGGCGAGCGCCAAGTACTAGCAACGGGCGAGGACGGCTACAAAGCCGCCGCCGTCGCCATCGCCGGCTACGAATCGGTGCGCCGCGGGGAGCCAGTGGCGGTTGTCTACTAAACGGCTATACCGCCCACTGCTCCTGCCGATAGCCCATATCCCAGAACATCCACTCGAAGCGACTGGAGATAACGAAGTGCTCTTGCATTGCGGTGCGCTGGGTCTCTGTAAGCGACTCAGCCACCGCATCTGTTATTGCCAGCACCGTTTGCACGATGGTGCCGAACTCCTCGGAGGCATAGGTGTCAATCCACCGCTGGTATAGCGGATTGGGCGAGCCGCATTGCTCTAAGTGCTTGCCTACCTCCCAATAAATCCAATAACACGGGAGCACCGCGCTCAGCCCCTCGTGGAAGGGGCGCGCGTAGCACACCGCCAGCAGGTAGTGCGTGTACGCCAGGCAGGTGGGCGCAAGTGGGGTGGCATACACCTGCTCTGGTAGCAAGCCAAACTCTTTGAAAAAGCCTTCATGCAGCGAACGCTCCACCACAATTGCGTTCTTAGCGTGGTCGTTGAACTCCATCATCCAGTGCTCACTGGGAGCTTTGGCAGCCAATATGCTCAGGCACTGCGCGAAGTAGCGTAGGTAATGCGCATCCTGCACTACATAGAACTCGAACGCCTCGCGGGGGAGTGTACCGTCGGTTAGCCCTGTGATGAAAGGGTGCCGCAAGATGGCTTGGTAGATAGGTGTCGCCACTTGCCAGAGTTGTTCAGTGTAGCGCATAGTGGGATTTTACCCGTTTCCAAAACTGCCGCCTACAGCCCCACCTGTTGCCATGCGCGGTTCAACGCTTGGCGTTGGGCATCGGTGAGTTCGGCAACGGGCGGGCGCGTGGGGCTGGGCGGAAATCCAAAATGCGTCAGCAGGTGTTTGAAGTTCGCAGGCGCGGGGAAAGCGTCTACTGCGTCGGCGGCAGTGTCTACGAGGGTCTGCAGCCCGCGGCAATCCTTGCCGTGCAGGAATGCCTCGTATAGCCGTACCAAGCGTGGCAGGTACACATTTGCCAGCCCGCTAATGGTGCCTGCGCCGCCGCGCTGCAAGCAGCGGGTGAGCAGCTTTTCCTCGCCTACCCACAGGCGCAAGCGCGGTGTGTAGCGGGCGAACTGTGCCAGCGCACGCGGACTGCCCGAACTGTCCTTGATGCCGATGAGGTTGGGATGGTCTATCAAGGCGTCTACAAGGGCGGGGGTGATTTTGACGCGCGTGCGTTGGGGAATGTTGTACAGCACTACAGGCAATCGGCTGGCGTCTAAGATGGCGCGATAAAAGGCGATTAGCCCCTCTTGTGAGGCGGGGTAGTAAAATGGGGGGGCAACCATAATCGCATCGCACCCCGCCTTGTGCGCCTGCCGCGCGAGGTAGAGCGCTTCATCCAAGCTACATACGAGGATACCCGCGGTGATTTGAAGTGTACCCTTGCTTGCTGCTGCCAGTTCGTAGAGTTGAACTTTTTCAGGGGTGCTAAGCGAAGGACCTTCACCTGTGGAGCCAGCCACGACCACGCCTTGAGCCCCATGCGCCTCAAAGTGCGCCAATAAGCGTGCAAAAACGGGCGCGTCAACCGCGCCCGCTGCAGTAAACGGCGTGATGGACGCCACATGCACGCCAGCTTTGAGGGGTTCCATCGCTGTTCACCACAGGCGAGGGCGTGCCCGCAGAAAATCAAACAGCCCGCGCCAGAATTCTGCCCGCGCCTGCACTTGCTTGCTCTCGGCTTCAATCTCGGCAAGGGCAACGTGCGCTTTCGCTTCTGGGGGGATGTCCATCGCGCGGGCATCTTGCAGCACACGGTGCATCTTTTCCAGTTCGCCATGATCCACCCACACGCCCCCACAGTTATCGCAGGTATCCAAAACAATGTTCGAGGTGTACAAGTAGTTGTATGGACGCAACGGCTCACGACAGACAGGACACAACCGCTCCCATGGCGGGTCGTAGGCAACAACTTCGGGCTGATAGAGTCTATCAATGCGGGGCAAAATCGCATCGTCAAGTTGGTGGAGGCGTGTTAGTTCGTCGGCGTCGAACCACACCCCTGCACACGCTGGGCACACATCAATGGTGACCCCTAAGTGCACCTGCGGTTTGAGGGCAACTTGGCAGACAGGACACAAACGCTCTCGCATGGCTACTCCCCAACAGGCGCGCCCCGAACTTGTAGTTGGAACTTCGCTGTCAGCGCGCTTGCTTGCATATTAAGTGTACCCTGAATCTGGCGCACCCAGCCGCGTGCTTGGTCTACATACACGGTCATTTCGCCCTGCATTTGGGGCAGTGAGTCAGGCATGGGTTCGACGGCGGTATGAATTTTGTAGCAAGGGGTGCCGTCGGCAGTTTCGGTGCCTTCGAAGCGGCAGAGGTATTTCACTTCCAAGCTGCCGATGCCGTCCACACGCCCCCACTGGGCGCCTGTGCGCACGGGGCGGTCGGGGTAGGCGTAGGTAAACGCGCCGATGAAAAAGCCTCCTTGCTCCAGCGGGGTCTCTCTGCCGTCGGGAAACAGTTTCCAGCGGGATTTGCGTTTGAGGGTGCCCAGCGGCGCCGTGAACGCTTCCAGTCGCTTGAGCACTTCGGGGTCGGCTTCTAAGGTGCGCTCAGCGATTGCTGAGCCGTCTGGGGCGACCGATTGAACAGTGTCGGTGTATGCCAGTTCCAGCATGTCGGTTTCATCGCGCAGGGTGGCATGCAGGGTGAGCGTGTAGCGCCACTGCTCGCCCACTTGGAAGGTTCGGCGAATGGTATGGGCTGGCTCGCTGCAGTTGTTCAGCGTTGCTGCAAGGAGCCAGCCCAACGCCAGCCAACGCGCCCGATTTCGCATTAGAACTGATAGCCTACTGTGAGCGCGAAGCCGTTCGCACGGTCGCGCCGCGGTCCGAAGCGATCGGTGAAGTCGAAGTTCAACTCCACGCTGTAGAACTCGTTGAACCTTAGGGTAAGCCCCACGCGCCCGCCGAAGATATTATCGCTGGGACCAGTAGTGTCTACCACAAATAGCCCTGCGCCCAGACGCAGTTGCAGCACCGTATCGCCCTCGCCCAGCGGTTGCTCATATACCTGCGACAGCAGGATTGCCGACACCGTGCCGCGCGAGCCGCCCGTTTGGTGCGTGTACAGATCCGCGCTGAGTTCCGTGGCTGTGCTGCCAAACAGCGGGATACCGTCGGTGGTAATCGTCAGACCAACCGCGAACCAGGTTTTGTTGAAGTCTTGAAGGTCGCGGTCGGTGGGGAAGAAAGCGCCGAAGCGCACGCGGGCGAAGGCGTTCTCAAACTGCGCGGTCGCCGTCGCCACCATCAGCACCATGAGCGCACTGAGTGCGCTTACACGAATCCAACCTTTGCTCATCGCTCAATCAACCTCCATGTTCGCGTGGAAATCCCGTGCGTGTGTTCGACACGCCGTTGAGCGTTCCTGCTATTCTTGCACAATCTGCGTGAAGTCGGCGAGTGCCAAATAGAGTCGGTTTGCTGCTGCCAGCAGGTTCAAGCGGTTCTGGCGCCGTGCCACATCGTCGGTCATCACCATCACGCCATCAAACAGCTCGTTTACAGGCTCGGAAAGCCCAAGCAGCTCACGGTAGATCGCCTCGTACTGGTGCTGGTAGTAGAGTGATTCGAGGCGGGGGGTGGCGCGAGCAATCGCCTCGTAGAGTGCTTGCTCGCTCGGATGCTCAAACAGGGTGGGGTCTACATGCTCCAAGCTGGCGAGTGCTTTGATGCCCTGCTTTTCGGCAGCGGCGAGTATGTTGGCAGGGCGCGTGGCGGTGCGTGTGAGGGGCAGGAAGTCAGGGGTATCTGCCTGCTGCTGGAGCAGTCGCCCCCGTTGCACAAAGCCGTAAACGGAGTCGTCCCAGCCTGCGCTCAAAGTCGCGCGGATGAGGTCATAGCGCACGCCCATTTCCTCCAGCAGTGCCTCGATGCGGCTGTAGAACAGAGTGCGCAGGTCGGCTTGCACGGCGATGAGGGGTTTGAGCGGCGCGCGTTGTTCGCGGTATTCGTCGTGGGCGCGTTGTACCAGCTCTGCCAGCGTGGGGTAGTCGGGTTCGTCTTGCAAGATTTCCACCACGCCAGCGGCGGCGCGGCGCAGCCCGAACGGGTCTGACGAGCCCTTAGGCAGGTAGCCCAGCCCCACATAGCCCACCAGCGTATCAATGCGGTCTAACACGGCTAAGGCGCGTCCGATTGGCGAGGTGGGGGGCGGATCGCCGGCGTGGCGTGGCTCATAGTGTTCCGCAATTGCGGTTGCCACGCGCTCATCCTCGCCCGAGAGGCGGGCGTACTCCGCGCCGATAATGCCCTGCAAATCGGGGAACTCCATCACCATCTGCGTGGCGAGGTCGGCTTTGCACAGGTGGGCTGCCCGTTGCAACAGGGCGCGTTGCTCGGCGTCCCAATCCAGCGCAACCGCAAGCCGCTCGGCGAGGCGCGTCAGGCGATTCACTTTGTCTAACACGGTGCCCAGCTTCTGCTGGTACAAAATCCGCCCCAAGCGCGGCACAAATGCCTCCAGCGGTTGCTTGCGGTCTTCGTCAAAGAAGAACGCGGCGTCGTTGAAGCGGGCTGCCAGCACCCATTCGTTGCCCTCGCGCACCTTGTCGGGGTCGCCGTTGTTGTAGACCGACACAAAATGTGGTAGCAGCTTGCCTTCGGCATCCACCAGCGGGATGAATTTTTCGTGTTTCTTCATCGCGGAGATAAGCACGGGCGCCGGCAGCCGCAAAAACGCCTCCGAGAAGCTGCCCAGCAGTAGGTAGGGATGTTCCACCAAGTAGACATTCTCTTCCAGTAGGGCGTCGTCCAGCAGGGGTTTGGCGTGGAGCGTGGCAGCAAGGCGGTGGGTGCCGTCAACAATCATGCGGGCGCGCTCCTCAGGGTTGGCGATGACATAGGCATCGCGCAGTTGCTCCAAGAAGGTTTCGGGCGACTGCACTGCAAACGGTTCAGGGGCTAAGAAGCGGTGTCCGCGACTTTGGTTGCCCGAGCGGATGCCTTCCAGTTCGAACGGGATAATCTCTTGCCCGAGCATCGCCACGATCCAGCGGATGGGGCGGGCAAAGCGCATTTTGCGATGCCCCCAGCGCAGCATCTTTGGGAAAGTCATAGATTCGATCATTGTTGGCAGGTGCGCGGCTAAAGCTTCGGAAGCGGGCAAACCGGGGTCATATTCGCGCACGAAGGCGTATTCGCCTTGTGGGGTTTCCATAAACTCGATCGCATCAGGGCTGACGCCGCGCGCCCGCGCAAAGCCGAGGAGGGCAGGGGTGGGGTTGCCTTGGGCGTCGAAGCACGCGCGTTTGGCAGGTCCGCGCACGACGCGCTCTTCGGGGGTTTGGCGCAACGCAACCGACTCTACCAGCGCAATCAAGCGACGCGGGGTGCCGAGCGTGTGGATGGTTCCGAACTCCAGTCGCTGTTCGCGCAGCAACGCCGCGAGTTTATCGTGAAGTTGCTGTAGCGCATCGCGCATAAACGCGGCAGGGATCTCCTCACAACCGATTTCCAGAAGTAGAGTTGCCCGCTCCATCGCGCAGGATTATACCTGCACCGCGGGGCAGAGGTCTCCCCTGCCCCTAAGGTTGCCTCAGAGTGCCATCGGCATAATCACGCACAGGTAGTCGTCGCCTTCGGCGGGTTTGAACACGGCGGGGCGCAGCGATTCGGTAAGTTCAATTACCACGCCCTCGCTTTCCAGCACGTCCAGTACATCCAAGATGTAGCGGGCGTTGAAGGCGATTTCCAAGTCATCGCCTTCGCGCACGAGGTCTACACGCTCGGTTGCCTCGCCCACGTCGCCCCGCGCGCTGATGACCAACTTCTCGCCATCGGTGCGCAGGTAAACCTTGTTGGAGTTGCTGCGTGCAACCAAGTAAGCGCGCTTGAGCGCGTTGCGGAAGTCGGCGACCATCAGCGTCCACTTGCGGTTGTAGGCTTGCGGGATGACACGCTGGTAGTTGGGGTATTGCCCTTCAATGAGTTGGGTGTATACAGCGGCGTTCTCGCCGATGAAGGCGGCGCGGTGCTGCCCTAAGCGCAGGGTGATGGTGTCAGCAGTGGGGATTTTGTGCACCAGTTGGATGGCTTTGAGGGGCACGATGGCGCTGGTGGGCTCGCCCACGCCCGAATCGATATGCGCCGTGCGCACCGCCAGACGGTGCGTGTCGGTCGCGACCAAGCGTAACACATCGCCTTCGAACTCCATGCGAATGCCTGTGAGGGTTTGGCGGGCTTCTTCTTTTGAGACGGCAAATTCAACTGAGCCGACCATTTGCAGGAACTGCTTAGCGGGCAGCACCACCTCGCTGGGGGTCTCCAGCGCGGGCACAGGCGGGTATTCCTCAGCGGGCAAGCCCAACAGCTGATAGCGCGAATCGTCACTGGTGAGCACGGCTTGATGGCGTTCGCCAGTTTCGATGTTCACTTGCTCGCCCCCGAGCGAGCCGATAAGATCTGTCAGCAAGCGTGCGGGCAAGGTAGTTGCGCCCGGCTCACCCACCAACGCGGGGATAAAGCATTCAACCCACTGCTCTAAATCGCTGCCTACCAAGCGCAGACGGTCTTCGCTTGCTTCTAAGTATACATGGCTTAGGATAGGCAACGAGGCGCGTGGGGCTGCCGCGCCTGCTACTACACCTAAGGCGTCGTCCAACTGCTCGCGGTTCACCTGAATTCGCATCGGTCGTCCTCCTTTAGGCGGGGTGATTCTACCTGTCTGGAGCGGTTTCCTGCAGGGGCGGGAGTGGTTCGTGGCGTTCGCCCCTCGCGGATGGGGCGTCGGCGGGGGCGCCGACGCTACAATGAGCTTCGTCAGCGGAGAAGCCGAGACGAGCGGAAGGAGCTGGTGGGGTACACTCGGGCAGAAAACACGAGGACAGTCGATGCACACTTTTCGCTGGAAGGCGATGGGCACTGTGTTTGAGCTGATGCTGCCAGACACGGCGCAGGATGCGGAAGCTGTCGCCAACGCCGTGCGCGAGGAGGTCGCACGCTTGGAACGCCAACTGAGCCTCTACTTGCCTGACAGCGACCTGTGCTATCTGAACGCCCACGCCGCCAAGCAACCTGTGAAAGTGGAGCCAGACCTGTTTGAGTTGTTGCAACAGTGCCGCGCGTTATACGAACTGACGGGCGGCGCATTTGATCCCACCGTCACGCCGTTGTTACGCCTGTGGGGCTTTGTGGATAAGCAATATCGCGTGCCCGCGCCCGAAGCGATTGCCGATGCTTTGGAGCGCGTAGGCATGGAGTTGGTGCTCCTGGAGCCCGAGGGGCGATGGGTGTACTACGCGTTGCCGGGGGTTGAGCTGAATTTCGGCGCGATCGGCAAGGGGTGGGCGGTGGCGCAGGGGGTGCGTGTGTTGCAGGCGTTTGAGGTTTCTGGCGCGTTGCTGAGCGCCGGCGGCAGCACGCTTTACGCACTGGGCACGCCCCTTGACGCAGACAGCTGGCTGGCACGCTTGCCCGCAGGCGAACAAGTAGCACTCCGCGATGCGGCGCTTGCAGTTGCGGGCGATACCGAACAGTACTTCGAAGTCAACGGCGTGCGGTACGGGCACATTATAGACCCGCGCACGGGTTATCCTGCCCCTTCACGCCCGCCTGTGGCGGTAATCGGCGATGACCCCGCTGTGTGCGATGCACTCAGCACCGCGCTCTATATTGAGCCTTCACTTGCTAATATCGCCCGCACGCGTTGTAGGTCGGTTTCTGTGTCCACCGCGATGGATGGATGCTCGAAGTAAACCATGCGGATTTTGTAGCCGTGTTCCAACACGCGCAGTTGCTCGAGCATTTCGGTGCGTTCTAAGGGGGTGGGCTCCCACTCGGCGAATTGGAGCAACAGCTCGCGCCGAAACACATATAGCCCAATGTGGCGCAGCACGGGCACTTCAGTGGTCTCGCGAGGGTATGGGATGCGCGAGCGCGAGAAGTAAAGTGCGTCGCTGTTCTGGTCTAACACTACTTTCACCACGCTGGGCTGCTCGTAGTCTTCGGGCTGGGCGTGGCAATAGAGGCTGCTCATCATCACGTGGGGGTCGTCCAACAGCGGCTGCACTGCGCGCTCAATCGCTTCGGGGTTGAGCAGCGGTTCGTCGCCTTGGATGTTCACATAGATGTCGCCGTCGGTGCGTCGGGCGACTTCCGCCATGCGGTCGGTGCCTGAGCGGTGCGCGTGACTGGTGAGCATTGCCCGTGCGCCGAACGATTCGGCAACCTGCACAATTTCGGGGTCAGGTGTGGCGATGTAGAGTTCGTGCAAGGAGCGCGCTTGAGCGGCGCGCTCCCATACCCACTGAATCATCGGTTTGCCTGCGATGTCAAGCAGCGGTTTATTGGGCAAGCGTGTGGCCGCCAGCCGCGCGGGTATTACGCCAATCACTTTCATGCCTTCACCTGCCACATAATTAGCCCCGACAGCACTTTGGGATAGAAGTAGGTGGATTTGTGGGGCATTTTGGCGCCTGCGCTGGCAACTTGTTGGAGGGTGCTGAGCGGGGGTGGATTGAGCAGAAACGCAGCTGCGGCGGTGCCCGTCTGCACTGCGGTGATTGCCTCCTCCGCTGAGCGCGTGTAGGTCTTGTTTGGCTCGTGGTAGCCGAGCGCGGGCATCACGCGTTCGTGCAGAATCCAAGTGTCAAGGCGCACCAGTGCCTCGGGCAGCCCATCAGCGGGCGGATAGGCTTTCGGGCGAATCAACCACGTGCCGTTGCGCCACACAAAGCCAATCGCCTCGCCCTTGTGGTGCGCCATCTGCGCCAACAACGCCTCAGGCGTGGTATCGCTCACTTCAAACTCGGTGCTGAGGCGCGTGCGCCACTCATCAGGCGTGCCCGGCGGCAGCTCGTGCATGATCCGATGGGTGGGCAAAATCACTAAGCCGGGATCATCCAACGGCACCAGCAAGATGGGCAGGAAGCGTTCGGGTGAGCCGTCGTTGCCGTAGGTTTGCCCAAAGCGTAAGGCGGTCTCGTAGCGGTGGTGCCCGTCGGCGATCCACACGCGCGCTTGTTCAAATGCGCGCTCAATGCGAGCCACCGCCACTGGGTCGGTTATCCGTTCCAAGCGGTGGAAGCGACCTTCAGGTAGGTCGTCGCCTTCCAGCTGTGCCAGCGGTTCCCACAACACGCCGTCAACAGCCTCATGAAAGGCTGGTGTCGGCTCAAACAACCCGAAAATCGTTTCCAAGTGGGTGCGCGTGGCTTGTAACAGGCGATAGCGATCTTCCTTCACACCCGGAAAAGTATGTTCATGGGGCAGCACAACGCCCGACTCGTAAGGCTCGGTGTGCAACAGCACGAAATAGCCTGTGCGCGTGCGCTCGGCGCTGGTCAGCGGGTCGTAAAAACGCTGGGTGTAGCGGTAGATGGCTGGCTCGGGATCATGACGCAGCACGCCCTCAGCCAACCAATGGCGAAGCAGGCGCGCGGCGTGCTCGTAACGATCGCCGTTGCCCATCGGCAAGGTGAGGTGCACCACATTGTACGGGTTGCGTGCTGCCAACTCCGCACGCTGCGACTCGCTAATCACATCATATGGGGGCGCCACAACTTCAGGAATCACACGCGCAAAGCGCGTTGCTCGGAACGCTCGAACCTTTGCCATCGCTTACTCTCCCCACGCGGGCAGCCCTTCCTGCCCGCGCCCTCGAACACCTTCTGCTGACAGTGTTGCTCTGCAAGCAAGATTATACCATGCGCGTGTGGTATACTACCTCCGATGGAACATAGCCCATTAAGTGCGCTACTGTCGCAACTGTTTTGGTTGTTTTTTATCTTTCTGGCGTTGATGCCGATGCTGCGCCAGCGCATGCTGGAGTCGGCACGGCTGAGCCTCATTCGCCAGATTGAGAAAAAGCGCGGTACGCGCGTAATCGTGCTCATCCATCGCCAAGAGTCGCTTGCGCTGTTTGGGGTGCCCCTCTTTCGGTTCATCAGCATCGAGGACTCAGAGGAGGTGCTGCGCGCCATTCGCATGACGCCCCCCGACATGCCGATTGACATTATTTTGCACACGCCAGGCGGTTTAGTATTGGCGAGCCAGCAGATAGCGTGTGCCTTGTGCGACCATCCTGCCAAAGTGACCGCGTTTGTGCCTCACTACGCAATGTCAGGGGGCACACTGATTGCGCTGGCAGCCGACGAGATTGTGATGGACCCTCACGCGATGTTGGGTCCCGTAGACCCGCAAGTGGGGCAGTACCCGGCAGCGTCGGTGCTGAAAGTGTTGGAGCAGAAGCCAATAAGCGAGATAGATGATCAAACACTGATTTTGGCAGACATTTCGCGCAAGGCGCTGCAGCAAGCCTACGAGTTGGTCAAGTCAGTGCTGATGACGAATGGCATGGAAGAGTCGCGCGCCAGCGCATTAGCCGACCAACTCACGCAAGGCTACTACACGCATGATTACCCCATTACAGCTTCCATGCTTCAATCTATGGGCTTGCCTGTGCGCACCGATTTGCCTGCGGAGATTTACCAGCTGATGGCGCTGTATCCGCAGCCAGCGCAGCGCAGCTCGGGCGTGGAGTATGTGCCCGTGCCGTATCACCCCGAGCCAGCGGCGCCACCACAACGCGCTCCTGCTGCCCGCCGCCGCAACGCTAAACTGCCCAACTGAAGCACGCTGCGCCCGTATGGTACAATTGTTCCGCCATGAATCAGGCACTGATTCGCAACTTCTGCATCATCGCCCATGTGGACCACGGCAAGTCCACATTGGCAGATCGCTTGCTGGAGTTTACCGGGGCAATCGCGAAGGGCACGCCCGTGGAGCAAGTGCTGGACACGATGGACTTGGAGCGTGAGCGCGGTATCACCATCAAGATGACTGCGGTGCGCCTGAAATACACCGCTAACGACGGCAACACTTACCAGCTCAACCTGATTGACACGCCCGGGCACGTGGACTTCACCTATGAGGTGTCGCGCAGCTTGGCGGCGTGCGAAGGCGCTATCTTGGTGGTGGACGCCGTGCAAGGCGTGGAGGCGCAAACCATCGCCAATACAAACCTTGCCTACAATCAAGGATTGACGATTGTGCCCGTTATCAACAAGATTGACCTGCCTGCTGCCGAGCCCGAGCGCGTCAAAGAAGAGATGGAGAACGCCTTGCTGATTGACCCCAGCGAGGTGATACTCGCCAGCGCGAAGGAAGGCCTCGGCATTGAAGAGATTCTGGAGGCGATCGTGCAGCGGGTGCCGCCCCCCAAAGGCGATCCGAACGCGCCTCTCCGCGCCCTTGTGTACGATTCGCACTACGACCCGTATGTAGGGGTGGTGGCGTATGTGCGCGTGGTGGACGGCTGCGTCAAGCCCGGCGATAAGATAATGTTTATGTCTACGGGCAAAACCTTTGAGGTGGCGCAAGTGGGCTACTTCACGCCCAAGCTCAACCCTGCGGATGCACTGCACACGGGCGAAGTGGGCTATATCACAGCGTCCATCAAATCGGTCAAGGACGCGCAGGTGGGCGATACGATCACTTCTGCCGAGAACCCCGCCGCTGAACCGTTGCCCGGTTTCCGCAAAGTGAAGCCGATGGTCTTCTGCGGGCTGTATCCTGTGCAGGGCGATCAGTTCACCGACCTGCGCGATGCCTTAGAAAAACTGAGCCTCAACGACGCTGCGATTACCTTCGAGCCTGAAAGCAGCGCGGCGCTGGGCTTCGGCTTTCGCTGCGGCTTCCTAGGGCTGCTCCATATGGAAATCGTGCAGGAGCGTCTCGAGCGTGAGTTCGGCTTGGAGTTGATTGCCACCGCGCCCAGCGTTGCCTACCGCGTCTACACCACTGACGGCGAAGTGCTGGAGGTGGACAACCCCACCCGTTGGCCCAACCCCGCCAAAATTGAGTTTGTGGAGGAACCTATCGTCAACGCCACGATTATGGTGCCCAACGACTATGTGGGCGCCGTGATGGAGCTGTGTATGAACCGTCGGGGCGAGTTTGTGCGAATGGAGTACCCCACGCCTCAGCGTGTCATCCTGTACTACCGCCTGCCTCTCAACGAAATTTTGCTGGACTTCTATGACCAGCTCAAGTCACGCACGCGGGGCTATGCCTCGTTTGATTACGAGCCTGCGGGCTACCGCGAGGCAGATATGGTGAAAATCGATATTCTTATCAATGGCGACCCAGTAGACGCGCTGAGCTTTATCGCGCCACGAGAGCGCGCCTACCCACGCGCCCGTGCGCTGGTGGAGAAACTCAAAGAGGTAGTGCCCCGCCAGCAGTTCGAGGTGCGTATCCAAGCAGCCATCGGCTCGCGCGTCATCGCAGCGGAGACCATCAAGCCGTTCCGCAAGAATGTAATCGCCAAGTGCTACGGAGGCGATATCACGCGCAAGCGTAAACTGCTGGAGCGCCAAAAAGAAGGCAAGAAGCGCATGAAGCAAGTTGGCTCGGTGGAGGTGCCTCAGGAGGCGTTCCTCAGTGTGCTGAAAGTGAGCGACTAATGACGGGCGCGCTTTTCTTACCCCCCTCTGTTTGGAGGCGCGCGCCCACACCCTGCCCTTTATTGGTACTCTTCAGGGATCTGTGCGGCTCGCTCGTTGAACAGGGGCTGGTCGCGATCGTACGGCGTCCAGCGTTGCCGAGGCACGCAAGTCTGCGCTAGTTTGAGCCACTTTGCGCTGCCATCGCAAAACATCCAGTTGATGCCCTTCTGATGTGACTGGAACAGCCCCTTGCCCTCCACTACGCCCCGGCGCAACGCCAACACCTGTGGAATCGACCACCCGCCCAAATCGGGATAGTTCACGCGCGTTTCAGTGAGCATAATCAACCAGCTCGGCTCGGGAATCTCCGCATAGTAGCGTGGGCGATGGAGCGGCTCGCCCAGCACGCGAATCGGAATCCCCTCGTGGAAAAAGGAGCCGTTGTAGGCGTAGGAAATAGGCAGTTTGAGCGTGTGCGCCCAGTTGCTCTCGTCGCCCGCTGCGCCCCCGTAGTTGTCGATGTACTCCGACTCCCACTTGTAGGCGTTGGAGGGGCACTCCAGCACCTCCACGCTTTTGAGGTAGCTTAGAACGGCGCGTTTCCAGTTCCAGCTGCTGCCGTGCAGTCCGCCCCAGTCGTTGCTAAGCGGGCGTTGCGCGTCGGGGAAACGGTTCATCGGGAAGGTTTCCGTGTAGTCGCTCAGGTACATCTGGATCGCCAGTCCTACTTGGCGCATGTTGGAAAGGCAGCGGGTGCGTCGTCCACTTTCCCGCGCGTTGCTCAGCACGGGAAACAGCAGCGCGGCGATGATGGCGAGAATGGCAATCACCACCAGCAGTTCAATCAGCGTAAAGCCCCAAGTTATGCGTGTTTGCGAGTGCGTGCGTACCATACAACCCCCGTGAGCAACAGCGCGGTGGCTGCGATAAAAGATACCCAAAGCCCCCACGGACGTGGGCGGGTAGGCGGCGCGTCCTGAGCCAGTTGTTCCAGCTCAGCCAGCGACAGCAACCTCCCCTGCCAACGATATTGCACAGGCTTTGCCGTGTCACGCCGCACATACGGCGCGTCCACCAAACGATGCCGATAGTCGGCGACCCATGTGCCTTTGGGCAGGAACTCATTAAGGTCGAGATTGGCTGTTCTCCGAACTGCTTTCAGCTGGTAAACGACTACTTTCTCCGTCTCGCGATTCGCTGCGTGGGTCTCCTCAATGATTTGTTCGGGAAACCAGTACCCCTCGTGCTTTCGCCACGATTTGACGGTGAAGACGGTGTAGTCATTTTTGTAGTGAGTGTAGGCAGGGTAGTGCTTGAGAGTGACAGGCGCGCTATAGGTTCGGGATAAGATTGCCTCGAATCGGTGTTCAAACTCAGGGGATAGCTCGGCGTAGGCTTTGCCGTCGTCGGGATTGCTCGCAATCAGGGCTAAATCGCCTTCGGGCGTAGGCTTCATCTGCCATTGGAGTTTGTATAGCCCTGCCAGTGACTCGCCGCCCAGCATCACCAAGTATTCGGGCGCGCCTAAAAAACCGCCTCCCCAGCGATTCGTGTGCTTCGTGGCAAAAGAAGAAGTGCGACTCACCTCGAATGTGTAGGGCTTACCCTGAGCGTCGTAAGTTAGCGCGCCAACCCACTCTTCGCTCCAAAACGCAACCCACTTGACCCAATCGGGAGCGTTTTTCTCAGCGTTATAGACAGGCCAGCTTGTCTCGATTATCGTAAGCTGCGGCGTTCGCCGCAGCGTCAGCGAGGTGGTCGTGGAGAAGCGAAATGGTTTGATCGGCATCCGCACCATCGCCCCTGAAGAGTCTGCTGGAGCGCCGCGAGGCGTGTACCCTTGAGTAATCGACACTTCGTACTCAAAGGTCAGCTGCCGCGCCAACTGCTCGCGTTCCAAGTGGGCTTGCCACAAGCGATTCTCGCTCTGTGACCAGCCCAGCACACAACACAAAAGCAGCGTAAGCCCCCACATCGTCTTGTACATTGCCGACCTCCTTCGGTTCTCATCTTTCATCAGGCGCGAATCAGCCGCTGATACGGGTGGCAAGTGGAACCTTGACTATCCACACAAACGCCGAAGTACAGTGTGGTTTGATGGATGTAACATTCTCCCATGCACTTTGTTCGTGTGGCGTCGATGTAGCATCCCCACAGCGGTTTGCCAGCAGGATATTCCACGCGCTCACATCGTGCGTTTTTTATGGGCTTGTACGGCACAGGACGTGATGTTCTGGCTATCCCTACAGAAACCAGAACTACTTATGCACACTAATCCGAAAAGTAATCGCTGAGATCGCATTTGTTCACCTCCTATCTTAAACAAACGCTGAAGATGGAGCTTAGGGGACATGTCAGTACCGATTTTTCGAGCCAATCCACCCCCACAAGCCGCCCATCAGTGCGGAGGCAACGGGGTCGGGGCCCATAAAGCCCAAGCAAACCAGCGTGCCCAGCGTCGCCAAGCCCCAGCCTGCTTGCCCTGCCTGCGCCCAGCGCCACGCCCGATACGCCAGCGCGCCCGCCAACCACAGCATCAACGCAAACGGCAGCACCCCGTACTGCACCCCCACATCCAGGTAAA
>JAUQOS010000075.1 GCA_030550775.1 Armatimonadota bacterium
GTATAGGCTGTGGGGGTGTGCCGATGCAAGTGTATCGCAATGCCAGACTGCTGCCGTCGGGCGCTCCACTAACACGCCGTCGACAAGTTCGTACGGGTCGTCCTCGTCAGTAGAGCGCAGGTAATCATGCACAGTCAGCGGCTCGTTCGCTGCCTACGTGTTAGTCGCCCGCTGACGCACACACCTGAGCTGCGCTTGCCTCCATGCTCGTTTGACCGTGTGGCAAAAGTATACCTGACACCCCGAAGCCGCTCCTCCAAGTGTACAATTTTGGGGGTATCATGCTACGCGGTGTAGAGGCACAACCTATGCAAGCGTCAGAAATACGAATCGCCCCGTCGATTCTCTCCGCCGATTTCGGCGCGATGCGCGAAGCCGTGCGCGCCCTGCAAGACGGCGGCGCGGACTGGATTCATTTCGATGTGATGGACGGACATTTTGTGCCGAATCTAACTTTTGGCGCGCCGATGGTGGCAGCCCTGCGCTCGCACTGCGACCTGCCGTTCGATGTGCATCTGATGATTGAGCAGCCCGAACGGCTAATCCCCGACTTCGCGGCGGCGGGGGCGAACAGTATCACGGTGCATGTGGAAGCATGTCCACACCTACACCGCGTGGTACAGCAAATCCGTGAGGTAGGATGCCGTGTAGGCGTTGCGCTTAATCCCCACACACCTCTTGATAGCGTCCGCTACATCCTGCCCGAGCTCGACCTACTGCTGGTGATGACAGTAAACCCCGGCTTTGGTGGGCAGGCGTTTCTTGACCTGATGCTCCCTAAGGTTGCAGAGGCAGCGGCGCTGATTCAGCGCGTGGCGCCCCATGTGTTGCTGCAGGTGGATGGTGGCATATCGCCCGATAACGCGCGCCAACTGGTGGAGCTGGGGGCGCAAGTGTTGGTGGCAGGCTCCAGTGTGTTCCACGCACCAACACCGCAGGAGGGCATACGCGCCTTGCGCCTCGCTATTACCAGCCACAAGGCATGAAAGGTAACCGCTCGTACCGCATATGGATGGCGATTTTGCTGGCAATGCTGGTGGGGCTCATCCCGTTGCGGATGGCGCTCATGCGCTGGCTCCCCCATGAGACGCCCGCCGACAAACGCGCGTGGCTGCTATGGATGGGCGCGCTCCTGATGGTTGCGATTGCGTTTCTGATTGCGCTGATTTGGCTCGTGCTCAAGGATTTCCAGCAAATCGCCGAGCAGTACCGCAAGGCGCACCGCGAAGCATTTGAGGAGATGACCGAACAGATCCGCGCCGACTACCGGCGCAAACAACAAGAACGCACGAGCCGCAATGGCACTCAACGCAGCTGACTTCCACTGGATGCAGCGCGCGGTGCGCTTAGCAAAGCGGGGCTTTCCCGTGCCCAACCCGCACGTGGGCGCGGTGATTGTGAAGGACGGCACGCTGGTGGGCGAAGGTTTTCACCCTTACGCAGGGGCACCCCACGCAGAGGTGTTCGCCCTCCAACAAGCGGGTGAGCGCGCCGCAGGCGCAACACTCTATGTCACCTTAGAACCCTGCTGCCACTTCGGACGCACGCCCCCGTGTACCAACGCGATTGTGACGGCGCGCATCGCGCGTGTGGTGGTGGGCATGCTTGACCCCAACCCCGCTGTGAACGGCGAGGGCGTGCGCCAGCTGCGCAACGCCGGGATTCAAGTGGAGCTGTTGGACCCCGCTGTGCCTGCCGAAGCAAAACTGATTCGCGCGTTGGAGACAATCAATCGCGTATACTTGTTTTGGCGACGGCATGGGCGTCCCCTGATTACCCTCAAATCGGCGATGAGTTTAGACGGTAAAATCGCCACGCGCACGGGCGATTCCAAGTGGATTACAGGCGAGCGCGCTCGCCGCTATGCCCACCGCCTGCGCGCTGAGCACCAAGCTGTTCTAATCGGCGTGGAAACTGCTCTGCGTGACCAGCCCCAGCTGACCGCACGACTGCCTGGCGTCGTCAATCAGCCCCATCGAATCGTTTTGGACTCGTGCCTGCGCTTGGGGGAAGCCCCAGCGTCGCTGCCACTGCTGAACATACGGCTTGCCAAAACCACCGTGTTTCACCTTGCGCAAGCACTTCCTGAACAGGAGCACCGTGCTCAGCGGCTTCGGGCGCTGGGCGTGGAATTGATAGCCCTTGAGCCAGACCCTGCCCAACCCAACCGCGTGCCCGTAGCACAAGTGGTAGCCCAACTGCAACAGTGGGGCTACTCCAGCGTGTTGGTGGAAGGGGGCGGGCAAGTTGCGGCCGCCTTTCTGGAAGCGCGTCTGGCTGACCGAATCGCTTACTTTTATGCGCCCAAGCTCATCGGCGGGGCAGAGGCACGCACGGCTCTGGAGGGCTTGGGCATCGCCCGCGTTGCCGACGCACCCCGCATTACTAACCTTACCACCCGCAAGCTCGGCGAGGATTGGCTGGTGGAAGGCGAGATTGAATGGTGAGGGCTTAGCTCAAAATGACAGAGTTTCAGCCAAGCCGTTTGTCACCCCAAGCGCGGCGAGGGGTCTCAGTCGTAGGGCTTATGCAGATTCCTCGCCTTCAGCTCGGAATGACAAAGTTATTTTGCTGAGATTCCTCGCCTTCGGCTCGGAATGACAAAGTTGTTTTGCTGAGGTGCCCCGCCTGCAGCTCGGAATGGCAGGCTTGGAGTGTTCTTGCTCTTCTAAGCAGAACGTGGCTCCCAACCACTAGAGGGCACCACTGGAGCCAGAGTCTACAGATCCTCCAGCGCAAGGCTCGATTCGGGCAACACCTGCCCACCGTCAACAACCAGCGTTTGCCCAGTAATGTAGTTCGCTTCGTCGGAGGCGAAAAAGAGCGCGGCATACGCCACATCTTCGGGCTTGCCCAAACGCTTCATCGGGATCATCGCCTCCATTTTGCGTCGGTATTCCTCGCCAATCTCGCCTAAGCCCTCGGTGGCGATGTTGCCGGGCAGAATCGCGTTCACCGTGATGCCGTATTTCGCCAGTTCAATTGCGGCAGAGTGCATAAAGCCCAGCATGCCTGCCTTCGTCGCGCCGTAGTGCGACCACCCTGGGTAGCCCGTGATTGGACCCGTGATTGACGAGGTGAGGATTATCCGCCCATGCTCGGACTGTTTGAGCAGCGGTAAGAACGCCTTCACCGTGAAAAACATCCCTTTGAGGTTCACGCGGTGCACGCGATCCCAATCCTCTTCGGTCATCGTCTCTAAAAAGGCTTGTGGATAGATACCTGCATTGCAGCAGAGGATATCGGTACCGCCGAAGGCTTGCTGTACCTGGGCAGCAGCGTGTTCCATGCTGGCGAAGTCGCCCACATCGGCATGCACAAACAGCGCGTCGCCTCCAGATTCCCTAATTGCTTGTGCAGCGGCGTTGCCTGCGTCAGCGTCAATATCCAACAGGGCAACCTTTGCCCCTCGCGCGGCAAACTGTTGCGCCATCGCACGCCCAATCCCTTTTGAGGCGCCCGTAACCACGGCAACGCGCCCAGTGAAATCGGTCATAGCGGTTCCCTCCTGCAGACAATTGTACCCGCGTGGGGCTTGCAAAAGCTGGATTCGGTCGGGTATACTATGGGCGCACGGTGACCCCATGGTCTAGTGGTCTAGGACGCCTGGTTTTCAGCCAGGAGGACGGGGGTTCGAATCCCCCTGGGGTCACCATAACCCCTCATTTTCCCACGGTTTCATCCAGCCACTGGCGAATGAGCTGTAGCGCGTCGGGATTGAAAGTTTCTTCAATCTCTGCGTATTCGGTGATTAGTCCCGTGCGCGCCCGCTGGAAAAGATGGTTCAGCCCTGGCAAGCGACGGATGGTGAACCGCTTGTTGCCCCCTTCGCGCAAGGCGCGTTCAATCGCAGGCAGATTCTGGTCGGGGTCTACCTGCAGGTCGAGTTCGCCGTTGAGCACCAGCACGGGGCAGCGCACTCTGCGCAGGTATGTAGCGGGGTCTAACTGTAAGAAGGTGCGGAACCAAGGGCTGACATAGTTGCGCGCTTCCGCCCGCAGCGCGTGTTGCTGCGCCGCTGAGAGTTGGGCGCTTGCGCCCAGCATGTTCACCAACGCTTCGTAGATGGCTTGCTCGGCTTTTTGATCGTCGCGTTCGCGCTTGAGGATTTCGAACACACGCTGCTGTATGGCGCGGTTGCGTTCAATCAGCGGCTCGGCGAGGTTGGCTTTGCGGGCAATCAGCTCCGCTTGGCGGTACAAGATTTGCTCGCCAGGCACGCCCGTGCCTGCCAGCATAATCAGGAACGCCACCTCGCGGGGGGCATTGGCAGCAGCGATGGCGCCCACCAGCGCGCCCTCGCTGTGCCCCAATAAGCCGATGCGCTTGCGGTCAATCTCCTTGCGGGTTCTAAGGTATGCGACGGCTGCTAAAGCATCCTCCGCGAAGTCAAGCGTGGTGGCGCGGCGGAAATCACCGCCCGAGTTGCCCACGCCGCGGTCATCCATACGCAGTGTGGCGTAGCCCGCTCGCGTGAGGTAATCGGCAATCACCAAGAACGGCTTGTGCCCAAAGATTTCTTCGTCGCGATTGTGCGCCCCAGAGCCTGTGAGCAAGACGACGGCAGCAAACGGCGGTTTGCCCTCGGGCAGCGTGAGCGTGCCTGCCAGCTCGATTTTGGCTTTGCGGTTGGGGATGCGCACCTCCTCCGTGCGGTAAGGAAACGGCGGCTGAGGCTCCTGTGGGCGTTTTGGCTTGGGCAGTTCACCGCGCGTAAGCGTGAGCGGATACTCGCCGCCGCTTTGGCGCCAAGTGCCCGTGAGCTGTTTGCCGTCGGGGCTAATGGTGGCGGTAAACTCGCCTCCGATGGCTTCGAAGCGCACCACGACGCGCTCGGCTTCCACTTGCACCGCGCTGGCGGGGATGCCAAATGCCCCCTGATTGGGGCTGTCCAGTGTGGCAGTGTAGCTGCCATCAGGCTGGCGTGTGAAGCGCAGCACCAGTGGCAACCGTAGGGTGCCTGCGGTCAGCGTGCCCGACCAGACGCCTGCCAGCTCGGTTTGGCGCTTCACTCCTCGCCCCCTGTCCAGTAGTTGGGTGGCTCGCGTGTGATGGAGACGCTGTGCGGATGGCTTTCGCGCAGCCCTGCGTTGGTGATACGGATGAAGCGGGCTTTTTCGCGCAACTCTTGTAGGTTGCGTGCCCCCACATAGCCCATACCCGAGCGCAGCCCGCCCACCAACTGATGGATGGTTTCCGACAGCGGCCCGCGATAAGGCACGCGCCCTTCCACGCCCTCAGGCACAATCTTGCGCGGGTCGGTCTGATAGTAGCGGTCGCTGGAGCCTTCGCGCATCGCCGCCAGCGACCCCATGCCCCGATACACTTTGTAGGCGCGATTGCGATAGATTTCGATTTCGCCGGGCGATTCCTCGCAGCCTGCCAGCAGATTGCCCAGCATCACCGCGCTGGCGCCCGCGGCTAACGCCTTCACGATGTCGCCCGAATAGCGAATGCCACCGTCAGCGATAATCGGCACATTCAGTTTCTGGGCTTCGGCAGCACATTCCAAAATCGCGTGGAACTGCGGCACGCCCACTCCTGCCACCACGCGCGTGGTGCATATCGAGCCTGCACCCAAGCCCACGCGGATTGCATCGGCGCCTGCCTCTACCAACGCCCGCACGCCCTCGCGCGTGGCAACATTGCCGCCAATCACCGGCAAGTGAGGCAAGGCACGCTTGATCATCCGCACAGCATTCAGGACGCCCTCCGAGTGCCCGTGCGCCGAATCCACCACAATAAAATCAACGCCCGCGTCCGCCAAGGCGCGGGCGCGCTCCACAGGATCGCGCATTGGACCAACGGCTGCCCCCACTACCAAGCGCCCTTTGGAGTCTTTGGTGGCGTTCGGGTGCTGACGCAGCTTGAGCAGGTCTTTGATGGTGATGAGCCCCCGTAGCTTGCCCTGTTCGTCCACGATGGGCAGTTTTTCGATCTTGTGCCGTTGCAGAATGCGCTCAGCTTCCTCCAAGCTAGTGCCCACAGGGGCGGTAATCAGGTTCTCGGCGGTCATTACCTCGCGGATGGGGCGGTCGTAGTTGGTTTCAAAGCGAATGTCGCGGTTGGTGAGGATTCCCACCAAGTTGCCTTCGGCGTCGGTGATGGGCACACCCGAGATGTGATAGCGTTCCATCAGGGTCATCGCGTCGCGCACGGTATGGTCGGGCGAGAGGTAAATTGGGTTCCAGATGACGCCGTGTTCGCTGCGCTTGACGCGGTCTACTTCAAGGGCTTGTTTTTCGATGGGCATGTTGCGGTGAATTACGCCCACGCCGCCCTCGCGTGCCAGCGCGATTGCCATCCGTGCCTCCGTAACGGTGTCCATCGGCGAGCTGACAATCGGCACGCGCAAACGAATATCCCCCACCAGCGTTGTGGAAACATCCACTTGATCGGGCAATACTTCAGAGTGGTTCGGCAATAGTAGGACATCGTCAAAACTAAGCGCTTCGATTAGCTCGTGCATCGCGTGGAACGCCTCCTGTGGCGGTTAATTGTACCTACCAATAGGTCGCCACTTGGTGCGTTGTACCTTTTGTCTATGGGTGAGGGGGCTCATCGTTTCTTGAACACCACCACCGTTGTGCCCTCGCCCCCTTCGGCGGTGGGTGGGTGGTAATAGTGGCGCACTTGGGGGTGACGCTTGAGATAATCCCACACCATCTGGCGCAGCGCGCCTGTGCCTTTGCCGTGCAGGATGCGCACACTATCGTAGCCCGCCAAAAGAGCGTCGTCGATATATTTGTCCAGCAGGGGTTGCGCTTCTTCTACGCGCAAGCCGTGCAGGTCGAGCTCCAGCGGCACGGGTTCGGGTGGGCGCGGGCGCGTGGTGCGCACGGTAGGTGTTGCAGGCGTCTCCACTGGCTCCAAGTCAGCTAAGGCAACAGGCAGGCGCAGTTTGCCCACATAAACCTGCGCGGTCTCGCCGTTGGGCAGCTCGGCGAGGGTGCCCACTTTGTTGAGGCTGCGGATGCGCACGCGCATGCCCACTTGCCACTGCGCTGGGGCTTTGGCATCGGGCAGTGTCGTTGGCTCGCTTCGCTGCGCTTGGCGTGCCGTTTCCAGCAGTTGGCTTAGCTCGCGTTGCCACTCAACCGTTTGCTTGCTTTCGCGGGGGGCTTGGCGCAGCTGCCGCAAAATCCGTTCAGCTTCGGCGCGCACTTGCTGCAGAAAGGCATCTACCTCTTGCTGGAGGCGTTGCTTGTAGGTGCGTTTTTCGTGCTCGAGGGCGGTGCGTTCGGCTTCGAGGCGAGCTTCGCGTTGTTGAAGTTCAGCAAGTTTGGCGCGCCACTCGCTTTCGGCGTGTTCAGCCGCACGACGGGCGCGGTCTAAGTCGTGAATCATCGCGCTGAGGTCGATCTCCTGCGCGCCCAACGAGGCGGTTGCCATCTGCGCAAGGCGTTCGGGCAAGCCCAAGCGTTGGGCAATCTCAATCGCGTGGCTGGCGCCAGGCACGCCCAACAACAGGCGATAGGTGGGCTGCAGCGTTTCAAGGTCAAACTCCATCGCGGCGTTGATCAGCTGTGGGTGGTGATACGCAAACGCTTTGAGCTCGCCATAGTGGGTAGTGGCGATCACGCGGGCTTCGCGTTCCAGCAAGGCTTGCAAAATAGCGCGTGCTAACGCCGCGCCTTCGGTGGGGTCGGTGCCTGCGCCTAGCTCATCTAATAGCACAAGGCTATGTCGCCCCGCCTGCTCTAAGTAGCGAATGATGTGGCGCATATGCCCCGAAAAAGTGGACAGCGACTGCTGGAGGCTCTGCTCGTCGCCAATGTCGGCAAACACGCCGTAGGGAATGGCAATGCGCGAACCTTCCTTGGCAGGAATATGCAGCCCCAGCAGGGTCATTAGCGTCAGCAGTCCAACGGTTTTGAGGGTCACAGTCTTGCCCCCTGTGTTAGGACCAGTGATGAGCACGCCGAGCCACTCGCGCCCGACTTCGATATCAATGGGGCGCACGCGCTCGCGCGGAATCATCGGGTGGCGAGCGCCGCGCAACTTCCATTCGCCTTGCGTATTGACCACAGGCATTGTGCACTCCCAATCAAGGGCGAGTCTGCCTGCTGCCAGCGCCACATCCAAGTTTGCCAGTGCTTCCACAGTCTGCGTGAGGGGTTCCATTTCGGCTTCTACGGCACGCGACAACCCATAGAGGATGGCTTCAATCTCCTCTTGTTCGGCGGCTTGCAGTTCGCGCAGGCGGTTGCCCAACTCCACCAGCGGTTCTGGCTCGATGAACAGCGTGGCGCCGCTGGCGCTGGCGTCGTGCACGATGCCTTTGACGCGCCCACGCGCCTCGCTGCGCACGGGCAGGCAATAGCGTCCGTTGCGCAGGGTGTAGCTCGGCTCTTGTAAGGCGTCGCGCAAGGTGTGGATAAGGCGGTGCAGCTCTTCGGTGATGCGCCGATGGAGGCGTTGCTGGTCGCGCCGAAGTTGCGCCAGCCGCTCGCTGGCAGTGTCCAATACCTCGCCTGAGGGAGCGATTGACTGAGCAATCTCTTTTTCCAGCGCGCTGAGCGTATGGAGGCGGGCGGCGTGCTCCACCAAGCGGGGGTAGCGTTCGGCGCGCGGCAACAAGTGGCTTTTGTATAGGCGCGCTGCGTGCAGCAGCTGCTGCACACCAAGCAACTCCTCAGGGGTGAGGGTGCCGCCTTTGACGGCTTTTTGCAACGCAGGGCGCACCTCAGACACGCGTAAGGGCGGGGGCGGCTCGCGCTGGAGCAGTCGCGCGGCGTCGTCGGTTTCCTGAAGGCGCAGGTTGATTAGCGTCTCATCACGGCTCAGTTCGCGCTGCAAGGCGTGGTCGCGCCCAAACGGCGTCTCGGCGCGTTTTGCCCACTCGCCCCGCACAAAGTCCAACTCCAGCACCTTGAGCGTATGTGCGTCCCACTCCATCGACAAGATTGTACCTGCAGGAATCGGTGCACGCGCGTGGAACCAACGCCTCAGGAGGCAAGCAATGCGAACGATACTTGTCTTGCTGACGGCGGCGTTGGTGTGGGCAGGCACCACCGCCCAACAGAAAAAGTCAGAGCAACCGCCCATCAAAACCACCGTAGCAGCCATCTTGAAAGAGCCTGACAAGTTCCATCGCAAGCGCGTGCAGGTGGAAGGCAAAGTTGACGATCTCAAGAAGAAAACCTCGCGCGCGGGCAACGATTACACCACCTTCAAGCTGGAAAGCGACGACAAACATCTAAATGTATTCTCCTACGGGCACTTGAACATTGAGGAAGACGACACGGTGATTGTGGTTGGCGTGTTCTACAAAGAGAAGCGCGTGGGGCGCTCGGTGTTCAAAAACGAGATTGATGCCAGCCCGAAGGTAGGGGGCAGCGTGCGACGCAAAAATTAGCCCCTCAAGAGGCGCGTATGGAACACATCACGCTGGGCAGCAGTCAGCCGCTGCTGATTCGTGAGGCGCAGGTGCGCGAGCTGCTTCCTATGGCGCGCGCGATTGAGGTGCTGGAAGCTGCCTTTCGCGATTGGGCATACGGCAGAGCCACTAATCAGCCCCGCCAGCGTGTCTACACGCCTCAAGGCACGCTCCACCTCATGGGCGCGGCGTGGCACAGCAAGGGCTACATCGGCTACAAAGCGTACCTCTCGTTCCCAACGGGTACGCGCTTTCATGTGGTGCTGGCATCGGCGCACACGGGCGAGCTGCTGGCGCTCATTGAAGCCGATTGGCTGGGGCGCATTCGCACGGGTGCTGCCTCGGGAGTGGCAACCAAATACTTAGCACGCGAGAACGCCTGCACAGTGGCGATCCTGGGCGCGGGCGGGCAAGCTGCCACACAACTGGAAGCTGTATGCGCCGTGCGCCCAATCGAGCAGGTATTCGTGTATAGCCGCACGCCTGAAAAGCGCGAGACATTCGCCCGCCAGATGCAAAACCAGCTGGGCATCCCCGTGCGTGCCACCGACTGCATAGAAGCCGCTGTCGCCGAAGCCGACATCATCTGCACCATCACCACCGCTCGCGAGCCAATCCTAACAGGGGCAATGCTCAGGTCAGGCATGCACATCAACGCAGCTGGGGCGAACTCGATGGCGCGGCGTGAGTTGGATACCTTTGCCGTAGGGCGCTGCGAGCGCATCGCAGTGGATGATCCCCAACAGGCGCGGCTAGAAGCAGCGGAACTGGTGGTTCCGATTGAGTTACGCAAACTCAGCTGGGAGCGCGTGCAACCGCTGGCGCATATCGTAGGCGGATTACTGCCCCCACGCCAATCAGCGGAAGAGATTACACTATTCAAGTCGCTGGGGATTGCACTGGAAGATGTGGCAGCCGCTGCGGCGGTCTACGAGGCACTGACTGCCCACACGCCCTAACGCGATTGGGTATCCTATTACCGATGGGCAGTATCGCGTGGCTCGACGGGGTACATAACGCGCCCCCAGGCGCACGGTTGCTGCATCGGAGCGAGCACACGCTCATTTACGAGCGACGCTTCTACTCCGATGATCCCCTTGCCACCCCTGAGTTCGATGGCGAGTTGGGCTGGGCGGAGTTTGTGTTGAGTCTGCGCCCGCCCGATCCTGAGCACCTCACTTGTCCGCGTACCTTGCGCAGCGATGTGCGTTATCTGCACCACCATTTGGTGGTGCGCGTGGCGCCTGACTACCTGCGTGCGTTGCTGCTGCCCGACGTTGAGCGCGTCTTGCCCGAGTTGCAACCGTTTGTGCGTGGCGAAGCCCCCTTAGAAAAAGCGATCTATCTACTGGTAAGCCACCCGCTGGTGCAAAGCGTGGTGGAGTCGTTGCGCACGCCGCCCCCTGTAGGTAGCCTCCGTCTGTTTTACGAGGCGAAAGTGCGTGAACTGCTGGCATTTTTGTGCTTTGCCGAGCCAGAGGTGATGGTCGCGCAGGATGACGCCCGCTTGCGCGCCGCGCTGGAATACCTCCAGAGCCACTTGAGCGACCCCGACGCTCTTCACAAAGTTTCCGAGCAAATGCATGTAAGCCCACGCCAGTGTCAGCGGCTGTTCCGCGTGGCAATGGGCTGCTCGCCCTCCGAATACCTAACTGAACTGCGCCTACGCCGCGCAGCTACCTTGCTAATCACCACCGATATGAGCGTGTCGGAAATCGC
>JAUQOS010000076.1 GCA_030550775.1 Armatimonadota bacterium
ACCGAAGCACAAGTCGCGGAACTTGCCGAGGCACAGCGGCGAACGGATGCGCGATTAGATGAGCTTGCCCAAACAGTGCGCGAACTTGTCGAAGCCCAACGACGCACAGACGCCCAAATCGCTCAACTCGTCGAGACGCAGCAGCGCCACGAGGAACGCCTAAACGAACTCACAGAAATCGTGCGCGACCTCGTTCAAGTCTCGCGCGATATGCTGCGTCGCATCGAGCGACTGGAAAACTGGCAAGCTGGCGAAACTGGCAGACGAGAAGGCGAACGATTTGAGCGCGAAACGCTGGCACGCGCCCCTGCCCTGTTCTACGGAGGGACAGGTGGAGGGTGCGGTGAACCCCACATCCGCGACAAGGTCGGTAAGTGGCTGCTGCCGCTGTATCGTCAGGGCATCGACATTCCAGCGACCGATGACCCGCTCCTGGCAGACATTATTTGGTGGAAAGGCGACCGTGTGCTGGTGGCAGAGGTTGGCATCAAGATTAGTATCAGCGATGTGCGCCGCGCAAAAGCCCGCGCAAACATCTTGCGACAGGTTGGTGTGGATGCCACCCCCGTTGTGATTGGAGAGGAATGGGCAACGCCCGACACCGAGGCACTCGCCCAACAAGAAGGGGTGGAGTGGTATGTGCGCGGGGGGCTTTCGGCAGGCTTTTTAGAGTTCCGCAAGCTGCCGGACGAGAGTGAACTTGTGAGCTAATCTACCCCAAGTGGCTACCTGTATAGGGCCTCTTCACCTTAGGCTCAGAGTCCCTGCGCACTTGCACAAAAACCACTCTGTCATTCCGAGGGGAGCGAGGAGTCTTAGCCGCCTAAACGGGTAGCGACTTAGGTTAATCTACAACTCCACGCGCTCTAGCTCGGTGTAAATTGAGCCGTCGGGCGTAAGCGTGCTCTGCATCAGGCTAATCGCGCGCAGTTCATAGCTCCCAAACTCTGCAGGCAGCAGGCGTTGCACCGCGTCAAAAAGTCGCTTTTTCACCCCTTCGGCATCGCGGCAGGGCGTCTTGAGGCGCGCCAGCGTGATGTGCGGATGGAACTGCTTATTGGAGGGGGCAGACTGTAACCGACGCTCCAGGGTAGTCGCAAGCTGCGTCAGCTGAGGTGTGCCCTGAGTAGCGCCCGCCCACAGCACATTTGGGCGATTCCAGTTCGGAAATACGCCCAGCCCGCGCACCTGAATGCGAAACGGCGCAGCACCCACGCACGCCTGCCCCATCGCTTCCACAATCGCAGGCACGCGCTCCTCAGGCTGCTCACCCAGAAACAGCAGCGTGATGTGGTAGTTTTCGGGGGCGACCCAGCGCAAGGCACGGTCTGGCACCGCGCGTTCTAACTGCGCCCGTGCCTCCGCCAGGGCTGCGCGTACTTCCTCTGAAATCAAGGCTGCGATAAATAAACGCATCCGCCGCACGTCACCCCCTTGTAAAGTAGCCACAGCGCGTATTGCGTGGCGCGATACTTGACCGTTTCGCGATCGCCCGGAAACAGTTGGTGGCGCACAACCGTTGCTGTGGGGTCGCTGATGCCAATATACACCAACCCCACAGGCTTTTCGGCCGTGCCCCCGCCAGGGCCGGCGATGCCCGTAATACCGATGCCCCAGTGGCTGCCCAGCCGCTGGCGAACCCCTTCTGCCATCGCACGCGCCGTCGGCTCACTCACCGCACCGTAGCGCGCCAACACCTCCGCTGGCACGCCCAACAGGGCTTCCTTCAAGGCGTTGCTATAGCTAACTATGCCCCCCACAAACACTTCGGAACTTCCCGGCACATTCGTGACACGATGCCCCAGCAGCCCTCCTGTGCACGACTCGGCAACTGCAAGGCTTTGCCCAACCTCCATCAACTTATGAACCACCGCCTGCTCCAGCGTAGTGTCATCGGTGCCGTAGATATAGGCGCCCAATCGCTCGCGCACGGCTTGCTCCATCGTGGCAATTAGCTGCGCTGCCTCCTCTGGGCTATTGGCACGGGCAGTGATACGGAAATGCACCTCCCCCAGCTTCGCTAACGGCGCAAGCGTAGGATTGTCGCTGGCAATCAAGTCGCTCAGCTGAGCCTCTGCGTCCGACTCGCCGATTCCGCACAGCCGCAACACCCGAGAGCGTATCACCCCCCCGCCCGTGCACGCTGCCAAGCGCGGCAGCACATGCTCAGTCACCATCGGTTGAAACTCGTTGGGGGGGCCAGGCAGCGCGAAAATCAGTTTACCGTTCCACTCCGCATATAGCCCAGGTGCCGTGCCATATGGATTGGGCATTGGCTGTGCGCTAACAGGACGCATTGCTTGGCGCAGTTGGCGCTCGGTAACGGTGCGTCCGCGCGCTTCAAAAAAGGCACGGATGCGCGCTGCCTCACCCTCATCCAACACCAGCGGTTCGCCCATCACCGTGGCGATTGCCTCGCGCGTCAAATCGTCGCCCGTTGGCCCAAGCCCACCAATCGTGATAACACCGTCCGCACGGCCAAGCGCTTCGCGCAGCGCGCCAACAATCCGTTCCAAATTGTCGCCCACTGTGGTGCGCCGATAAAGATTAACCCCTATCTCCGCCAGCCGCGCCGAAAGCCACGCCGCATTGGTGTCCACAATTTGCCCTAGCAATAACTCCGTGCCGATAGAGACCAGCTCAACCGTCATCACCTCAAGTGTACCTGAGAAGACCTTTTCGCGCTCTGTGGAGACAAAGCCCACACGCGGCACGAACTGTTTAGGAAATAGATGGCTCAGGGCGCTCCTGAACAAGCCAAGCCCGCCTGCGCGGGCTGAAGCGTAGCGTCGGCGCCCCCTGACGAACACGAGCTGACACAGGGCGGCTTCGTTGGTACAGGAGCAGTTTCAGCCGTCCGCCTAAGAGCACGCAGCTCGTTGTTTAGTGAACCTATGCTCTGATCTGTCAAACAGCCTCTCAGAAAAAGAGATGCTGCTTGAAATCAAAAATGTGAAATAATATCATCAGCGTGCCTACGCAAGCAGTATACAGATAAAGGCACGCAAAAGCAGCACCAGCAAAAGGAGGCTACTAAGCATGCAAGCTTACAGAAGCGGTAAGTCCGTTCGGCGCACTCGTGGCGCGCTGGTGAAGCTATCGATTCTGGCAACGAGTCTCAGCCTCTTTTCCTCCGTTTATTCCCAGGCGACTCTGCGATGGCTCGGCACGCTGGGAGGCAACTTCAGTGAAGCGCACGCACTCTCAGGCGACGGCAGCGTGGTCGTTGGCGTCGCACGCAACTCAGCGGGGCAGCTCCGCGCGTTTCGCTGGACACAGGCGACTGGCATGCAAGATTTGGGCACGCTGGGCGGCACGGAGTCGGAAGCGTGGGGTGTCTCGCTGGATGGTAACGTAATTGTCGGCGGCGCACGCAACGCAGCAGGGCAACTGCGCCCCTTCCGCTGGGAGAATAATGTGATGACCGACCTCGGCACGCTGGGCGGCGCGAACGGGATTGCGTGGGGCATCTCCGGCGACGGCACGACGATCGTCGGACGAGCGCAGAACGGCAGCGGTTTCTTCCGAGCCTTCCGCTGGCAAAATAATGTGATGACCGATTTGGGCACGCTGGGCGGTAACGAAAGCCTTGCGCGCGCCGCCTCGTTCGACGGCAGTGTGGTGGTCGGCGCGGCAATGCTGTCCAACAACCAGTATCGCCCCTTCCGCTGGACGCAAGATACAGGAATGTTGAACCTGGGTTTGCTGAGCGGTAATGACGGCGGCGCGCGGAATGTGTCGCTGGATGGAGGTGTTGTTGTAGGCGTCGGCACTGCTCCCCCTGTGAACGAGTACGCGGGCTTCCGATGGACTCAAGCAACGGGGCTGCAGGCGTTGGGGCTGCCAGGATCCAACTTCTCCGACGCTTGGGGCGTTGGGCTGTACGGGAACATCGTCGTCGGCACCTCTACTTTCGCCCTTGCTAATCAGATTCGAGCGTGGCGATGGACAGCCACATCGGGTACTCAAGACCTCAACACCGTTTATAGCAGCCTGCTGACAAGCGGTTCCTCGTTGCGCCACGCATACGCCATATCACCCTGTGGTCGCTACATCGTGGGGCGGGGCTTCAACGCCGCCACCAACCGCGAGGAGGCGTTCCTGCTGGATACAGGGATTAGCGGCGACACGAACGCTGACGGCTGCGTGGATGATGTTGACCTGCTGGCTGTGCTGTTTGACTTCGGCGCAACAGGCCCCAACCGCCCTGCAGATGTGGACAGAAACAACATCGTGGACGACGCCGACTTGCTAATTGTGTTGTGCAACTTCGGCAATGGCTGTGGCAATTAGCCCCGCCATTCGCCCTCTGACGAGGGCGTAGGGCTTTACCTCCATTTGCGACGCAACAGCCTGATTTTTCACGAACCCCCTCCGTCAGGTTCCCCCTATCAGTAGGGGGAACCGTCGGAAATTCGGTTCCCCCTCACTTGCGAGGGGAACCTACAAGAGGGGGGCAGCGTTGGAAAATCAACCGCGAGAGGCGTGTGGCGAAATTCTGGCGGTGCATCCGTGTCAGGTCAGGAGGAAGCTCTACCGTGCAGCAGGAGCTCTTCTTCAAAGCGCGAATCGGTCTTGTCGCCATGGGCAGCGCAGAACCGAAGCAGCTACGGCTGGCGTTTGGAGAGCATCCACCCACGCAGTTCAATATCACTTGGCAAACACAGCGACCTGTAGACGAACCCGTTGTCGAGTACGGCGAAACCCCCAACTTGGGCAAGCGTGTCGTTGCCGAGCGTATCCGCTATCCCTATGAGACAGGTGCCATCTACCGTGCCTACCTCAACGCACTCAAACCCGGACAGCGCTACTACTACCGTGTGGGCAGCCGCAACGGCAGCTACTCACGCGCCTACAGCTTCCGCACCCCGCTGGATCGTCCGCACGACTTCGTATTCACCGCATTTGCCGACCACGGTACCACGCGTCACAGCGTGCAAAACTCGCGCAATGTGCTGGCGCACAACCCCACTTTCCACTTCATCGCAGGCGACCTCTCCTACGCCAACGGGCGACAACCAATCTGGGACACCTACCTCGAGCAGCTGGAGGTCCTGGCAGCGCGCATTCCTGTGATGGTCAGCTTTGGCAACCACGAAAACGAGCGCATTGAAGGACAGCGCATCGGCTACATCGCCGCCGAGACCCGCTTTGGCATGCCCAACAAAGGGCAATACTACGAGTTCACCATCAGCAACGCCCGCTTCGTGGCGTTCAACAGCAACGAGCGCGACGACGACGCACAATATGCGTGGCTGGAGCGCACCCTCCAACGCGCCCGTGCCGACCGCGCGATACGCTGGCTGATAGTGTTTACGCACCACCCCCTCTACGGCTCCACGCGACGGCGCGGCAACAACCCAGCGATGATCCAACGCTTCCAACCGCTCTTTGATCGCTATCGCGTGGACCTGGTCATCCACGGACACGACCATGTGTACGAGCGGATGTATCCGATGCGCGAAAATAAGGCGGTGGTAAACTCTGGTACGCGCTATCCCAAAGGTGCGGGCGTGGTGTATGTGACTTGCGGCGGAGGTGGTGTCTCGCTCTACGACCTTATGCCCGAACCAACTCCGTGGACTGCTAAACGCGAGAAGACTTATTGCTATCTGAAAGTGCGCGTGCCTGTACAGGGAGCGCTGCGCGTGGAAGCGTATCGGGGCGACAATAGCCTTATCGAGGCGTTTGAGATTGGCTAAGTCTATCGGGCGCACCCAACAGTTGGCGCAGCACAGGAATCATACGGCGCATCACTTTGGCGCGGTGGCTGATGCGGTTCTTGAACTCGCTGGGCAGCTCCGCCAGTGTGCAGTCCAGCTCGGGCACATAAAATATGGGGTCATAGCCAAAGCCTGCTTGCCCACGTGGCGCCTCAGCGATGCGTCCTTCTAAAGTATCCTCAAACGTGTGTTCGGCGCCATTGGGCAGAGCCACTGCAACCGCACAGCGAAACCGCGCCGTGCGCCGCTCAAGCGGCACATCCTTGAGCATCTCCAGCAGTATGCCCATCTTTACAGGAAAAGGGGTGTGCTCTCCCGCAAACCGACGCGAATGCAGCCCCGGCTGCCCGTTCAGTGCATCAATTTCCAACCCCGCGTCATCCGCAAGCGAGATGGCTTGGGTAAATGCTGCGCACGCGCGCGCCTTGAGAAGCGCGTTGCCGATGTAGGTATCGGCAGTTTCCTCAGGAGGGGGTGGCGCGTCGGGATAATCTGCCAGCAGGCGAATCTCCACGGGCAAGTCGGTAAGCCCCCCACGCAACAGCTGCTCAATCTCGCGCGACTTAGAACGGTTATGGCTGGCGATTACGATCAGTGGATACTCACTCCTCACGGCGCAAACGCTCCACCAACGCTTTAACGCGCTCCTCGATCATCGCGCGCACCCGCCGAAACGCCTCCATCGGCAACCCCACAGGGTCAGGAATGTTCCAGTGTTCTTGAATGCCCATGTAGGTGGCAGGGCAGAGTTCGTCGGTACGCGCATCGCACAGGCTCACCACGGCATCAAACTGCGTGATGTCGAACTCCCACACGCCTTTGGAAGTGTGGTGCGAGATATCAATCCCTACCTCACGCATCGCTTCAATGGCGAGCGGGTGCACTTTGCCCGTGGGCGCTGTGCCTGCGCTGAAAGCGACCACTTCGCCTTGCCCGTAGTAGTTGCCAAACCCTTCCGCCATCTGGCTGCGGCACGAGTTGCCCACGCACACGAACAAGATTAGCTTCGGCTGCTTTTCCATCGTGCCTCCCTACAGAGCTTTTTCGCCCCCGAAAGGATACCTAAATTCCCGCCAAGTTGCGTGCTGTATGGGATTCCTCGCCTTCGGCTCGGAATGACAAGTATCGATAGGAGCCAAGTCGTTCGTCACCCCGAGCGCAGCGAAGGGCTTGCCCGCTCCAGACGGACCGGTAGCAACTTGGATTATTGTAGCTTTTTGGGTGTCTGGGCACTAACTTGCCTCTTGGCAGGAATCGCGCACCGCTTGGCGAATCCACCACAACAGCCCATGCGTGAGTTCTGGAAGGAGCCTCTTACGGAGGCGCAGAAGCAACAGCTTATCGACACGCTGGCACAGCAGATTGTCAAGCGTGGGCTGGCGTCGCCTGCCATTCTGTTTTTGGAGTTGCATAAGCCGTTCGCGTTTCTCGGTGCGCAGGCAGGCATCGTGTTCTCGCCCTTCCTCGCACCGATTTTAGGCTTCGAGCGTCTGGATGTATATACACAACTAATGAGCGAACGCGAAAACTGGGATCGGTTGATAGAACGTATCGAAGAACTGGTAGAGGACCAACGCACGCAACCTAAGCAGGAGTAGGCAATGAAAGTGGACGCGCTGTTTGAATGGATGGCTACAGGTAGCCGATGCGGCTGGGCTGCCTACCAACATGCCCAAGACAACTGGTTTGCCGCAATCATGATCGGGCTGATTGTGACGGCGGTGCTCGTCAACATCTTTCGTGCCCGCGCAGGCAAGCAGCTCTACATCCGCCGCATTCCAGGGCTGGACGCCATTGATGAAGCCATCGGACGCTCCACCGAGTTGGGGCGCCCCGTCACTATGATTACCGGGCTTACGGCGTTCGGCGTGGTGGCGGTGCAGGCACTCACGATCTTCAAGTACATCACGAAACAGATTGCGCGGTTTGCTACGCCCATGCGCTTGCTGACGGGCGACCCAACCGTTTTTGCCGTTGCTCAAGAAGCTATTTCCGACGCCTACAACGAGGCTGGGCGCCCTGACCTGTACGATCCCGATAATGTGCGCTTCCTCTCCGACCGCCAGTTTGCCTTTGCGTCGGGCGTGGCAGGGCTAATCCAACGCGAGCGCGTCGCCGCCAACTTTATGTTTGGCGAGTTCTTTGCCGAGTCGCTGATTTTCGCCGAAACAGGCAATATGGTCGGCGCTATCCAAATCGCCGGCACGGTGAGCTTCACGCAGGTGCCCTTCTTCGTCGCGGCATGCGATTACACAATCATCGGCGACGAGTTCTACGCCACCAGCGCATACCTTAGTCGCGAGCCAGTGTTGCTAGGCAGCCTCGTGGGGCAAGATATCGCCAAATTCCTTTTCGCCTTGACCGCTGTCACTGGTGTAATCGCTTCATCAATCGTAGGCACAAAACATCCCTTCATCAAGCTGCTGGGGCAACCTGGTGGCTGGAGCGAATTTGTGAACTTTTTACTCGGAGGGAAATAGATGGAGGCTATCATCCCACACCTCATCGCCCAAAACATTTGGCAGCTGCCAGAGGCAAACCGCACAGTTTACGCCACCTTAGTGGTGTTGGGCGCGTTCGTACTGGTTTTGGGGCTAATTCCAGTGTTGCAAGCGTTGCCCCCGCGCGGCAGGCGCGCCATTGTGGTGACTGTCACCTTCTTAGCAGGGCTGCTGTTTGCTGCCGAGTTCTTCTTGCCTGTGGACTGGCGCGCCATCTTCCCCAAAGATGACCCCACGCGCAACTTCCTTACGCCTGCAATCCAGCCCGCCCAGAATGTGTTGCAAACCATCGGCGCGCTGGCGCTGGGGTTGGGCACCTACGGCTTGGTGCGCCTCCACCTGCGGAATGTGGTGCAACGACGCACGCAGTGGGGCTATAGCGTGGTGCTGCTAATCGCCTTTCTCACGATGGCGACCTTCAGCATCGCCAACACGCTCGCAGAGCGCCAACTGCTCAAACTCGAGGGTACCCCCCAACGCGTACTGGAACGGGGCTTCACCATCTTGTTTGATTACACCCTCGTGCAGCTGGACGCAGCGATGTTCTCGCTGATCGCGTTTTACATCTTTTCCGCCGCGTATCGCGCGTTCCGCATCCGCTCTATTGAAGCCAGCATCCTGATGTTCACCGCGATGGTGGTGATGATTGGCGTAGTGCCGTTGGGCGCGTACATCAGTTATCAGCTGTTGGGCTTACCGCAGGGACCTGCCCCCGAAGGCGCGGGTTTGGGCACGCAAATCCTGCACAGCATCGACTTGCCCGACATCGCGAACTGGATTCTGTTCACGCTTAACGCGCCTGCCCAACGCGCGATTGAGTTCGGCGTGGGCATCGGTGGGCTGGCAATGGCAATCCGTTTGTGGCTCAGTTTAGAACGCGGCGTTACCTAAGGAGGCAAAGTCTATGCAACCACAAACGATTTGGCAACGCATGCTCAGCATTGACAGGCGATGGCTATACGCCATTCTGTTTGTAAATATCGTCGTGTTCCTGCTGTCGCCAGTGCGCCTTAGGGCACCTATCTCGCCGCCAGTGCAAAAGTTCTACGACGAAATCGAATCGCTTAGGCCGGGCGACTTGGTGATGATTTCGTCGAACTGGAGTGCAAGCACGCTGGCGGAAAACCAGCCACAGTTGGAGGCGGTGCTAAAACACCTCATGCGCAAAGGGGTGCACTTCACTTTCATTTCCATCGAGGCGCAGTCGCGCGACATTTCGTTGCGGCTTGCCAAACGCCTCACTGAAGAAGCAGGCTATGAATATGGCAAGCAGTGGGCACACTTTGGCTTCGTGCCCAACCTCATCGTCGCTATCAAGGGCATGGTGAACGACCTGCCTGCCACTATCAAACAGGATGTGACAGGTACCCCCATCCAACAGCTACCCGTCACTAAGGGGGTCAAGTCGCTCAAAGACTACAAGATGGTTATTGACATCACGCCCTCAGGCACGGTGCCCATCTGGATCTCGTACAGCCCCAAAGAGGTGCGCATTCTCTACTGCCCCACCTCGGTGATGGCAGCGGAGGCATATACATATCTCGACTCGGGGCAGGTCAAAGGAATGATCACCGGCGCAAAGGGCGCCCAGGAATATGAGCAGCTACTGGGCATCACGGGGCTGGGCGCACCGTTTGCCAACGCCATCTCGTTCTCGCATGTGCTGATTATCTTTTTCATTTTGCTGGGCAACTTCGCGCTGCTAATGCAACGACTTCACGAGCGTCGGGAGGGATAGCATGGATTGGTTTATGGAGTTTTTGCCGCGCACGCCTGAACGGTTGGGCATTTGGATTGGTGTTATCTGCACGCTAGCGATCTATTCATTGTTGTACCGCGAGAACCCGTTTTATCGCTTCTTTGAGCATATGTACATTGGTTTAGCGGCGGGCTACTCGCTGGGGC
This sequence comes from Armatimonadota bacterium, assembly GCA_030550775.1. Classification (GTDB taxonomy): domain Bacteria; phylum Armatimonadota; class Fimbriimonadia; order Fimbriimonadales; family GBS-DC; genus GBS-DC. The sequence goes on from JAUQOS010000076.1 coordinate 10,130, forward strand.
CGCTCGGCGTGGATGTGCTCTATCGCTACTGGGTGGAACCAATCTGGGTACAGGGCTACTGGGCGTGGGCGTTCGTGGTGCCCTACGGGATGTATCTCTACTTTATTTTCAGTGAGCGCTACGGCTGGATTAGCCGGATTGTGATTGGCACGCTGATCGGTGCATCGGCGGGGCTGTTCTTCCAAGAGTTCAGCTCGCGCTACCTGCCCCAACTCAACAGCACTCTCCAGAAACCTTTATGGCTCAGCAGTGCCAACCCCGACCTTACTGTGAGCATGGTCATCAACAACTTCCTGTTTGTGATTATCCTGCTCTCGGTGCTCACCTATTTCACTTTCTCGTACGAGCAGCGGGGCGGGGTCAAACGCTTCGCCACTTTGGGCAGGTGGTTCTTGATGATTGGCTTGGGCGCCATCTTTGGCAACACGGTGATGGCGCGTATGGGGCTACTCATCGGCAGGATATACTACATACTAAACGACTGGTTGATGATCCCGATAGGGGGTGCCCAATGAACCTATACCGACAGCGTGTGGCGAAGTTGCAGCAGGCGATGCTGCGTGAGGGCGTGGATGTGTTTTTGGCATCCACGCAGGTGAACATGCAGTATCTCAGTGGCTACTCAGAGCCGCCCTTGGAGCGGTTGATGTTCCTGCTGACGCCGAAGCAGGGCGACCCCGTGTGGTTAGTGCCCGCGCTGAGCGCAGATGGCATCGCGCGCAACCCCGCTGGCTGGGAGGCGCGCTATGTTTGGCACGACTCCGACGGCCCCACGCGCGCGCTGGAAGCCTGCACGCGCGACTATGACCTTGAAACCGCCACGATCGCCGTAGATGATGAGATGCCTGCGGCGTTCCTGCTGGCTTTGCAAGAGGCATTGCCCGCCGCGCTGTTTCGA
>JAUQOS010000077.1 GCA_030550775.1 Armatimonadota bacterium
CTCATACTTGCTCCTCAGGCTCCGCAAGGGGCGGTTCAGGGGCACACAACAGCACAGCCGCGTAGAACGCTACCACAAGCGGGGCGGGCAACCCTTCTAGCCGAATGGAAGGCACCCATGCTGCGCCGAATAGGTATGCCACGCTAATTTGCCAGGTGCATAGCCATTCCGCCACGCCTGCCCCAACCCCCTGCGAAAGCCATAGCCAAAATCCCATCAGCAAAGTTGGATATGCCAACGGTACCGCCAGTAAGTTCGCAATCGGTGAAAGCAGCGACATGTGCCCAAAGTGGTATAGTTGCACAAGGCTAATGCCCGCTTGGGCACAAAGCGTCACACTTAGCAGCGACGGAATGCCCTGATGTACGACACGCCGGAGCGGCGTGGGCACATGCAGTTTTTGCGCTAAGGCGCTGAGCCCTCGCTCCAGCCTGCTATAAAAGAGCAGAATGAAGAGCACCGCGCAAAACGAGTATTGAAACCCCACTTCGAACAATGCGTGGGGCGCGATGAGGAGCCAAAGCGCGCCTGCCAATCCCAGCGCGTTGAGGCTATCCGCCTCGCGCCCGACAATGCCCGCGCTTAGCAGACAGGTTGCCATTGTCGCAGCACGCACAATTGAGGGGCGTAGCCCCGCCAACAGCGCATACAACCACGCAAATGCCACAACTAATCCCATCCGTCCCGCGAACGGCACAGGTGTCCATCGCAGTGCCCAATACACGGCGTGGAGCCCTATCGCCACATGCAGCCCCGAAGTCGCCAGCAGGTGCCCTGTGCCTGCGCGGTGGAACGCCTCGCGCAACTCAGGCGGAAAATCGCCCGTTGCGCCGACCAACATGCCTTCCAATAACGCTGCACTCTCAGGCGCGAGATGCTTGCGCAGCACGTGCCGTAACGATTGGCGTGCCTGTGTGAACTGGCGTTGCCACCGGTCGCGGCCCGACTGCACGACCGCAAACTGCCGCTCGCTGAACACCGTGCCGATGTAGTGCACTCGCCTGCGTTCCAGATATTTTGCCCAGTCGAACCGTTTGAAGCGAGGCGGGCGGCGCCAAGTGGTCTCTATCTGGAACACATCTCCATAGTCGGGGGGGCGGCTTACTTGGGGACGAAAGTAGACCAGCACGAAGTCGGGGCGTGGGGGCTGTTCGAACGCACACAGTAGGCGGTAGCCGTTGCGCACAGGTTCCAGAGTGCCCACTGCGCGCAGTAGAGCGCGCGCCGGTGGCGGTTCGGCAGGCGGGGTTGCACGCCAAAGCTCATAGCGAGCTGCCCCCAGCGCCACGCCCAGCGCCAGCCACGCCCATGCAGGCACGCTCACGCCTAGAACTACGCTCAGGAGCCCCAGCGCAAGGGCGGGTGCAACGGGCATTGGCAACCACTCGACCGCAACGATGCCCAGCGCAACGCCCACCGCCAGCTGCAACATCGGGCGCGGGCGCACTACCGCGCCTATACCCCTTTCTCGCAGAGAAAACAGACGGCTGAATCGTCGCTGTGGTAGCAACCGCACACCGCGCATTGTCGCCAGCCTTGCTGCGCCAGATATTTTTGGTAGCGCGCTGTTGCCCGCTGCGCCCGACGCAATGCCTCGCGCAATCGGGCATCTGCTACCTGCGCTACACGCGCCTCAATCTGCGCCTCCTCTTCAGGCGAGAGCACGACGCTGTTCAGTGCAGCCCGCTCGGTTTCCGTAGCCAGCGGCGTGCCCCGAAGCGGTGGCAAAGCCGCGCGCACCGTGAATCGGATATCTTTGAAGCGCGGCTCGCCAACGCGCTCATTGAGCCGCTGCAAAATAGTTCCTTTTTGAAAGTTCAGTTCCTGCGCCCAGGTGTGGCTTTTGACGGCGACCCACAGCGTGTCGGCGTCAAGGCGCAACGGGCGGGCGACTTGCGCGATTGGCTTGCCCACAATCTCGTGCCAGTGGGCTAAGGCGTTGTAAGTGCGCAGCTGGCGATCAACGCCCAGCTCGCTTAGCAGGCGGCGCAGGACGTCGCCTATTGTGCGCAGCTCACGCACGGCGGTTCACCATCCCCTGATGCACCTCAAACAGCGCGGCGTCGCTGAGCGTGGCTTCGTCGAACGCGCTAAGGTCGGTGCAGGTGATAAAGGTTTGCGTGCGCGGCTGCAAAAAGGCAACCAGTTGCCGACGACGGGCAGGATCCAAGTCGGAAAACACATCATCCAGCAGCACGAGGGGCGGCTCCTGGCGAATCGACTCCACTAATGTCACTTCGGCGAGGCGCAAGCTCAGTGCCGCGGTGCGCTGTTGCCCTTGCGAAGCATACAGGCGAGCATCGTAGCCGTCAATAGTGATTTGGAAATCGTCGCGGTGGGGTCCTACCAGCGTGGTGCCGCGGCGCAGTTCTTCGTTGGCGAGCTGGTGTAACGCGCTTAGCAGGGCGTCGTGCCAGTCTTCTTCCTTGTCGGGCAGCGGCTCGCGCAGGGGCAAGCCAGGCAAGTAGCGCAAGGTAAGCATTTCGGCATTTCCTGTAAGGGCGCGATGTGTGGCGGCAATCAACACATTCAGCCGTTCCAAGAACTGCTTGCGGGCGTGAAACAGCCGCGCGCCATATTTGACCAGTTGCGCATTCCATTCGGGCAGGCTGTCTAAGGTGGCGGTGCCCTCCAAATAGCCGCGTAGGAGGTGGTTGCGCTGTTCCACGGCGCGTTTGTAATGCGCCAACGAGTAGAGGTAGCGGTGGCTGAGCAGGCTGATCTCGGCGTCCAGAAAGCGGCGGCGGTCGGCAGGCTCGCCCCGCACAATGGCTAAATCTTGTGCGGTAAAGCAAACGACTGCCAGCTTGCCTACCAGTGCGCTCTGCTTGGTGATAGGCTGCTCATTGAGCACGATGACGCGTTTGCCCTGAAGCGGCAAGCGGATTTGAAGCTCATCGGTTAGCCCGTCTTGCTCGTAGCGGGCGAAGAGGCGCATTTCGGGCGCGCCCCACTGGATGAGGTCTTGCTCGCGCACGGGGCGCAGTGGGCGCAACGCGCTCAGGTAATAAATTGCCTCCAGCAGGTTCGTTTTGCCTTGCGCGTTTGCCCCCAAGAGGATGTTCACGCGCGGGGCGAAATCCATATGCGCGTGCGTGTAGTTGCGGAACCGCCACAGGCGCAAGGTGTGCAGTTGCATTTGGCATGCAAAGTATACCCCTGTTGTGCGTACGCACTTCGGTATAATAGTGCCGATGGCACGGATTGAACTGGTCAACCGCAAGTTCCCCGAATGGCTGAAGGTACGCCTGCCCAAGCCAGAAAAGGTGCAACAAGTGGAACAGATGATGCGCGCGGCGCGCCTACACACGGTGTGCGAAAGTGCCCGCTGCCCCAACTTGCCCGAATGTTGGTCTAAAGGCTCCGCGACTTTTATGATTTTGGGCGATATTTGCACACGCCATTGTGGCTTCTGCGCCATCAAAACGGGCAAACCGCTGCCTGTAGACCCGCAAGAGCCACAGCGCCTTGCGGAAGCCGCCAAGCGCATGGGGCTAAAACATATCGTGGTGACTTCAGTCGCCCGCGATGACCTGCCCGACGAGGGCGCAGGACAGTTTGCGGCGACCATCCGCGCCTTACACGAAGCCATCCCCTACGCAATCGTGGAAGTGTTGACGCCCGACTTCAAGGCGAAGACTTGGTGCATCCGCCGCGTAGTGGATGCTCAGCCTGAGATTTTCAATCATAACATTGAAACCGTTGAACGCCTGCAAACTATTGTGCGCCCACAAGCGCGATACGACCGCTCGCTTAAAGTGCTGGAAACCGTGAAAAAGTTAGACCCCAGCATCTACACAAAGTCGGGCATTATGCTTGGATTAGGTGAGACGCGCGAAGAGGTTATTCAAACGATGCGCGATTTGCGCAACGCGGGTGTGGATGCGCTGACCATCGGGCAGTACTTGCGCCCCACGCAGCGCCACTTGCCCGTGCAAGAGTATATCCATCCTGACCAGTTTGAAGAGTATCGCGTGTTGGGGGAGGAGATGGGCTTCCTGTTCGTCGCGTCGGGACCGTTCATTCGCAGTTCGTATAACGCGATCGCGTTCTCGCAGCGCGTGATGGCAGAGAGGCTCGCCAAAGTCGGTGCGGTGGAGAGCGCATAGGGTACTGTTGTGGCGCGTTGCGCAGTGGCTGCTGACGCTGGTGCCGACAGCGTTGGTGGCGCTGGCGGGCGCAATGTATCTATGGCGAGTAAAGCTGGCGGTGGAAGAGAGCCTGCCGCCTGCCCTCCGTGAGTATGCTCGCCGCCAAGCCGAACTGGATGTTCAACTGGAGCGCGTACTCCTCAGCTGGGATGGGATTTTACTGGCAAACCCGGAGGTGCGCACTCTCACGGGCGAGCGATTGCTAAGTGCGCGCACAATCTGGCTGCGCCCGCCGCGCGATGGTGAGCCGCTAACTGTGGAACTCCATCGCCCGGAGGTATGGCTTCAACGCGACCGTCGCGGCGTATGGAACATCGAGCCGTTATTGCGCCCGCCGCGCCCGCCCGAACCGACGCCCTTCAGTCTGCGCGTGATTGCCCGCCGCGGCACGCTCTATTTCGACGATTTTCTGCCGAACTCGCCCGTGCGCGCCACTGCGTGGATTGAGGAACTGACCTACAGCCAACCATCGCTGGGCGGCTACCTCAGCGCGCACGGCGCCAGCGACGCACTGGGCAAGTTGGAGGTGCACGCGCTTTCTGACGGCACCCGCTGGCTGATAGATGCCCGCGCCAGCCAAGTAGACGGCACACGCCTCAAGCCCTACCTGCCCGCCACGGAGTTCGACTTGCAACGCGCGGAGGGGCAGGTAGCGTTGCAACTAACGTACGCGCCCGACCAGCCCCTGCGCTTACAGGGCACAGCTCAGGGCGTCGCCACTAACCCAACATTCCGCCAGCGCGCCTTGCCCTGGCGCAAGGCACGGTTTGCACTTGTGTTCACCGAGTCTGCATTAGCGGGGGCGGTGCAATCAGCTGACGGTAGGCTCGCGGCGCAACTGCAGCTTGATTGGAAACGCTCACCGCTGAGCTTCGAGGGGCAAGCAAAGGTGGTTGGCGACGCCGCAGCGTTGTGGCGCCTCGTGCGCCAAGACAAGCCTCTCGCACAGGGCAAGTTTGAAGCGACGTTGCGCTTCACTGGCACACCTGAGCAGCCTAAACTGGTCGGCGCCGCAAGTCTGGAGCGCATTGACACCCCGCAAGGCGCGATTACTCGTCTGCGCAGCCCGCTTATCTTCACCGACGGGCAGCTCTACTTGCCTGAACTGCAAGCTGAGTACGCGGGGCATATGGTGCGTGGCAAACTGTGGATGGATATCCGCCCGCAAACGCCACAATTTCGCCTCTACGCCCACATGCCTGACTTGCCCTTGCATCGGATCCCTGCCCTGCGCGAAACGCCTCTGCAGGGCAAAGCGACGCTGAGCCTCATCGCCCACGGCGCGGTTGACAACCCGCAAATTGAAGCCAACTTTCTGTGCGGTTCGCTCGTGTACAATCGCCAGCCGTTGGGCAGTGTGCGCGCCCGCGTGCGCTACCACAACGGCACGCTGGATGTTCCGATCGCGATTTTGCAAGGCAGTGTGGGAGCAATTCAGCTGTCGGGCACGGTCAGCGCGCTTGAGAGCGATGATCCCCGCTTTGAACTTACACTGGATGCCGACGAGTTGGACCTGAACTTGGTGGCGTCGCTACTGGGCTACGCGAACGGCGCGCCGCTGCAAAACTCCGAGGGCGAGCCGTTGCGTGTGGATGGCATCGGCTATTTCACAGCCCAAGCGCGGGGCAGTCTGCGCGCCCCTCAGGCGGTGATGGAAGCGGTGGTGTTCGACGGGCGGCTGGGCGACATCGGCGCGGAAGTGGCGATCGCCAACCTCAACTTAGTTGAGCGCGAACTGCGCATTACAGAGTTGCAGATTCTGCGTCGCGCAGCGCAACTGTGGGCGTCAGGCGTGGTGCAGCTACCCGAGCGAGCCGACCAGTCGCCGCGCTTCCGCTTGCAGGGCAACCTATACGAGTTGGATCTCGCCACAATACCTGATTGGCTGCGGCGCGAGCTGCCGCTGGCGGGCGTGGCTTCGGGCGCGTTTGAAGCCACCGGCACACCTCAACAGTTCGTCGTGGACGCGAATCTGAGCGCAGAAACCATCCAGTATGACCGCACGCTGTTGCGAGGCACGCGCGTGGAGGTAGTAGCGCAGTTCCAGAATGGGCAGGTGCAAATACAAGTGCCGTCGGCGCAGGCGCAGTTAGAGGGCGGGCAGCTGGAAGCGCATGGCAGCTGGCGTTCCGACGGTGTGTTCGAGGCGCGCTGGCAGTTGCACGACGCCTCACTTGCGGTGCTGACGCCTTATCTGCCCGTGGAGTACCGCGTGGCGGGGCAGCTCACGCTGGCAGGGCAAGCTACAGGCACGCCCGAAGCTCCAGCTGTGGACACACAGTTTACCATTCGTCAGGCGCAGCTGAATGATGCTCCGCTGGGCGAGTTGGAAGGCACTTTGTCTTTGCGCCCACCTGAAACGCCCCCCCGCGAGCCGCTGACCGCGGGCACGCTACATGCCCAACTTGCCCTGCGCCCACCACAGGGTGAACTACAACTTGCACAACTGGAGTATGACCTCGCCACGCAATCGCTACACCTTGAAGCAAGCGCCGACGCAGTGCCTATTGAGTGGTTGCGCCAAGTGGTGCGCGCCGTTCCTGACGCGCTGCCCCCCACCGTCGCCGAGCGGATTGAAACTTTGCAAGGGCAGATATCGGCGCAGTTGCGTGTGGAGGGCGCGCTTAGCCAGCCCCGTGCCGAGCTAAGCCTGAACGCGGAGACGCTGGAGTGGCGCGCGCAGCCGCTGGGCACACTGGCGCTGCAAGCCACTTGGCAAGGCGTTTCCGATGCGCCTCCCAACGCCCCGCCTGCCGAGCAAGTGGCTGCCACGCTGCGTCGGTTGCGCACGCAACGCGCCGAGATTGCTCAACTGCGCTGGCAAGCCGATACAGCTCGCCTCAACGCCCGCCTCGCCTATACGCCCGAAGCCGTCAGCGCCGACTTGGAAGCTGCGCAACTGCCCCTACGCTGGGCGCGCTTGTGGAACCCCAGCCTGCCTGAGTTCGACGGGCTGCTGGATGTAAGCCTAATCGGTCAAGGCAGCCCCGAATCGCCCGAACTCCAGCTGAGCGCAACGGTTAGCGACCTCCGCATCGCCGACTACACAATAGACCAACTGCTCTTCAGCGAAATCGAAGTGCGCGAGGGCGTTATCCAAACCGATGATGCGCTGATTCGGGTGGGCGACTATCAGGCGCGATTGTCGGGGCGTGTGCCGTTCCACTGGTCGCCGTTGGGCATTCCTGACGACGAACCGATTCTGGTGCAGGCGCGCCTGCGTGAGCAGCCGTTGACGATGCTGGGGCTGTTGGCGCCGATTGACCCCGAGCGCACTCAGGGCACAATCGACGCGCTGCTGGAAATCGGCGGCACGCTGGCATCGCCTGAGCCGCGCGGGCGATTGCAGGTGCAAGCCGATCAGCTGGCGTGGCAGGGATTGAACACGGCGTTAGAGGCGCTAGGCGTTGAAGTCGTGTTTGATGGGCGCGAGGCTCGGATTGTGCAAGCACAGGCGCGTTCGTCGGAGGGGGGCACTGTGCAGGTGGAAGGCTCGGTCGAGTTCGCGAGCGAGCAGCCCACAGTGAACCTGCGTGTGCTTGCGGCGGCATTCACTGCAAACGAGCCGAAGCTGCCCGTGCTGGGCACAGGAGGACGCGCCGTGGTGTCGGGCGCGGCGCAAATCACTGGCGACTGGCGCAAGCCTCTCGCACAAGGCGCGTTCGCAGTGAAGCACGGCTTTCTCTATCTGCCGCCTGAGCTACCCGCCCGCGAGGCAGGCGAGCCGCTGCCCATAGACCCACGCTTCGATGTGCGCGTACAACTTGCGGACGACTTCGTACTGCGCAACCCGAACTTGGACGCTCGCCTCGAGGGCGCGATGGAGGTGGGTGGCTCGCTGAGCGCGCCTACGCTTGTGGGCGAGTTTAGCTTGCGGGGCGGCGTGTTCAACCTGCCGACCGCTCGCTTGCGCATCGAGCCCGACAGTGTGGCACGCCTCAGCTACCCTGCTGCCAGCGCCACAGGTGAGACCATCGCCCGCGTGGAGTTAGATGTGCGCGCCACTACCAGTGTGGTCGCTTCGGACTTCACGGGCGAGCCGACACGCTACCGCGTGGAGGTCAGTATCCGCGGCGCACTGGACGACCCCGAACGCCTGAACCTGACGGCACGTTCTGAGCCGCCAGGGCTGTCGGAGCAAACGATCCTCACGCTACTGGGGCGTGGGCAGGCGTTGGCGGCGCTTGCTCGCGGCGTTGATCCCGCCCAAGTGTTGCGCGAGCAAATCGGCGATATCCTGACCGCACAAGTGCTGCCCCAACTGTTCTTGCCGTTGGAAACAGGCATCGCGGAAGCGTTGGATTTGGAACAGTTCACACTGGACTACACGGGGCTGCGCCCAGCAAGCCTCTATGTGGTGAAAAACCTTTTTGACGGGGTAGGCATCGCCTACCGGCGTAGCATTGGTGTCGCGGCAAACGAGTACCAAGTGCGCCTGTTCTATCGGCTGCCGTTCCGCAACCGCCTGTTGCAACGGTTGCGGATTGGCGTTGGTTTTGACCACACGCAGACGCGGTTCGTGTTTCTGGAAGGCAGCTTGTTGTTTCGGTAAGCGAAGGAGCAAGAGTCATCCACGAAACAGAGAGCCGCTGCCACTTCTGTGTCGGCTAAGCCCACTCTGCGCAAGCGGGTTAGCTGCCAACACAGAGCTGCCCACGCAAGTTGTACCCCATGCCCAAACCGCCTCCTATGAGGTACACTGTAGACATGCGTACACGCCCCGAACGCCGTCCAATCCGCACGCTGGACGAGCAGCTGGTCAACCGTATCGCCGCAGGTGAAGTGGTGGAACGCCCCGCCTCCGCTCTCAAGGAACTCATTGAAAATGCCTTAGACGCTGGCGCAGCGCGCATCGAAATCGAAGTGGCGATGGGCGGGCGACGGCTCATCCGCGTGCGAGATGACGGCATCGGTATGCGGCGCGAGGACGCCCTCAACGCCCTCCAACGCCATGCCACCTCTAAAATCCGCACCGATGCCGACCTCAACGCGATCGTCACACTGGGCTTTCGGGGCGAGGCATTGCCCAGCATCGCCAGCGTCAGCCGCATGGAAATCCTCACTCGCGCCTTCGAAGAAGATACTGGCACGCTTGTTGTGGTGGAAGGCGGTGAAATCAAGCGCGTGGAGGAAGTGGGTGCGCCGATTGGCACCACCGTAACCGTGCGCGACCTGTTCTACAATGTGCCTGCCCGCCTCAAGTTCCTCAAAACGGTGCCTACCGAGCTGGGGCATATCGTGGAAACCGTCACCCGCTACGCTTTTGCTTACCCCGATGTGTCGTTCCGCTTGGTGCACGAGCGACAAGAGCTGATTTTCACCCCTGGCAACGGTGATTTACTGACAGCGGTGGCTTCCATTTGGGGGCGCGAGTTGGTGCAGGGCATGGTAGAGGTGGACTACGAGCGCGATGGCGTGCGCGTGTGGGGGCTAGTGGCACCTCCGCACCTGACGCGCCCGACACGCCAACACCAATACTTCTATGTGAACTTGCGCCCCGTGCGCAATAAAACGCTTACCGCCGCGCTGGATGAGGCTTACAAAAGCCTCACCCCCGAAAAGCGATACCCTGCGTGCGTACTGCTGGTGGGCGTAGACCCGCGCTTGGTGGATGTAAATGTGCATCCCGCCAAAATCGAGGTGCGTTTTGCGCGCGAGCAGGCAGTGTTTGAGGCGGTGGTGAACGCCGTGCGCGCCGCGCTGCTGCACCATGGCATGATTCCAAGCGCGTTGCCTGCAGGTGCTGTGCGCGGGCAGCCAAGTGTGGTGGCACCCCCGCGCCTGCCCGATGCTGAAACCCTGCACCAGCTATTGCTTCAACGCGCGGGTCTGGAGCCTGTACCCACTGAGCGAACAAGCCCGCCCCATGAAGAAGCCACCCATGCAGCCGCTGCGTCTGGAGTAAGCATACCTATGCCCGCAACGCAAGTCATAGCACCCGAAGCGCCCAGCCACACAGACGAACCTGCCGATCACGCACCAACACCAATGCCCCCCATCCCCGCTGCGGAGGATGTAGTTGCGACCCCTTCACCCGAAGCCGAGCCTGTGCGCGCAAGCCATCTACCTTTCGCCTATCTGCTGGAAGATCTGCAGATTTTGGGGCAGGTACGCAACACCTATATCGTAGCCGCAACCAAGCACGGATTGGTGCTGATTGACCAGCACGTGGCGCACGAGCGCGTACTGTACGAACAACTCCACCGCACACGCGGAGGTACGCCCGTGCCTAAGCAGCATCTGCTCGCCCCTGAGATACTGCAACTCAGCCGTCGTGACGCGCTGCTGTTGCAGGAGCGCTTACCCGAGTTGCAGGCGATAGGCTTTGAGTTGGAACCGTTCGGGCAAGATGCCTTTCTGGTGCGTGCGGTGCCCGCTGCGCTCAAGGGCGACCCTGTGCAGGTGTTGCGTGACATCGTAGATGAGCTAGCCGAGCTATCGGTCAACAAACGATTACCGATGGCACGCGAGCAGGTATGGGCAGCCACCGCATGCAAAATGGCGGTCAAGGCGGGCGACCCGCTGAGCCCGCCTGAAATGCGCAAACTCATCGAAGACCTCGCCCGCACCGAAAACCCCTACCTCTGCCCGCACGGGCGCCCGATTACGCTCACCCTCGCGTGGGACGAGATAGAGAAACGGTTCAAACGTAGCTAAGCACCCCCACTTGCCGCCGCTGGGCGCGGGGAGGTTTGCCTCGCGTTCGAACCACTCAATCACGCCCGACTCCCACAGGCGCGTGAATAACATCAACAACTCCGCCTTGAACCAGCCCTCCACGCGACTATCGGCAGCGGCGAACACCTTGAGGTATTCTCGCTTCTCGCGGAACCA
>JAUQOS010000010.1:0-16282 GCA_030550775.1 Armatimonadota bacterium
CCCCCCGCAAGCGAGGGGGAACCGAACTCTGCGCGGTTCCCCCTACTTGTAGGGGGAACCTCACGGAGGGGGTGTCGGAAAACTCAGGCAATGGCTTCGGCAACTGAGGCGGAGCCCTGTACCCTTGTCAGTAGCTACGCTTCGGGTGATAAAACATTCCTTGTGCGCATAGCGCCGTCATTCCAAGCCGAAGGCGAGGAATCGCAACACGGTGGCAACCTGAGTTAGCGTTGGTGCTGATTCCGTACCCTTGTCAACTACGAACAGGCGAAACCTGTCGGGCGAGGGGCGTTCTTTGCGGATAAACGCGGTGTCAGGGGCTAACACGCTTTCGCCAGCAGGCGTTAGATGCAGAAACCCGTTTCGGCAGCATAGGTTTCGCCCAAATCGCCCTTCTCAGCGAAGTTCGCAGTTCAGCTACCGATTTGCATCGCGATGCGGCCGTGTCCGCGACTTGCAGATACTTTCTTGTGCACCTCGCCACGCCGTAGCTCGGCGCGTTTGCCCGAGTAAGTCCGCTCGAAATCATCCGCGCTTAGGCGCGTTTGGGAAGCGGTTGTCCGGCTCATACGCTTGCAGCGCGTTCTGCCAGCATACGGCGGATATCTTCCACGAACTCTTCAATCAGCGTGCCGGGCGGGTAGACGCCGCGCACGCCCATCTGCTTGAGTTTTTCGGCGTCGTCGTCGGGGATGGTGCCGCCTGCAATCACGATGATGTCGTCAGCGCCGCGCTGCTTTAGCGCGTCCATCACCTTAGGAATCAGGGTCATGTGCGCCCCCGACAGGATGCTAATCGCGACGATATCGGCGTCTTCTTGGATGGCGATTTGGGCGACCTCGTCGGGCGTGCGACGCAGCCCTGTGTAGATGACCTCGAAGCCTGCATCGCGCAACGCGCGGGCGACAACCTTGGCGCCTCGGTCGTGTCCGTCTAAGCCCACTTTGGCAACCACGATGCGCGGAACTTTGTCCATCATGGGAAATTCTACCCTGCGTTGTGCCTATCTTGAGATGGCTACAGTTCGCCGTTGCGGATTGCCTCGCGGATGCGTGCCATCCAGCGAGCGTAGTAGGCGAGGTTGTGGTAAGTTGCCAGCCGATAGCCAAGCATCTCCTCGGCGCGGAACAAGTGATGGATGTACGCCAGCGAATAGCGTTGGCATACCCAGCAGTCGCATTCGGGGTCTATTGGCTCTTGAGTATCGGCGTTTTTGGCGTTGCGCAGGTTTAATCGCCCGCGCGAGGTGTAAACCGCGCCGTGGCGTGCCAAGCGCGTGGGCAGCACGCAGTCGAACATATCCACGCCTTGCTGTACGGCGTGGAGAATATCGTCGGGGGTGCCCACGCCCATCAGATAGCGGGGTTTGTTGGTTGGCATGCGCGGAGCAACCAGCTCCACGATGCGGCGCATCTCTTCCACTGGTTCGCCCACCGACACGCCACCGATAGCATAGCCGGGCAACTCCAGCGAGGTGATCTGTTCGAGGCTCGTCAGGCGCAAGTCATCGTGAACGCCCCCCTGAATGATGCCAAACAGGGCTTGGTTAGTTGGCTTGGATTGCCACGCTTGTTTGCAGCGGATTGCCCAGCGATAGGTGCGCTCCACTGCGCGTGCGACGGCGTCGTAGTCAGCAGGGTAGGGAGGGCACTCGTCAAACGCCATCATGATGTCGCTGCCCAAGTTCTGCTGGATTTGGATGGCGCGCTCAGGCGTGAAGCGGTGTTCCGAGCCATCAATGTGCGAACGGAAGGTCACGCCGTCGTCGTCTATCTGGCGCAGGCTGGCAAGGCTGAACACTTGGAAGCCGCCACTGTCGGTCAAGATGGCGCCGCTCCAGCTCATAAAACGGTGCAGCCCGCCGAAGCGCGCGAGGCGCTCGTCGCCAGGACGCAAATAAAGGTGGTAGGTGTTGCCCAAAATCAATCGGAAGCCGAGCTGCTCCAACTCGTCTTGGCTCAGTGTTTTCACGGTGGCTTGCGTGCCCACGGGCATAAACACGGGCGTCTCCACTAGCCCGTGCGGCGTATGCAGCACGCCCAAACGTGCGTGCGACCGCGTTGAGGTGTGTGTCACTTCAAACCGAAAATCCACGGTTCAGCCCTCCAGATCGCACAGCGTGTAGCTTTGCGGAAACGCATTCTATCGTGCGCCTCCAGTGCATAAGCAAGTTGTTCGGCAGTATCGCGTGCGACTATCTGCTCCTACCACGCTGCTCGCAGTACTGTAGGCACGCGATAGCGGGCGACTCCCCGCTTGCGTTTGGAGAAATGTGAACGGTTTCCATGCTACGCAAGGCTTGCAGCAGGAGAAGCACCCCTGCCTTTGCGAACGCACAGAGCCTATGTGTACCTACGAGCACCATCGGCTGCGCCCACGAAGGTTTTTGGGCACACTTAGGTGTGCCTCTTCGGTGGGGGCGTGGATGATGCGCTTAGCACCTGCTTGAGAGAGCCCTTTATCACAAGTGCCTCCAATGCTTCCTTAGGCTGCTCACCGTCTGAGATTGTGGTAGCCATACCATGTTCACTCCTCGTAGACGCCTGCGTAGACGGCTTGGATGACCTCGTGGGGGGTAGTCATGCCGCGCAGCACTTTGTCGCGCCCGTCGTCGAGCATCGTGCGGAAGCCCTCTTTGACGGCGATTTGCAAGATCTGGTCGCCTGAGGCGCGGTTGACAATCGCCTCGCGGATGGCGGGGGTGATGCGCAGCAGCTCGAAGATGCCTGTGCGCCCGCGATAGCCCGTGTTCATGCAGTTTTTGCAGCCCTTACCAATCCAGAAGCGAGCTTGCGAGAGCCACTCGCGTGGGATTTTGAGCGCGGCGATCTCGTCGGGCGTGGGTTGGTAGGGCACGCGGCAATCAGGGCAAATCAGGCGCACCAATCGCTGTGCCATTGCGCACTGCAAGGTGGCCGCAATCAAATAGTCCTCCGCGCCCATGTCAATCATACGGCTGATGGTTTCAATCGCGTTGTTGGTGTGCAAGGTAGACAGCACCAGGTGCCCCGTGAGTGCGGCTTGGATGCCTATCTGCAGCGATTCGCGGTCGCGAATCTCGCCGATCATGATCACATCGGGGTCGTGGCGCAGCATTGCCCGCAACGCCCGTGGGAAGGTGACCTTCTCTGTCACCTGCACTTGCATCACGTTGTCGGGAAACTCGTACTCCACGGGATCCTCTACGGTCACGATGTTGCGGCGCACGCGATCGAGGGTGTGCAGGGAGGCGTAGAGGGTGGAGGTCTTGCCCGAGCCGGTGGGTCCCGTCACAACCAGCATGCCGTAGGCAACTTGGAGGGCGCGGCGCCAGTTCGCCAGCACCTCTTGGGGCATGCCGAGCGCGTCGAGTTTGACCTGCATTTTGGCGGGGTCTAACAAGCGCATGGCGATGCGCTCGCCGTTGAGCGTGGGGATGCACGAGACGCGCGCGCTCAGCCGCCGATCCATGTACTCCATATCGATGCGCCCGTCTTGGGTGTCGCGCTTTTCGTCTAAGTGCATGTTCGCCGCGAGTTTGACGCGGCTAATCATCGCTTGAATCAAGTCGGGTTGGGTAATCACATCGTACTCGTGCAGCACACCGTCGATGCGGAATCGGATGCGCAAGGCGTTGTGTTCGGGGTGCATGTGAATGTCGGAGGCGCCGCGCTCTAATGCCTCAATGAACATCTGGTCAACGCGCTGCACCGCGATGGAGAGTTCCTCGCCTCCCATTTCGCGGGAGACGCCCGCATGGCGCATTAGCAAGCGGAAGACGCGCCCAGAACCGCGCATGCCACCGTACATCTGTGCCTCACTCCTGCAGAATTAGACGATTGGGGCTGCCAAGTATACCTTACTTTTGGGGCATGCTCCAAGTTTGCTCAGAGACGGGCACATTAGGCGAGGGTTCGAACTCCATCACCAGTTCCAGCGCACCAGGCTGGTCGTCGATGGTGACCTCGTTGCGGATTTTGAGCGTGCGGATGAGCTTGGAGTTTTTATCGATGGTGATTTCCAGCCCGTCTTCTTTGCCGCGTTCGTTGCGAATGCGCCCTGTAAGCACGACTTGTTGTTCATCCTCGCGGGCGATGCGCAGGCGCGTGATTTGCTTGCGGAACTTCTCTTGGCTGGGTTTGCCCCCTAAGACAAACACGAGGTCGTAGGTGGGCAGCACGCCGAAGTCGCTGAGCATCTCCAGCAAGGCGGCGCCCGAGTTGCCGACAGGCTTTGCCCCCTCCGCGCTGCGCAGTGTTTGCCCATCGCTCACATAGCGTTGCCCCTCGCCGGGCGCGTTTGCGTCTTTGACCAGCAGGTTGAGCTTCGCGGGCGGCTGAAGCGTGTACGCATAGAGATACTTCTGCACAGGCATACCGTTGGGGTAGCGGGGGGTGATCATCAACACCGTGACGGTGGTGCGGCTCTGGAGGCTTTGCAGCTGGCTGTAGGCTTGAAAGCTTTGCTGGAGCCATTCCTCCGCGGCTTTGTCAATTTGCGCGGATGCCAACAGCATACCTATCAGCGTCAGCAGGATCGTCGCGACTGATCGCATAGCAGGGAAAGTGTACCTCAGTGCGAACGGGAAAAGCGTGCGCGGCTGGATGGCATGGCTGGGGCTGCTTGTCGCGCTGAACTTGGTTGCCGTCGTGGTGTGGCATTACGACGACGGCTTGCAGGAGAGCTTCGAGAACCACGATACGCGCCTTATTCTGCGTCGGTTGCAGCAGCCCCACGCGGTGTGGGAGTGGTTTGTGGGCGATTGGGTGTTGGGGAACGGGTTTTATCGCCCGCTGCCAAGCGTACTCTATCAGCTGGACTACTGGCTTTGGGGCGAGAACCTGTTGGCGTGGAAGTGGACCAACGGTGTGCTGGTGGTGGCGAACGCGCTGTTGGTGGTGGCGTTTGGCTATGCGCTCACACGCCAGCGGGCGTTAGCGGTTATCGCGGGGCTGATTTTCACAGTGTGGCAAGCGGGGTTCTTGCCCCTGCTGCCCAGCTGGGTGGGCTGGCTGGTGTTGCTTATCGGCGTGGCGTGGGGCTGGTATATCCGCGATTGGCGGCGCGGAGTGCTTGCCGGTTGCATTGGGTTTGCGCTGCTGACCGAGTTCTATTTTATTCCGTCGCTGATGGATTTGCACCAACGAAGCTTCGCCTATCGCGCGGTGGGGTGGATTCCGGGACGCACCGCAACGCTGATGACGCTGTTTGCCTTGCTGGCGCTGATTGGCACTTGCTGGTTCACGCGCACGGGCAAAGCGCGATGGGGAGCGTTGGGACTTATCAGCTTTGTTGGAGCGTTGCTAAGCTACGAGCAGGCGATTGCGCTGCCGTTGTTGATGGGGCTATGTGCTCTTGGCGTGGGATGGCAGGTGCGACGGGGCACAACTGATGCCGACGCGGACGCGCTTGGGGGCAAGGTTCGCCCCGCTCCTCGTGCGCCCCTGTGGCGTGGCTTGGCTTTGGCAGGTGCGTGCCTGCTATTGTTAGCGCCCTACGGATTGTTTTACCATGCGCGTATACCGAGCAACACCGAGTACCATCAGCAGCGGCTCAAGCGGTTCAAGGCAGTTTCATCTACTGTACTCAACTGGCTTGTGCCGACGGCACCGCAAGCGACTGTGCACTGGGATTTGGTGCGCACTGCGCCGTTGACGCTGGTGTTTCCGGGCTTTTGGGTGGCGCAGTTGGGGATGGTGGCATATCTACTGGCGCTGCGCGAGGGGTTGCGGAGGCGTTGGGGCTGGCTCGGCTGGCTGGGGTCGCTGATTGCCTACGCGCCGCTGATGCCCGTACTGCCGTTGATGCACTACTATTACCTACCTGCTGTGTTTCGCGCGCTCTGGACGGGTATACTGCTGTTATGCCTGCCTACACTGCGCCCGACGAAAAAGGTTATTTTGGTCGCTATGGGGGGCGCTTCGTGCCCGAAACGCTCATTCCTGCGCTTGAGGAGCTAACCGAAGCATATCTCCAACTCAAGCACGATGCCGACTTCCAACGCGAGCTGAACTACTACCTCATCACCTTCGCGGGGCGACCGACGCCTTTGTATTTTGCGGCGAATCTGAGCCGCGCGTTGGGGCATCAGGTGTACATCAAGCGCGAGGATCTATGCCACACAGGGGCGCATAAGATCAACAACGCGCTGGGACAAGCCCTGCTGGCGAAGCGGATGGGCAAGCGGCGCATCATTGCCGAAACGGGCGCAGGGCAACACGGCGTCGCCACCGCCACTGCTTGCGCGCTGCTGGGGCTGGAATGTGAGGTGTACATGGGCGCGGAGGACATGCGTCGCCAAGCTTTGAATGTGTTCCGCATGCAGTTGCTGGGCGCCAAGGTAGTGCCTGTGGAGAGCGGCACCGCCACCTTGAAAGATGCCACCAGCGAAGCCATTCGCGACTGGGTGACGAATGTGCGCACCACACACTACATCATTGGCTCTTGCGTGGGACCGCATCCGTATCCGATGATGGTACGCGATTTTCAGGCGGTGATTGGGCGCGAGGCGCGCGAGCAAATCTTAGCCTACGCAGGCAGGCTGCCCGACGCCGTGGTAGCCAGCGTGGGCGGGGGCAGCAACGCCATCGGCATTTTCTATCCGTTCATCGAGGATGAAGGCGTGCGCTTGATTGGTGTGGAAGCCGGCGGGCGCGGGTTGGACACAGGCGAACACGCCGCCAGCCTTGTGGCAGGCGAATTCGGCGTGCTGCACGGCTCTGCCAGCCTCGTATTGCAAACCGACGACGGGCAAATTCGGCTCACGCACTCGGTCTCGGCTGGGTTAGACTATCCAGGCGTCGGTCCAGAACACGCATACCTCAAGGAAATTGGGCGCGCGGAGTATTATGTGGCGACTGACGAAGAGGCGTTGGGAGCCTTCGCGTGGTTGGCACGCCACGAGGGGATTATTCCTGCGTTGGAGTGCGCCCATGCGTTTGCGTACCTGACGAAACTCGCGCCCACTTTGCCCCCCCACAGCGTGATTTTGGTCAACCTGTCGGGGCGGGGCGATAAGGATGTAGCGCATGTGGCGCAACTCCTGTCAGGCGAAGCGGGGCATTAGGCAAACCTAGCTAACAGACGCTGGAGCGAAACCCCAAACTGCCCCCACCGCGCCCTTTTACCATCCCTTAACCTCCCTGTGAGTACCCTCTTGCGCGGAGGTACGCCATGCGCAAGCAAGGGTTTACGCTGATTGAGCTGCTCGTGGTCATCGCGATTATCGCCATCTTGGCGGCGATTCTGTTCCCCGTGTTTGCACAAGCGCGCGAAAGCGCACGCAAGTCGTCCTGTCTTGCTAACGCTCGTCAGATTGGGTTGGCGGCGATGATGTATGCCCAAGACTGGGACGAAATCCTGCCTGAAACGGGTTGGGTTGGTCCGTGCAGCAGCCCTATCCCGAATGCCAACGGGGTGTACGCCATTGGGGATGAGTACTTTAGCGGCGTGTTCTCATTCCCGATTGCCAGCGGTCCCTACATCAAGAACTGGCAGATTTTCCAGTGCCCCAGCGATCCGGACAAGGGCGGTTTCAACAAGTTCGGTTCGTACTGCTACGAGGCGCAGCTGTTGGCCGTCCAAATGCCAGGCGCGTACCCAGGCATGCGTAATGTGGTCAACGCCATGCGCAATGTGTTCCCGTTGTCGTATGCGGGCAACTACTTCCTCAGTCGCACCTACGACCCTGGCTTCAACCGCAACAACTATCGCGGCGAAAAGATGCGCCCGCTAGCAGGCATCAACTTCCCTGCTAACACCTTCTTCATCGCCGATGTGGGCAGCCGCGTAGAGCCAAACGGGAATGTGTTCGCAGCCTGGTACATCGCCCCAGGCTACGGCAACAGCCAAAACGACGCCCGCTGGCGTCGCGGTCAACGCCACCAAGAGGGGCGCAACTGGACCTTCTGCGACGGGCACGCCAAGTTCTACAAAGACCCCAGCTTCACCCGCCCCGACGGCAGCTTCCGCACCCAAGATGAGATTATCTTCGAATACCAACAGCGCGGTATCTACACCTATCCCGAGACCACTGGACCCGATTATCGCCGATAATACCACCGCACCTCCTCTCACATCCACACAGGCTGCTGCCTACTGGTGGCAGCCTGCTACTTGTTTGGTAATACGAATCGCTTCTGCGCAAGGTGAGTGGCAACCGAGTGGGATGTTTGTGAGCAGCTTTTGTGCCTCGTGGCAGTTTGTCGAAATCCCCGCTGACGACCACAAGCCGAGGCGAGTTAGCACGATTGGCACCCAAACAGTTTGAGCCACTGATTTCGCAGTAACTTGGCAGGAAAACTCGAATAGCTTGCGTACAAAGAATTGTCAAGCGGAATACTGACATGACGGCGGACCTATTTGATCAGATGCTCAAACGCTACGAAGTTGCCGCGGCGCGCAATCCACAAGCCTATCGCCTGCGCGTGGGGCTATTCGTGCTGCTTGGCTATGCCTATATCGCCTTGATGCTGCTGCTAGTGCTGGCGTTGGCAGGGGGGCTAGTTTACCTGCTGATTCAGTTTCCGCGCTTCGTATTAGCGCACCTAAAGTTTACCTTGCCGACATTAATGGTTTTGGGCACTATGGCGTGGCTGGTCACGCGCTCGCTGATTGTGCGTTTACCACGCCCCAGCGGCATAGAGATTACGCGCGCGCAAGCGCCGCGCCTGTTTGCGATGCTGGACGGGCTGCGCACAGAGTTGGGCACGCCTCCAATCCATCGTGTAGTGGTTACCCCCGAGTTCAACGCCGCGATGGTACAACGCCCGCGCTTGGGCGTCTTCGGCTGGCAAGAAAACTATCTCATTGTAGGGCTGCCACTGATGCAAGTGTTGGGCTACCCGCATGTGCGCGGCGTGGTCGCCCACGAGCTGGGACACCTTTCCAGACAGCACAGCCGATTTGGACAGTGGATTTACCGCCAAGTGCGCACTTGGGAAAACCTGATGGATTATCTGGAGCAACGCGAGCAGCGGTGGGACTTGTTCACGCCGTTTTTTGAGTGGTACATGCCGCGTTTGGAGGCGATGAGCTTTGCGTTGCGTCGGCAAGGTGAATACGAGGCAGACCGCACCGCTGCACGCGTTGTGGGCGTGCAGACCTACGGCGACGCGCTCTGCCTGATGCCTATCGGCGCGGAATGGCTGGACCGCTACTGGGAGCGCGTGTACGACCAAGTCAAACACAGCCATAGGCCGTTGGGCAAGCCGTTTCACGAAGTGGGCGCGGCGTTTCGGCGCGAATGGAACCCCGCCACCGCTGCCCAAACCCTGCAGGAAGCGCTCAATCGCCCCACCGATGTGGTTGATACGCACCCTTCGCTGCAAGATCGACTCCGCGCGATTGGCTACCTCAAGCCCTCCAGCGACCCCTTGCGCCCTGCCCCAGTGGCGCTACCTGCCTTGCCCACCCAAAGTGCCGCCGAGTACCTGCTCGGAGCCGCCGAAGCCGCGCTTGCCGACCAGTTCCATAGCGACTGGCAACGGACAATTCAACCGCTGTGGCAGGAGCAGCACAAATATCTCCAGCAAACCCGCGCACAAGTAGCGCAACTGCAGCAGAAGGCACAGCAGACCCTGCTCACCGTAGACGAACTCTACGCGCTGGCAGAGGGCACGCTGGAAGTCCAAGGCGAGGCACAAGCGATTCCGCTCCTGCAGCAAGCTCTGCAACAAGACCCGAACCACGCCCCGTCGAACTTCTTGCTGGGCGCGCTGCTCCTCAAGCAAGGCGATGCGGCAGGCATCGCCTATCTGGAACGCGCCATGCAAATCAACCCCCACTACACCACCGAAGCGGCAGGCATCCTGTATGATTACTATATGAGCAAGGGCGACCTGCAACGCGCCATTACTTATCGCCACCAGATACGCGCCTACCACGACCAGCTCGCCACTGCCCAGCAGGAGCGCAAAAACATCAGCCTACGCGATAAGTTCCTGCCACACGGGCTAAGCCCCACCCAGCTGCAAGCGGTCCTGCAGCAACTGATGCCGAACCCCGACATCGTGAAAGCCTACTTAGTGCAGAAAGAGGTCAAAGCCTTTCGCGATGAGCCACTGCTGGTGCTGGGCGTGCGCCCGCGCTGGAGTGGCATGGGGCGCAAAACCGAACAGCTGCTCGAACTCCTCACCGAACAGGTCAGCTATCCATATCCGACTTTCGTAATCATTCTCGTGGGCGAGAACAAACCGTTTGAGAAAGTGTTTGAGAAAGTGCCCGGTGCCCTCATCCTAAGCCGATAGCGATGGAAGTCTATCTCGATTCGTTTTTGGATTATCTGGCACGCGAGCGTCAGGCGTCACCGCACACGGTGAATGCCTATGCGGTAGACTTGACGCAGTTTTGCGAGTACCTCAGGCGCGCCGAGCGCACCGACCCCCACAGTTGGGACGCCACGCTGTGGGAAGGTTTTATTCACTATCTGAGCCGTCGAGGCATGAGCGAAGCGAGCATCGCCCGCAAGCTTAGTGCGGCGCGTGCGTTTCTCAAGCATCTCTATCGGCTGGGCGTGCTGGACTGCGAGCCCCCCGAAATGCTGGCAGCGTTCAAGGTGCATCGCGACTTGCCCACCACGCTTACGCCCCATGAGATACGCCTGTTGCTGTTGCAACCGCCGCTGGACACGCCCCATGGGCTGCGCGACCGCACAATGCTGGAAACGATGTACACCACTGGTATGCGCGTATCGGAGTTGTTGGGGCTGCGCTTGGCACAGCTGAATCTCAGCGAGCAACTGGTGCGTGTGGAAGGCAAGCGTGGGCGTGAGCGCTGGCTACCGCTGACCGACAGCGCAGTCTATTGGTTGCAGCGCTATCTCAGCGAGGCGCGCCCAAAACTCGCCACCCCCAAACGCCCCACGGACATCCTATTTCTCAACGATCGGGGCGGTGGGCTTAGCCGCGTGGCGTTCTGGAGCAAACTCAAGCATTACGCAACTCAGGCAGGTATAGAGAAGCCCATCTCGCCCCACACCCTGCGCCACTCGTTTGCTGTGCACCTGCTCGGCGGCGGGGCAGACCTACGCGCTGTGCAAGAGTTGCTCGGGCACGAAGATATCAGCACCACACAAATCTACACGCAAGTGAGCCTTGACCGCCTGAAAGAGGTGTACAAGCGTTCGCATCCGCGTCGCTAAAGAGCAGGTATAATCCCCGCGTATGAACCACTGGAGTGCAATAGCCGAGCAGTTGCGTCAACAAATGGAGGCGCGCCATCAAGCGCGTGAGACGGGGCTACAGGCGTGTCGGCTGGCTACCCAACTGTGCGCCCGCGCCATCCGCAGCCTGCACCGCCGCGAGTTCGACACCTGCCGCGAGCTGCTGAGCCAAGCGCACGCCGAAATCGGACGCGCTCGCGAACTGCTGCGCCCCTTCCCCGACTTGTACTACTCGGGCTTCCTGCACGATGCCGAAAAAGAGTATGTGGAAGGCGAGATGCTGTACGCCATCGTGTTGGGCGATGCCCTGCCAGAGCCTGAGGAACTCGGCGTGGAAATTCCCGCCTATCTCAATGGTATCGCAGAAGCTGCTTCCGAATGCCGCCGCTATGTGTTAGACCTGCTGCGCGCGGGCGAAATCGCCCATGCCGAAACCCTGCTCAGCGTGATGGACGAAATCTACGACGAGTTAGTGACCTTTGATTATCCTGACGCGATTACAGGCGGACTGCGGCGTGCTACCGATGCCCTGCGCGCTGTGCTGGAACGCACCCGCGCCGACCTCACCCTCACCGCCACCCAAAAACAACTGGAGAACACCCTCGCTAGCGTCTACCAAGCCCTACAAGAGTACGCTAAGTAGCAGCCCAGCTCGTAAGGTATCCTCATGGTATGCGCTGGCAGTGGATGGCTATCGACGCTGCGGCCGTATGCCTGTTCGTGCTGGTCGGCTTATACAGCCACGGCACAATGGATGCGTTTGGGCTGATGCGCAGCCTGCCCGCGTTCTTGGGCGGCTGGTTCGTCGTAGGGCTGCTCACAGGGCTGTACCGCGCTCAATCCCCCAAGTGGGCGTTCATTGCAACCTGCCTTCTCGGCACTACCGTAGGTATCGCTTTTCGCAACCAACTCATCGGGCGCGGCTGGCTGGCACCTATCCCGCCCGCCTTCTGGATTGTGGCACTAACTGGCATCACGCTGTTCACAGGTATCCCGCGTCTTGTGGCGGCCGTGCGCACGAAGCGTGCAATCCACGCCGAAAAATAGGTAAAATTAACCCCAGCTGCTACCTATCCGTTTTGAGCAGGCGAGAGCCCTCGCCTGCGTCCGGAATGACGGCATTCTTGGCACATTGACCTATCTGTCATTCCGAGCCGAAGGTGAGGAATCTCGGAAACTGTTTCTAAGAATAGACGGCTCAAGCCGTTCCTGTGCAAACGAAGCCCGCCTGCGCAGGCTAAAGCATAGCGTCGGCGTCCCGCCGACGAACAAAAGCCGACACACGATGTGTCGGCTTAGAACTTGCGCCATAATCTCTGTCTCTCATAGGGAGCAACTTGGTAAAATTACAGAGGAGGTGATGTGATGGCGAAGACGGAAGGCAAGGAGATTGAGGTCGAGGGCACCGTCGTCGAGTGTCTGCCCAACACCACTTTCAAGGTGGAGATTGAGGGCGGGCACACGGTATTGGCGTACCTGTCGGGCAAGATGCGCATCAACTTCATTCGCATCTTGCCAGGCGATCGCGTGAAGGTTGCGCTGTCGCCATACGACCTGACACGCGGGCGTATCGTTTATCGCTACAAGAGCTAAACGGTAAGCAAATAGCCTAACAATCGCGTGCACAGTGCCGTTAGGCATTGTGTGAAGATGAACGCTATCTTTCAGTTGGGGGTAGGAAAACCTCCACAAGCAGATAGTTGGAAGGCTACTTACGCTGGTAAGCTAATGAATGTCCATGTGCCTTCTGCGAACTCCCTCCGTCGGTTCCCCCGCATGCAGGGGGAACCAGGCAGGTTTTTGGCTCCCCTCGCGTAACGAGAGGGATCTGGCAGGGGGCAGGATGAAAGAGTCTGCCGTAAGGGCGCACGTAAGAATCCAAGCGGATTCTTTCGTGCCCCTTGACGACTTACCTAGGCGATGGGGTACAATTAGGCACGGTCGGGGCGTAGCTCAGCATGGTAGAGCGCTCCTTTCGGGTGGGAGAGGTCGGCAGTTCGAATCTGCCCGCCCCGACCAGTGTTTATGGCTTGGTGCGCCTTGTGCGCAATGTAAGTAAAATACCCCCAATAATCAACCCCGCGCCAATCCAGATGGTGGGATGCAACTGCTCCTTGAGCACAAAGTAGCCAATAAACGCTGCTGCAGGCGTTTGCGCGAAGATTGTGACCCCCATCGCCCCCACTGGCGCGCGCTCCATCAAGTAGAACCACACAGAGAACGCGAACACAGTACAAACAACCACCAAGTAAAACCACATCCCAAAGTCGGTGGGGGTCCAGTGGAGGTTTGGTGCGCCTGCAAACACGAGAGAAATCGCCGTAAGAGAAACCGCTGCGAAGCTCGCCTCAATTGTCAGCAGCGCGACGCCCGAATAGCGCATCGCCAACGACTTGGCAGCCACCACATTAATGCTTTCCGTCAGCACGCCCAGCAACACAAGCAGGTTGCCCAATGTCGCCCCCGAAAACTCGCGCAACAGTAATCCTTTGTTGACGATCACCCACACCCCTGCCATACCCAAGATAATGCCCGCGGTCTTTTCAGGGGGAAACTGCTCCTTGAGCCACAGGCGCGCCAGAATAGCGTAGAAAATCGGTGAGCTGGAGACCAAGAGTGTAGCTTCGGTGGCGGTGCTGAGCCGTGTGCCCCAGAAGTAGCATAAGTAGGCGGTTGACACGCCGAAAAAGCCAATAGCGGCTGCCAGCATCAAGTGGGGCAAATGGCGGGGGAAGTGGGCAGCCAAGGTGCGCCGCACTTGGGGGATTGCCACCAAGAGCCACATCAGGCTCGCGGCGCCGATGAAACGGAACGCGGCTACCCATTCGGGGCGATGATTGTGCATCATTACCAGCGCGGCAGGGTTCGCACCTGCCCACAGGATGTTGAGGAATACCAGCACTGCAACCGCGCCTGCTCCAGCCGAGCCGAGTTGCTCGCGCACGGGCGGCGCCTTAGCCATTGTGCCCTCCTAAGGCGGTTTTTGCGGCGTGGACGAAAGCGCGCACCTTGTCAGGGTCTTTGCGCCCCACAGTGCTCTCTACGCCTGAGCTAACATCCACGCCTGCGGGCTGCACTTGGCGCACGGCTTCCGCCACATTGGCGGGCGTTAGCCCACCTGCTAACAAGGTCGGCTTGGGCGCAGTGCTGCAGAGAGCGGCGGCGCGCTGCCAATCGTGCACGATACCTGTGCCCCCCAGTTGCGTTGGGTGATAGGTGTCCAGAATAAACCGCTCGGCATGGCGCGCCCAACAGTGGAGGATGCTCAGCGCGTCGGCAACGGTGGTCTGCGGCGGCAGGCGCAAAGCAATCCATAGGGGCAGTTCTGGTAGCCAGCGCAGCATGGACGGCTCCGGCAGGGTGTCGTGCGGCACCACCCACTGCAGCGCGTCGAACAGCTGCCACTGCGTCGGCAGCTCATCGGGTTGGTGCACCACCGCCACGCGCACACGGTTGAGTGTCGGTAGCCACTCGTGCCAGTCGGGGCTATGATGGGGCAGGTAGCGCGGGCTGCTGCGCACAAAAATGAAGCCCAGCGCGTCTGCACCCGCAGCGGCTGCAAAATGGGCGTCTGTGAGGTTCGTCAAACCGCAGATTTTGACCCACATCGGTTAGCCCAGTCGGTTCAGGCGCACGCGATACACGATGGGGCGTTCGCCACGTGGCGCGCCGCAGCGCGTCATCGCGTAGTGGATTTGGTCTTGTGGACTGCAGTTGGGCGCAGGCGGCGCCAACACCGCATGCTTGCCTTGCCATTCCACCCACAGGCCGTCGTGCGCAGGGTCCACCTGATCCAAATTGCGCAACGGTTCATACGACTCCACCAAGTAGACCACATAGCGCAGTGTGGGCAGCTCAGCGGCGTCCACAGGCGGATGGTAGGGGTCTAATAGCGCGGCGCGTGTGGCGTGGTACACAATCTCGTGGGCACGGGTAGGCTGCTGAGGAAGCAAACTGCCCATCAGCCCGCGCAACTGGTTGCCCTGATAGAGCGCCACGAACACGCTGCCCGGCTCACGCAATACATCGGGCAGTTGCGACAGGTCTGGCTCAATGCGCGCCCCTTCCAATACCATGCGCTCCACGGCGTTTCGCGCCAAGTTCAGGCACGCCTGCTCCAAGTTCGCCCGCGAGTTGCGCAGTTGCAGCTTCGGCTCCGTACCCTGTAGCAGGCGTTTGATGTTCGAGCGGTGCTTCCAGATTACTACCGCTGCTGCAGCAGCCAGAATGCCCACCGCAGCCGGCGAGTGCCCCGCAAAATACGCGGTAATCGGAACCGTCGTTGCTGCCAAAATAGACCCCAGCGACACCCAGCGCGTGAGCAGGAATACCACCAGCCACACCGGGAAGGCAACTGCCACCGTCAGCGGCGCCGCTGCCAAGAGCGCCCCCAAGCCCGTCGCGATGCCTTTGCCGCCTTTGAACCCGATGATGGGCGAGAAGGTATGCCCTAAAATCGCTGCAACCCCCACTAAAATCGCCGATACATCGTCCGCCCCAGAGCGCACGACCATCCATGTGGGTAACCAACCCTTCAGTGCATCCAATACCAAAACCGTTAGCCCCCATTTGGCGCCCAGAATGCGAAACACATTCGTCGCGCCGATATTGCCACTACCCGCCTTGCGGATGTCAACCCCACGCAAGCGCGCAATCCAGTATCCAAAGGGCAGCGCGCCCACCCAAAACGCAGCAATCAACGCAAGCAGGAGAGCTTCAAACGCCATTGCGACAAGAATTATACCGACTCGCTCTCTGCGCTAAGTGCCATCCACCCAAAGCTCACCAAAACCACACGCTCCTATTGGGGTATTCTTTGGAGGGGAATGTCGCTTGCGTTCGGCAACACATCCGCGCAAGCAAGTCCGCTTGGCGGCAGTCAAAGCACTGGCACGCTTACAAAATCGCCCACTACTTCCTTTCTACACGGCGCGGTTGCAGCGCGAGTCGGCTACCTTAATGCGTCACGAGTTGGTTTCGGCGGTATGGCGATTACACCTCTCCGAGGCTATTCCTCTGCTTGCTGAATGTCTGCAAAACCCTAACCCGAAAGTGGTTTTGCAAGCCGTGCGTGCTTCGCTCTGCTTTGGGGAACAAAACTACCCGTTGCTTCAGCCTCTGCGTGAGCATCCGAACGAGTTG